>NZ_JBEYVW010000010.1:0-8794 GCF_040644175.1 Streptomyces sp. NPDC047017 | reverse complement strand
ATCCCGCCGCCCGGCCCGGGCCGACCCCTGCCGCCCAGCTCTGGCTGAACCCGCCGCCCGGTCCCGGCTGAATCCCGCTGCCCGGCCTGGGCCGACCCCTGCCGCCCGGCCCCGCCCGGCCCCCGCCGCCGCCCCGGCCCCGCCTAGAACCCCGCTAGAACCCGTGCGGCAGCCACGGTGCCACCGCCGAGCCGAACCCCACCGACGCCTCCGCCAGCGCCCCGCTGCGCAGTTCCCGTACCCGCCCGGCCGCCGCCAGCGCGGTCAGCGGTACGCCGCCGAGATACGCCGCCCCCAGTTCCCGTACCGACAGCGCCAGCTCCGCCGGATCGGTCGTCCGCTCGCACACCGCGCCCTTCGCGTCCCCGCTCAGCCGCCACCGCCCCGCGTTCCACGGGCAGAAGGCGTCCGCCACGTCGAGTACCACGTCCACCGGCGCCTGGTAGGTGCGCGCGGCCAGCGCCGCCCCCACCTCCACCGGCCGCAGGTACAGCGAGTCCTGCTGCCGCGTCCGGCACCGCCGGATGTCGGACACGAGGTACTGCCAGGCGTCGTCGACCGGCCGCTCCCGCACCCGCAGCGTCGACATCAGGTCGATGCCGAACAGGAAGCGCCACAGCGCCGCCTCGCTCGCCGGATCGAGCGCGGCCAGGCCCGCCAGCCGCACGGTGCCGTCATGCCCGCCGGACCCCCAGCCGAGCTTGGTGCGGAACCGGGCGTACCCGGTGACCTCGCCGTCCCGCTCGGCGACCACGCACTGCAGCGCCGACGCCCCGTCCCGCGCGCTCTCCGGGTCCACCAGCGCCACCCGCTCCCAGCCGGTCCCGCGGGCCAGCATCCCGGGCCGGGTGGGCACCAGCCGCGCGTACACCGCCTCGCACTCCGCCAGCACCTCGGCGGGCGCCGCGTACCGCAGCCGTATCCCGTCCGTGCCGGCCGGGACGGCGAGTCCGGCCCGCGCGGTGTCGATCTCGGCCTCCAGCCCGAAGGTCGCCGCGCCGTACCCGAACCGCCCGTAGATCGCCGGTTCGGAGGCGGTCAGCACCGCCAGCGGCTCACCCCAGGACCGCACGTCGTCCAGCTGCCGCCGCATCATCGACGTCAGCACCCCGCGCCGCCGGTGCGTGGCGGCCACGCTCACCATCGTGACGCCCGCCGTCGGCACCGAGGCGCCGCCCGGCACGGTCAGCCGGAAGCTGAACGCCCCCGCCGTGCCCACGCACGCCCCCGCGTCCCAGACGCCCAGCGAGCGGCCGAACTCGGTGAGCGAGCGGTCCAGCTCCCGTTCCCCGGGATCGGCCAGGCCCCCGAAGGCGCGGACCAGATTGTCGTACCAGTTATCCCATTCGTCCCGCAGCAGCACTGTCGGCCCGTACGTCGGCTGAGTCCCCATGCGCCATGCCTACCAGGGCGCCGCCGGGGGGAGCGAGCAATTTTCTAAGGGGCGCCCACCGGCGTCCCACCGGCGCGTTCCCTGTGAACTCGCGCCCCGGACGGGGGATAAGTCGGACCTCCCGTGCCAAGCGGCGGCCCGGATGGATAGGGTCCCGGACTAATGGCAGCAGGACGAGGGCGGCGCGCGGAAGCCGAGACGTTCACGGCCCGGTTGAAGATGCAGTGGCACCGGGTCCGCGTCGGCGTGCGCCGATCCGCCGTCGACTACTTCCGCGGCGACGGCTCGGACTGGGTCGCGCTCGGCGGCCTGCTGCTGACCGTGCCCCTGATCGCCGCGCTCACACTCGTCGACTCGGTGTGGTTCTCACCGGCCGCGCTGGTACTGCCCATCGTCGCCGGCGGCCTGCTGCTGCGCCCGGCCAGCCTGCTCGGCCTGTACGCGGCGGCGGCCACCGCGCTGATCGTGGAGTCGGTGCGGCTCGGGCCGTACACCGAGGGCCCCTCCCGGGTCACCCCGGGCGTGGTCCTGGTGGTCGCCGCCTGCGGTTTCTTCGGGCTGCTGATCGCCCAGTTCCGCAGCCGGGTCGGCGTGCCCTGGCGGCGCGGCGGCACCATGCTCTTCGACCTGCGCGAACGCATCCGGGTGCAGAGCGAGCTGCCGCACCTGCCGGCCGGCTGGCACCACGAGATGGCGCTGCGCCCGGCCGGCGGCCAGTCCTTCTCCGGCGACTTCGTGGTCGCGGCCCGTACCAACGCCGGGCGCACCCTGGAGGTCGTCCTCACCGACGTGTCCGGCAAGGGCATGGACGCGGGCTCGCGGGCGCTGCTGCTGTCCGGCGCGTTCGGCGGCCTGCTGGGCAGCCTGCCCCCGCACGCCTTCCTGCCCGCCGCCAACGGCTACCTGCTGCGCCAGGACTGGGAGGAGGGCTTCGCGACCTCCATCCACCTCGTCCTCGACCTGGACTCCGGCGACTACGAGCTGTACTCCGCGGGCCACCCGCCCGGCCTCCAGCTCAGCGCCGGCACCGGCCGCTGGGAGGAGAAGGCGGCCGAGGGGCCGCTCCTCGGCGTGTACGACGGCGCCCAGTTCGACTCGGTCAAGGGCTCGCTGCGCCCCGGTGACGTCCTGATGCTGTTCACCGACGGCCTGGTGGAGACCGCCGAACGGGACATCGCCGAGGGCATCGACCGCCTCACCGGCGAGGCCGACCGCTATGTCGCCGGCGGCTTCCACGGCGCCGCCTGGCACCTGATCGAGGCGGTCGCCAAGGACGTCAACGACGACCGCGCCCTCCTGCTGATCTGCCGCGAGGGCCCCACCGCCGCGCTGCGCTGACCACCCGGTACGGACCCGGTCCGCCGGCAGGGCCCGCACCGCGAACCGAGAGGAGTCCGCCATGGCGGGGGAGCGACCGGCCGGTGCCGGACCGGTGATGGACCCGGCCGAGGCGGAGGCCGTGGCCCGCTCCGCGCACGCCGGGCAGACGGACAAGGCCGGCCGCCCCTACGCCGAGCACCTGCGAGCCGTGGCCGACGGCGTGCGCGCCCGCGGCGGGGACGCCGAACTCGTCACCGCCGCCTGGCTGCACGACGCCCTGGAGGACGGCGCGCTGAGCGAGCGGTGGCTCGACGCCGCCCCGCTCACCCGGCGCACCAAGGACGTCGTACGGGCCCTGACCAAGCGGCCGGACGAGGAACCCGAGGCGTACGCGCGCCGGATCCTCGCCACCCCCGGCGCCCGCCTGGTCAAAGCGGCCGATCTCGCGCACAACGCCGACCCCGGCCGCCTCGCCGTCCTGGACGCGCCCACCGCGCGACGCCTCGCACGGAAGTACGCCACGATGCGCGCCCTTCTCGGTCTCACCTCGGACGACTGACCGCCCGTCGCGGCACGTCGGCGCGGACCCGTCACCGATGATGCGTCAGGGACGGCATAGGCGGGCCGTGTTGGTGGCACGATGGTTCCAGCGGGGGCGTGGGGTTGGCGCCCCGGGCCGGGAGAGCGGACCAACCGAAGGTGTGATCAGTTGTGGCCATTTCACTGTCCGTGGTGCTGCTGTTGGCGGTCATCCTGGTGGTGCTGCTCCGAGGGGGCTCCATCAAAGCGGGCCCGGCCATCGTCGCGGTGCTCTTCGGCTTCTTCCTCGCCTCCACCGGCATGGCCCCGTCGATCAACCGCTTCATGAACTCGATAGCGGACACGATCAACACGATCCACTTCTGACCGGGAAAGAGCCGGGTAAGAGAAAGACTCAGGGCCGGGCCGGAGGATCTGAGATCCTCCGGCCCGGCCCTGAGCCGTACAGAGCGGGCGACGGGAATCGAACCCGCGTAGCCAGTTTGGAAGACTGGGGCTCTACCATTGAGCTACGCCCGCACACGACGCGCGCCGCGAGTCGGTGACCGCGGCACACAAGGCATCGTAGCGGGTCCCGTGCCGTCCCCGCACACCCCCTTGCCGCCTTGCCGCAAGACACCGTCCCGCGCCCCTCGCCGTGGCGGCGCCCCGGCGGCGCGCCGGGCGGTGCTCACGGAATGCGGCGGCCGTCCCGGCCGTGGGCATGTACCCTACGTGTCGCACCAGACGGGGTGTGGCGCAGCTTGGTAGCGCGTCCGCTTTGGGAGCGGAAGGCCGTGGGTTCAAATCCCGCCACCCCGACCACCAGCCGGCCGCCGACCGGCGCCACCTCATGTGATCGCCGTGATCGCCTTTTGGGGCGCTGAGCGGCTGCGGTTACTATGCAAGCTGCGCGCCCGTGTGTCCGGCCTCCTGGGCCTACGAACTCCTCCGGGCGGCTAATCCGCCGGACCCCCTCTGGCTCCGGCGAAACCCAAGCAGTCAGCCACAAGGAGACCGAACCGTGAAGAGCGCCGTGGAGACCCTGAACCCGACCCGGGTTCGGCTCACTGTCGAGGTGCCCTTCGAGGAGCTCAAGGACAGCCTCGACGCGGCGTACAAGAAGATCAACCAGCAGGTCACGGTGAAGGGCTTCCGCAAGGGCAAGATCCCGGCCCGGGTCATCGACCAGCGGTTCGGCCGCGGTGCGGTGCTGGAGGAGGCCGTCAACGACGCGCTCCCGAAGTTCTACACCGAAGCGGTCAACGACGCCGAGCTGAACCCGCTGGGCCAGCCCGAGGTCGACATCACCGAGCTGAAGGACGGCGAGACGCTGAACTTCACCGCCGAGGTCGACATCCGCCCGGCCATCGAGATCCCGGACTACTCCGGCATCGAGGTCGAGGTCGACGCCATCGAGGTCAGCGACGAGGACGTCGAGAAGGCGGTCGAGCAGCTGCGCGAGCGCTTCGCCTCCACCTCCCCGGTCGAGCGGGCCGCCGAGGACGGCGACGTCGTCACGGTGGACCTGCGGGCCAAGGTCGACGGCGAGGTTCTGGAGGACGGCGTCGCCGACGGCGTCTCCTACACCATCGGCTCCGGCGAGCTGCTCGACGGCATCGACGACGCCGTCAAGGGCCTGGAGGCCGGTGGCGAGGCCACCTTCACCTCCGAGCTGAAGGGCGGCTCGGCGGCCGGCAAGGAGGCCGAGGTCACCGTCAAGGTCACCCAGGTCGCCGCCCGCGAACTGCCCGAGCTGGACGACGACTTCGCGCAGCTCGCCTCCGAGTTCGACACCCTCGACGAGGTGCGCGCCGACAGCCGCAAGCGCCTGGCGAACATGAAGCAGTACGACCAGGCCACCCAGGCCCAGGAGCGCGTCCTGGACAAGCTCCTGGAGCTGGTGGAGGTCCCCGTCCCCGAGAAGCTCCTTGAGGACGAGATCAACACCCGCAAGCACAACCTGGAGCACCACCAGCTCGGCCAGATGGGCCTGACCCTCGACAAGTACCTGGAGATCCAGGGCAAGACCGCCGAGGAGTTCGACACCGAGACCCGCGAGGCCGCGGTCAAGGGCATCAAGACCCAGTTCGTCCTGGACGAGCTGGTCAACAAGGAGAAGCTCAACGTGAGCCAGGAGGAGCTGACCGAGCACCTCATGCGCCGCGCCGCCTCCTCCGGCATGTCCCCCGACCAGTTCGCGCAGGCCGTCGTCCAGCAGAACCAGGTCCCGATGCTGGTCGGCGAGGTCGCCCGCGGCAAGGCCCTGGCCGTCGTGGTCGAGGCCGCGACCGTGAAGGACACCAACGGCGAGGTCGTCGACCTGGACGACGAGGACGAGGCGGAGGAGACCACCGAGGCCGCCGCCGAGGGCGAGGGCGAGGAGAAGGCCGAGGGCTGATCCCCCCGCGCGTCGCCTCCAGACGTACGTACGATGGGCCCTGGGGCATTCCCCAGGGCCCGTTGTGCTGCCTGGCCACCCGCGCACCAGGGGCCCCGGCGCTACGCCCCCGGCGAACACTTGCCTTCGCGGGATTCCCCGACGGGGCCCGCGCGTTAGGGTCCATGAATACGAGGGCAGGGGAGTCCCCGGAACCGGCCGGACGGCCCCGCGCCCCGGCAGAACACGTGAGACGGCCCGGCGCCGTCGTAAGACGAGCAGGTGGATACGTGACGAATCTGATGCCCTCCGCCGCCGGCGAGCCCTCCATCGGTGGTGGCCTCGGCGACCAGGTCTACAACCGGCTGCTCGGCGAGCGGATCATCTTCCTCGGCCAGCCGGTGGACGACGACATCGCCAACAAGATCACCGCACAGCTGCTGCTCCTTGCCGCCGACCCGGACAAGGACATCTTCCTCTACATCAACAGCCCCGGCGGTTCGATCACGGCCGGCATGGCGATCTACGACACCATGCAGTACATCAAGAACGACGTGGTGACCATCGCCATGGGCCTGGCCGCCTCGATGGGCCAGTTCCTGCTGAGCGCGGGCACGCCCGGCAAGCGCTTCGCGCTGCCGAACGCCGAGATCCTGATCCACCAGCCCTCCGCCGGCCTGGCCGGTTCGGCCTCCGACATCAAGATCCACGCGGAGCGGCTGCTGCACACCAAGAAGCGCATGGCCGAGCTGACCTCCCACCACACGGGCCAGTCGGTGGAGCAGATCACCCGCGACTCGGACCGCGACCGCTGGTTCGACGCCCACGAGGCCAAGGAGTACGGCCTCATCGACGACGTCATCACGCACGCCGCCGGCATGCCGGGCGGCGGCGGCACCGGGGCCTGAGCCGCTCAGCCCAGCCAGCCCCCCGGCCGACCGCCCAGCCCCTTTCCAGGAGACATCGTGAACGACTTCCCCGGCAGCGGCCTCCACGACCGTGCGCGCGCCGAGTACACCGGCCCGACGGCCGAGTCCCGCTACGTCATCCCGCGCTTCGTGGAGCGCACCTCCCAGGGCATCCGCGAGTACGACCCGTACGCGAAGCTCTTCGAGGAGCGCGTGATCTTCCTCGGCGTCCAGATCGACGACGCCTCCGCCAACGACGTCATGGCGCAGCTGCTGTGCCTGGAGTCGATGGACCCCGACCGGGACATCTCGGTCTACATCAACAGCCCCGGCGGTTCCTTCACGGCGCTGACCGCGATCTACGACACGATGCAGTTCGTGAAGCCCGACATCCAGACGGTCTGCATGGGCCAGGCGGCCTCCGCCGCCGCGGTCCTGCTGGCCGCCGGCACGCCGGGCAAGCGCATGGCGCTGCCGAACGCCCGGGTGCTGATCCACCAGCCCTACAGCGAGACCGGCCGCGGCCAGGTCTCCGACCTGGAGATCGCCGCCAACGAGATCCTGCGGATGCGCTCGCAGCTGGAGGACATGCTGGCCAAGCACTCCACCACGCCGATCGAGAAGATCCGCGAGGACATCGAGCGCGACAAGATCCTCACGGCCGAGGAGGCCCTCTCCTACGGCCTGGTCGACCAGATCATCTCCACCCGCAAGATGAACAACGCCGCGGTCCGCTGACGCGCGCACCGCACCCGCCCGTCGCCCCTTGGCACGGTCACGTCGAAGTGAACCGTGCCAAGGGGGGCCCGGACGGGGGGCTCGGCAAGGTACCGTCGACATAAGGCAGCACCAGGAGTCGCTGGACGATCGCGTCCAGTCGTCTCCCAGGCGAAGGGGAAGCACACCGTGGCACGCATCGGTGACGGCGGCGATCTGCTCAAGTGCTCGTTCTGCGGCAAGAGCCAGAAGCAGGTCAAGAAGCTCATCGCAGGGCCCGGTGTGTACATCTGCGACGAGTGCATCGATCTCTGCAACGAGATCATCGAGGAAGAACTCGCGGAGACCAGCGAGGTGCGCTGGGAGGAACTGCCCAAGCCCCGCGAGATCTACGAGTTCCTGGACGGGTACGTCGTCGGCCAGGAGGCCGCGAAGAAGGCCCTGTCCGTCGCGGTGTACAACCACTACAAGCGGGTCCAGGCCGGCGAGAACGGCGGCGCGCAGGGCCGTGAGGACGCCATCGAGCTGGCGAAGTCCAACATCCTGCTGCTCGGCCCCACCGGCTCCGGCAAGACCCTGCTGGCCCAGACCCTGGCCCGGATGCTGAACGTCCCGTTCGCCATCGCCGACGCCACCGCGCTGACCGAGGCCGGGTACGTCGGTGAGGACGTCGAGAACATCCTGCTCAAGCTGATCCAGGCGGCCGACTACGACGTCAAGAAGGCCGAGACCGGGATCATCTACATCGACGAGATCGACAAGGTCGCCCGCAAGAGCGAGAACCCGTCGATCACCCGGGACGTCTCCGGCGAGGGCGTGCAGCAGGCCCTGCTGAAGATCCTGGAGGGCACCACCGCCTCGGTCCCGCCGCAGGGCGGCCGCAAGCACCCGCACCAGGAGTTCATCCAGATCGACACGACGAACGTGCTGTTCATCGTGGGCGGTGCCTTCGCCGGCCTGGAGAAGATCATCGAGGGCCGGGCGGGCGCCAAGGGCATCGGTTTCGGCGCCACCATCCGCTCCAAGCGGGAGCTGGAGGCCAAGGACCAGTTCGAGGACGTCATGCCCGAGGACCTGGTCAAGTTCGGCATGATCCCCGAGTTCATCGGCCGCCTCCCGGTCATCACCAGCGTGCACAACCTGGACCGCGAGGCCCTGCTGAAGATCCTGGTCGAGCCGCGCAACGCCCTGGTGAAGCAGTACCAGCGCCTGTTCGAACTCGACGGTGTCGAGCTGGACTTCGAGCGCGAGGCCCTGGAGGCCATCGCCGACCAGGCCATCCTGCGCCAGACCGGCGCGCGCGGCCTGCGCGCCATCATGGAGGAGGTCCTCCAGGGCGTGATGTACGAGGTCCCGTCCCGCAAGGACGTCGCCCGCGTCGTCATCACCGCCGACGTGGTCCTCTCCAACGTCAACCCGACCCTGATCCCGCGCGACGCGCGCGGCCGGGGGCCGGGCGAGCAGAAGACGGCGTGACCCGCGGTACGCATACGGAAGGGGGGGGCGGGGGGTGTTCGGCGGGGCCCGCCGATTGTGGTGTTGGTTGTGGTTTTTTTT
>NZ_JBEYVW010000009.1:0-314663 GCF_040644175.1 Streptomyces sp. NPDC047017 | reverse complement strand
AAAACGCTCGGCTGGAAAACACCAGCCGAGCGCCTGCGTGATCTACTGACGGCCACATAAGCCATCAGGTGTTGCGAGGACCCCAAGAATCCGCCAGTCCGACCCGGGGCGCCAGCGCGTGGTGGTCGAGGCCTTCCTCGCCGCCGCGCGCGGCGGCGACTTGGAGGCGCTGGTCGCCGTCCTCCACCCCGACGTGGTGCTGCGGGTCGACGCCGGCGCGCCGGGCCGGGGCGCCGCCGTCTCCAAGGTGGTGCGCGGCGCGCGGACCGTTGCCGCCCAGGCGCTCACCTTCGCCCGGTTCGCCGGGACGGCACGGCTCGTCCTGGTCAACGGCACGATCGGCATGGCCAACGCCCCCGAGGGGCGCCCCCTGTCGGTCAGCGCGGTCACCGTCGAGGACGGCCGGATCACCCAGATGTACATCCTGGCCGACACCGACCGGCTGGCACGCCTGGACCTCCTGACCGCCCTGGAGTACGAGGAGGACTGAACTCCCGTTCGCGCACAGCCGGTTGCCAGGCGCCGCCCGAACACCTCGGCCCGGACCGGGTGGACCCGCCGGCGCACTGCGCCGGGGTCATTCACCCGCCCCGTGCACCGGACAGCGAAGCCCTGGCCCCGCCCCCTCACCGGAGGTCTCGGACACGTCCGGCACCCCGGGAACGCGTACCGGCGCCGCCGGGACGGGCGCGGTGCGCCGCTCCAGGCGCAGCCGCAGCCCCTCGGGCATCAGGGTGAGCCGCTCGGTCACCGTCAGCCGGTAGTCCGGCTCGGCCCGCAGGTCGTAGCGGCGCAGCAGCAGGCCCAGGACCAGCGTGGCCTCGTGCAGCGCGAACTGGCGGCCGATGCACGCCCGCGCGCCGGTGCCGAACGGTTTGAAGACATGCGCCGGGCGGGCGCGCACGGCCCGCGCGTCGAACCGGTCCGGGTCGAACCGTTCCGCGTCCTCGCCCCACACCTCGGGGTCGCGGTGCAGCATGGAGGTCAGCACCAGCGTCCAGGCGCCCGCCCGCATGGGGTGCTCCCCGGCGAGCACGGTGTCGTGCAGGGCCTCGCGGGCGAAGGCGGGCGCGGTCGGCCACAGCCGCAGCGTCTCGTCCAGCACCCGGCGTACGTAGCGCAGCTTGGCGACCTGCTCGTAGCCGGGCGCCGGGCTGTCGCCCCACACCTGGTCCACCTCGGCCCGCGCGCGGGCCGCGATCTCCGGGTGCCGGGCGAGGTAGTGCAGCGCGAAGGAGAGCGCGCCCGAGGTGGTCTCGTGCCCGGCGACCAGGAAGGTGATCACCTGGCGGCGTACGTTCTCCGCCGAGAGGCGTTCCCCGGTCCGCGGGTGGGCCGTCTCCAGCATCCGGTCCAGCAGGTCCCCGCCGCCCGTCCCGGCCCCGCCTCCGGTGCCCGCGCGGCGGGCCCGCACGAGGTCGTCGACCGTGCGGTTGAGGTAGGCGATGTCGGCCGCGTTGCGGCGGCTCGCGGCACGCAGCAGCAGCGGGGCCAGCGGCGCCGGGACGGAGTTGAGCCGCTGCGCGTAGGTGAGGGTGCCGACCATCGCGGTGACGAACGGGTGCGGGCGGGCGCGCTCGAAGGAGCCGAAGTCGTGCCCGAAGCCGGTGCGGGCGATCGTCTCCAGGGTCAGCTTGGTCATGTCGGCGGGCACGTCCACGGCGCGGCCGGCGGCCTGCTCGCGGTCCCAGTGGCCGGTCAGCCGGGCGGCCACGTCCAGCATCATCAGGTGGTAGCCGGCCATCGCCTCCCGGTGGAAGCCGGGGGCCAGCACGTCGTGCGCGAGCTGCCAGTTGGGTTCGTGGTTGTACGCGGTGAACAGCCCGTCGCCCGCGACCGGCCGCAGATTGGCCACGCCGAGGCCGACGTGCTTGGCGAACCGCGCCTCGTCCGCGAGGTCGGCGGCCTGCCGGGCACCCCAGACGAACACGAACTCCTTGCCGAACGCCTTGCGGCGGAAGACCGGGCCGAGATCGCGGGCGTAGCGCATGGTGTCCTGCAGCGGGGTGCGCCGGTCGGCGCCGAGCACATCGCCGAGGAAGGGGACCCGGCGCGGCGGGTGCGGGATGCGGTGCAGCTCGGGCCAGCCCAGTTCCGCGCTGCGGAAACCCTTCGTCCGGCCGCCCGCGGTCGTCGTCTGCGCCATGGCGCCCTCTTCCCGGTCTCCCATGGCCCGCCGGGCCGCGAAGTGACCGTCCCGCCCCGCCCGGACCACACGTGTTGGACGTGGGTTCAATAGCGGTTCCAGTCTGGTCCGGTTGCTGAACCGGCGTCAAGTAGAGTGCGGACATGGCCGCGGACCAGGGGGAGCAGCGGGGGGAGCGGCGCACGCGCCGCCGGCTCAGCACCGAGGAGCGCCGGGAGCAACTGCTGTCGGTGGGGGCGCGGCTGTTCTCGGAGAGCCCGTACGACGACGTGTGGATCGAGCAGGTCGCGGAGATCGCGGGGGTCTCGCGCGGGCTGCTCTACCACTACTTCCCGACCAAGCGGGACTTCTTCGCGGCGGTCGTGGAGCGGGAGAGCGAGCGGATGCTCCGGCTGACCGCGGCGGTGCCCGGCGTCCCGGTGCGCGAACAGCTCTCGGCCGGTCTCGACACGTACCTGGAGCACGTCCGCGCCCACGCGCACGGCTACCGCGCCTTCCACCGCGCCGACGCGGCGGGCGACCAGGCCGTGCGCCGCGTCTACCAGCGGGCACTGGCCGCGCAGGAACGGCAGATCCTGGCCGCGCTGGAGGCGGACCCCGAGTTCGGCCCGCTCGCCGCCCGCCGCCCCGACCTGCGGCTCGCCGTACGCGGCTGGCTGGCCTTCACCACCGCCGTCTGCCTGGAGTGGCTGCGCGGCTGCGACCTGACCCGCGCCCAGGTGCGCGACCTGTGCGCCCGCGCGCTGCTGGGCGTACTGGCCCCCTGAGCGCGAGCGGGCGGCGTATCCCGTCCGCCCCGACCGCTCCCGCCCCGTCCGCTCCCTCCGCCCCGTCCGCCGTGCACGCCCCCACACGCCCCGGCGCGCCCCCCTCCGGACACCCCGGTCCGCCCCGCCTGCTTGGCGCGCGCCCCGATCTCCGATAGGTTAGGCAAGCCTTACCTAATGAGGGCTAGCGAGGAGGTTCCGGATGGGTGACAGCCACAGGTGGGCGGCGGCGCCCGGGGCGGCACAGCGAGCACGGTCGGTGCTCGCCGCCGCGTGGTCCTGCGCGGTGACCGCGCAGGGCGGCCGGGAGGAGTTCGTCGGCGCGCACAGCGTGGCCGACGACGGCCGGGTACTGCTGCACCTGCCCGAGGACAGCGCCCTGGGCGTGAGCGCCGTCTGCGCGCCGCGCGGCGAGCTGCCCGCCGTGCTGGAGTTCACCGACGTCGCCCCCGTCCCGGTCCGCGAGCGGGTCCGCGCCCGGCTGTGGCTCGCCGGACGGTTCACCCCCGTGGGCGACCACCTCGTGTTCCAGCCGATGCGCGTGGTGCTGCGCCGGCCGTGCGGCACCGTCGTCGTCGACCCCGGTGAGTTCGCCGCCGCCGAGCCCGACCCGCTGGCCACCGTGGAGGCCGGCCTGCTCACCCACCTCGCCGAGGCCCACCCCGACGCCGTGGAACGCCTGTGCCGGCTCGTCGGGCCCGACAGCCTGCACGGCGCGGCGCGCGTACGCCCGCTCGCCGTCGACCGGCACGGGCTGACCCTGCGCATCGAACGCGCCCGCGCCCACGGCGACGTACGGCTGGCGTTCCACACGCCCGCCGACGACGTCGGCGGGCTCACCGAACGCATGCACGTCCTGCTCGCGCAGGCCAGCGCCGCGGCCTGCCCGCGCGCCCTACAGCGGCAGCGCACAGACGGCGACGGGTGAGGCGAACGGCTCGCCGGCGAGCCGCAGCGTGCCGTCGGCGCGCCCCACGTGGAACACGCTGACCGTGCCCGACCTCTGGTTCGCCGCGAACAGCAGCGCGCCGTCCGGCGAGAAGGCGATCTGGCGCGGGAAGTCGCCCTGGGCCGGCATCGTGCCCAGCAGCGCGAGCCGGGAACCGTCCGCGCCCACGGCGTAGCGCGCCAGGCTGTTGTGGCCCCGGTTGGCGAGGAAGGCGAACCGGCCGTCCGCGGTGACCAGGAACTGCGCCGGACAGTTCGTGCCCGCGTCCGAGCCCGAGGGCTGCGGGTCGCCGGCGGTCAGCCGGCCGGTCGCCGGGTCGTAGGCGCACACCGCGACCGTGTCGTCCACCTCGTTGGCGAGACAGGCGTACCGGCCGCCGGGATGGAAGGTGAGGTGGCGCGGCCCGGCGCCGGGCCGGGTCCGCGCGCGCGAGACCTCCGTGAGCTTCCCGGCGCGCACGTCGAGACGGTACGTGTACACCGTGT
This sequence comes from Streptomyces sp. NPDC047017, assembly GCF_040644175.1. Classification (NCBI taxonomy): domain Bacteria; kingdom Bacillati; phylum Actinomycetota; class Actinomycetes; order Kitasatosporales; family Streptomycetaceae; genus Streptomyces; species Streptomyces sp. NPDC047017. Next base: position 310,316 of record NZ_JBEYVW010000009.1, on the reverse strand, counting down.
CCGTACCGAGGTCCACGGCGAGCACATGGCCGCCGTCCGGGCTGGTGACGATCTGGTGGGCGTGCGGGCCCCGCTGTCCCGGGCCGGGCGGCGGGCTGGAGTGGGTCACCAGATCGGTGCGCTCACCGAGCGCGCCCGAGCCGTCGACGGGGTGCACGGCCACGCTGCCGGAGGTGTGGTTCGCACTGAGCAGCCGGCGCCCGCCGGGGTGCACGGACAGATGGCAGGGCCCCGCCCCGCCGGCCGGCCGTACGGCGGTCACGGCCCCGTTCGCGCGCTCGTCGACCGCGTAGAGCGTACGGCCGTCCGGGTGCACCGCCGGATACGAGGGATCGGCGACGCCGGTGAGCGGGGAGCGGCCCGTCACGGCGCCCGTGACCGGGTCGTACACCGCCCGGCCGAGGCCCGTGCCGCCCCCCTCGGCCGAGGTGTAGGTGCCGATCCAGAGCGGCCGGGCGCCCCGCGGTCCGCCCGCCGCGGCCCGCCCGGCCGGCGACGTCCCCGGCAACGCGGGCGCCGGGACCGCCGTCGCCGCGGCGGCGCCCGTCACCGCCCCGACCAACCGGCGCCTGCTCCAGCCCCGTTCCGGCTCCCGGCCACTGCCCATCTCCGCACCCCAGGTCGTCGGCCGACTCGGTCGTCCCCGGCACCCTGACGTGGATCACCGCACCGGGGCAAGACCGGCGACCGCTGTCGCACGCACCGCGCCGCGCCGGGTGACGTACGCCGTACGCCGTCCGCCCGTGCTCACCCGGACTGCTCGCACGGACTGCTCACACGGACTGCCGGGCGGCGGCGTCCTCGCGGTCGCGGCGCCGCCGGGCCGGCGCCCCCAGCCGGTCCCCGATCCGGGTCAGCCGCGAACGGCGCTCGCGCTGCTCCCGGGTGTGCCGGTCCAGTTCCTCCAGCAGCCGCTTGGAGCGGTGCTCGGTGTCCATCTCGTCCAGGATGCGGTTGACCTCGGTCAGCACCGCGCCCAGCAGCTGCCACTGGCTCGCGTCCCGCTGCACCTCCTCCAAAAGGAGCTGCGCCAGCTTGTCCCGGGTGGCCGCGGCCTGCCGCAGCTCGGCCGCCAGCCGGTCCTCGGCCGACTCGGCGCTCACCCTGACATCGGTGGTCACCAGCACCGCGTAACTGACCACGGCGTCCGAGATCTCGCTCAGCAACTGCTGCACCAGGGCGCCCGCCTGCGGCGAGAACAGCGGCTCGGGCTCGCGCTCCTTGGTCAGGTCGGTGAAGGTGCGCGCCAGCACCCGCAGCACGACCGTGCAGATCTCCAGCGTGTCCAGGCCGGTGCGCAGCACCACCCGGTGCAGCAGCCCCTCGCGCACCCGCGGGTTCAGCCGCAGGCTGTCCTCGGCCTGCCGCAGGGCGGCGTCCACGTCGGCGATGTCGTGGTCGAGGCGGCGCGCCTCGTGCAGCCGGGCGGCGGCCTGCTCCACCGGGGTGCCGCCGGCCACCTCCTCGCCCATGTGCAGCATCAACTGCCGCATCCGCCGGGCCAGCCCCTCGATGGACTCGCCCGCGTGTTCGGTCCACACCGGGGGAGCGAGCAGCAGGTTGCAGCCCATGCCGACCACCGCGCCGATCAGGGTCTCCACGATCCGCGCCCAGGCCGTGCTGCCCACCGTGGTGACACCGAGGACCAGCATCGCGCTGATCGCCACCTCGGCCACGAACTCGTCCACCCGCACCAGATGCCCCACGCCGAGGCCGGCCAGGATCACCAGCGCGAGGCTCCACCAGGTCAGCCCCACGAGCAGGGAGAAGAGGATGGCCACGACGACACCGGCCACCACCGCGTTCACCCGGCGGATGCTCGTCGTGAGCGTCGCGAACAGGGTCACCTGGACGACCAGCAGGGCCGTCAGCGGAGCGGTCAGCGGCGCCGGCTCGGGACTGAGCCATTTGGCGATCACATACGCGATCGTGGCCGCGACCGTGGACCGCAGTGCCTGCACGACCACGGGATCCCGGTGCCGCCGCACCAGCCGGACAAGGGACGACATCGCCTCACGTACATCTTGCATCCCTTGCGCTGTTCCCCGTTCGCCGACGCGTCGAACGTGGATACGAGCAGGTGGGGGACAGGCGGGGAGGGGCGGACGGCCGCCCGGCCGGGCGCCGGCCCGGCGGATCAGGCCTCCAGCCTGTCCAGGAAACCGGCCAGGTTGCCCCTCGTCCGGGCGATCTGCTCCTCCAGGCTCAGGCTCTCCTCGAACCGCGAACCGGACTCCGGGACCTTCCGGCCGCGCACGTACAGGGAGCAGGCCAGATCGGTGCACATGTACAGGCCGACCGAGTTGCCCTCGCGGCCGGCCGGGCCCGCCTTGCGGGCGGTCATCAGGGACACCCCGCCGCCCGGGTGCGTGGTCAGGCACAGTGAGCACATGCTGCGGTGCAGGAAGCCGCGCTGCGAGGACGGGTGGCGCAGGGCGATGCCGACCGGGCGGCCCGCGCGTTCGGCGACCAGACAGCTGCGCCCGGGCGCGCCCGGGTCCCGCCAGCCCAGGAAGTCGAGATCGTCCCAGGGGCGCTCGTCGAGATCGCGGGGCACCGCCAGGCGCTTGGCCTCGCCCTTCGAGCAGTTGACGAAGGAGCTGCGGATGTCCTGCTCGGTCAGTGATCTCATGGGAGGCTCCGGTGTGGTCGCGACGGCAACGCCTGATGAGGCAATGGCCTGATGCGGCAATGCCTGATGTCAAGTGCCTAATGCTTTTAGCTTCACGTCTAGGGTAAGCAGGTTACGGGAGGGGACACCAATGGATTTCGAGGACGTGCGCTCGCCGCGGGCCCGGGCGGCGCTGCGGCATGTCACCGCGCTCGCCGCGGGACCGGCCGTCGAGCCGGACCTGCGCGTCACGCTGAACTTCCACCCCGACCGCCTGTCCGGCGGTCTGCCGATCCTGCGGGCGCTGGCCCGGGACGGCGCCTACCACTCGCAGTTCGTCACCGGTACCAGCAACGGCGGCCTCACCGCGCACCCCGGAGGCGACCGGTGGCGCTGGGAGAACCGCATTTTCGGCGGCGCCTACGACGACGCGCCCCCGGCCGAGCGGCCCGTCTACGGAGCCCTGGACTTCCGCCGCCAGGTGGTGGGAGCCGCGCCCAGGTTCGGCTCCTCGCACTTCCGGCTCACGCCGGCGGCGCTCGCCCGTGCCACCTTCTGCTACCCGGACAGCGCCGCCGAACCCGCCGACTTCGGCACCGCCGTCGCGCTGGCGCTGACCGCCCTGGCCGGGGCCGACGAGCGCGACGCCCTGGACGACTACGTCGAGGCCCAGGTCCACGGCGGCATCGACCTCGCCCGGGACGTGGAGGCCCTGGTCCTTGACGCGAGCTACCGCGGCACGTCCGTCGAGGCGGACGCCCGGGACCTGCCGTGCCCCGTCGAGTGGCACCCCGGCTACCGCCTCGACGTCGCCGGGCTGCGCCGGCACGCGGACTACCGCGGCGAGGAGTACGCCGTCCTCGGCGCCGCGATCGCCGAGGACGGCCGGCTCGATCCGCGGATCATCGGTGACGCGGCCCGCACCGGCCGGTACGTGCTCCAGGACCTGAAGATGGTCTGGCACACCCTCGCCCGGCACGGGGCGCCCGAGGGCGCGGGCACGGCCTGCCTGCCCCGGGCCGGAGCAGCGGCGGACCCCGGCACCGAAGCGGCAGCCGCTCCCGATCCCGACTTGGCCACGCCTTAATTTATTACGTGGACTAAGAGGGCGGGGAAGTCGCGCCGGGGCGGCGCGCGGCGGTATGTTGCACGTCGGGGCAGGGTGCGGACGAGGGAGCCACATGGCAGGGCGGAACGGGCGCACGGTGCGCGATCTCAGGCGGGCCAACCGTACGGCCGTCCTGCAGCGGCTCTACTTCGACGGCCCGCTCAGCCGCTTCGAACTCGGTCCGGCCACCGGCCTCAGCTCCGGCTCGGTCAGCAACGTCGTCGCCGACCTCGTCGCCGACGGCCTGGTCGAGGAGGCCGGCAGCGTCGGCTCCGACGGCGGCCGCCCGCGCACCCTGCTGCGCGTGGCCCCGCACAGCGGCCACATGATCGGCGTGGACGTCGGCGAGACCCGGGTCCGCGTCGAGCTGTTCGACCTCACCCTCACCGAACGCGCCCGCACCGAACGCCCGCTCGCCGCGCAGCGCTACGACGTCGAGGTGATCACCGGCCACATCCGGGACGGGGTCACCGAGGTGCTGGCCACGGCCGGACTCGCCCCGCAGCGCCTGCTCGGCGTCGGCATCGGGGTTCCCGGCATCGTCGAACGCACCCCGGACCGCGGCGCCGTCGTGCACGGCCAGACCATCGGCTGGGACGCCGTGCCCCTGGAGCGGCTGCTGCGCAGCGGCTCCCGGCTGCCGCAGGAGGTCCCGTACTTCATCGACAACGGCGCCAAGACGCTCGGCCAGGCCGAGATGTGGTTCGGCGCCGGACGCGGCGCGGGCAACGCGGTCGTCGTCCTCTTCGGCTCCGGCGTCGGCGCCAGCCTGGTCACGCCCGAGGTCGAGCGCGGGCGGCCCGTCGAGTGGGGGCACCTGACGGTCCGGGTGCGCGGACGCCGCTGCCGGTGCGGCGCGCTGGGCTGCCTGGAGGCGTACGCCGGCGCGGAGTCGCTGCTGGCCCGCTGGCGCGAGGAGGGCGGGCAGCCGCCGCCCGGCACCGACGAGGAGACCGCGCTGACCACCATGCTGGCCGCCGCCTACCCGCCCGGGGGCACCGCCGCCGACCCGGTGGCACTCGCCGTCCTGGAGGAGACCGCCGAGTACCTGGGCGCGGGCCTGTCCGACCTGATCAACCTCTTCCAGCCCGAGCGCATCCTCATCGGCGGCTGGGCAGGGCTCCAGCTCGGCGCGCGCTTCCTGCCCGCCGTACGCCGCCACGCCACGGCGTACGCGCTGCGCCACCCCGCGCAGAAGGTGACCGTCGAACTCGGCCGCCTCGGCCCGGACGCGGTGACCGTGGGCGCGGCGATCCTGCCGCTGGCCGACTTCTTCGCCCGCGGCGGCCGCCCCGCCGAGCCGCCCCCCGAGGCCGTGCCCCCGGCCTGGCAGACGGCCCTGGAGGAGCGCCGGGCGCAGCCGGCCGCGGGCGGCGCGGCGGGTCGGCCGGGGGCTTCGGGGGTTCAGGGCTTGCGGGCCGCACCGCCGTAGATGTCCGCGGGCTCGGGGGAGGTGCCCGGCTCGGGGCGCCACAGCGGGCAGGAGACGATGCCCGGTGCCAGTACGTCCAGCCCCTCGTAGTAGTCGGTGAGCTGCTCGGGGCTGCGCAGTGCGTAGGGGGCGGCGCCGGTGTCGTCGTAGCCCTGCTGGGCCTCCTTGAGGGCCGGGTCGGTGTCGGTGCTGTCGTAGTGGACGAGGAAGCTGCCGGAGGGCAGGGCGGCCAGCAGACGGCGGACGACGGACTTCGCCTCCTCGTGGTCCTCGATGTGCCCGAGGACGCCCATGAGCATCACGGCGACCGGCCGGCCGAGGTCCAGCGTCCGCCCGGCCCGCTCGACGATCTCCTCGGGGCCGCGCAGATCGGCCTCGACGAAATCGGTGACGCCCTCCGGGGCGCTGCCCAGCAGGGCCTGGGCGTGCCGGATCACCAGCGGGTCGTTGTCGACGTAGACGACGCGTGAGGTGGGCGCGAGGCGCTGGGCGATCTGGTGGGTGTTGTCGTAGGCGGGCAGACCGGCGCCGATGTCGAGGAACTGCCGCACCCCGAGGTCCCCGGCGACGTGCGTCACCGCGCGGATCAGGAACCGGCGGGAGGCGCGGGCCATCGCCTGGATGCCGGGCGCGTGCGCGCGGTAGGCGTCGCCCGCCGTCCGGTCCACCTCGTAGTTGTCCTTACCGCCCAGCCAGTAGTTCCAGACGCGGGCCGAGTGGGGCACCGAGGTGTCGATCCTGGGTGACGCGTCCCGGCCGGTGGTGGGCCGGCTGTCTGCCATGAGGGGTCTCCTGCCGTGCGGCACGCGGTCGTTCACCGACGTACTCTCGACGCCCCTGCGCGAGGCGGTGGTTCTTGAGCGGGAGCGGGACCGCCCGCACGGCGGGAGGTGTCGTGCGGGCGGTCCCGCGGGGCGGGCCGGGGCCGGTGGTCCGGGCCGGGTTCGGCCACGGTCCGGAGCCGGTCGATCCCGGTCCGCCCCGATCGGGGAGGGGCCGCGGATCAGTCGACCAGGAAGTCCGCGAGGCCCGCCTTGGCGCCCGCCAGGAAGGTGGTCATCTCGTCCCGGGTGTAGATCAGCGCGGGCCCGTCGGGGTCCGTGGACTGGCGCACGGCGACCCTGCCGTCGGGCAGGCGCTTGGCCTCCACGCAGGAACCGCCGTTGGTGCCGCTCCAGGGTTTGTGCCAGCCCTCGGTGCCCAGCTCACCGGCGGGCATGCCGGTGCGGACGTGCTCCTCGGAAGCGGCGGCGCCAAAGGCGCGGGGTGCGGTGGATGTCATGGGATCACAACTCCTTACGCAGTTCGCCCAGGATGTCCCTGGTCCGTGAGACCGGCTGGGCCTGTACGGCCATCCGGTCCAGTACTTCGAGATAGGCGACGACGTCCTGCGCCCGGTCGTAGTAGACCGAGCCCGCGAGGTTCTCGGTGTAGACCACGTCGGGCAGTTCGGAGAAGCCGAAGCGGAAGTGGTGGAAGGGGCCGAAGGCCCCGGGATGGGCTCCCACGGCGTGCGGCATCACCTGGATCCGCACCTTCGGCAGGTCCGACAGCTCCAGGAGACGGTCGAGCTGGGCCCGTATCACCTCGGTGCCGCCGACGGGACGGCGCAGCACCGACTCCTCCAGGATGGCCCAGACGACGGGACCGTCCGGCCGGTCGAGCAGATCCTGGCGCTTGACGCGCAGGCCCACGCGACGGGCGATCTCCTCCTCCGGCTCGTTGGGGAAACCCACGCACATCAGCGCGGTGGCGTAGTCGTGCGTCTGCAACAGGCCCGGCACGTAGTGCGGTTCGTACAGCCGGATGACGCTGGCCTCGCTCTCCAGGCTGACGTAGGCCCGGAACCACTCGGGCAGCACATCGCGGAACTTGTACCACCAGCCGGGCTTGTTGGCCTCCCTGGCCAGGCCGACGAAGTCGTCGACCTCCGAGGCCGGCACACCGTAGGCGCGCAGCAGCTCCTTGACGTACGGGATGCGCAGGCCGACCTCGGCCTTCTCCATGCGGCGCACCGTCAGCGGTGTCACCTCGATGACCCGTGCCGCGTCCTCGAACGACACCTCCGCCCGCTCCCGCAGTTGCCGCAGACGCTTGCCCAGGACCATGCGCAGGACGGTGGGTGCGGTGCCGCCAGAGCGGTTCTCACTCACTCCTGACCTCCCGGGACGGCCGTCACAGCGTGCAGTGTGCCACGCGGCCGACGTGACGAACAGGGTGATACGGATCTGGCTGAAATTATCAGAACGCGGGTTGCGAGCCGAGTGTGCCGGACATCATAGTGACCGCGGGAGTTGCCCTGAGAGCAGCCGTCGTCACGATCAACTCCCGTCCAAAGAAAGGGAACTGACGTTCCCACAGGTGCGGTGCGTCCCCCGTGGCCGCACGGGACTGCGAGGCGAGACCCTGGATGACCACCGTGACCGAGACCGCGTCCTGGAGCGCGCTCCGCACCGTGACCGACGGTGGGCGCCGGTGACGGCGTCCAAGGCCCGGCGGCGGGGCGCGGCGCACCCGGCCGGGGACGCCGCAGGCCACGAGGCCGGACCGGGGCGCCTGCGCCGCACGGTGCCCGCCGACCCCGCCCGCGCCTCGGCCGTACGGCGCCTGGTGACCCGTCACCTGGCCCGGCTGCGGCTGCCGGCCGACCAGTGCGACAGCGCCGTCCTGGCCACGGACGAACTGTTCGCCAACGCGGTCCGGCACGCGTGCACCGGGCCGCGTGACACCGTCACCCTCACCATCGAGCACACCGCCCGCACCCTGCGGATCACGCTGGCCGACCGCTCGCCCCGGCTGCCCCGGCGCCGCACGGCGGACGCCGCCGCCGAGTCGGGGCGCGGCCTGGCCATCGTGGCCGCCGTCGCGGACGACTGGGGCCTGGCCCCGCCCGAGCCCGGCAGTCCCGGCAAGCGGGTCTGGTTCACCCTGCGCCTGTGGGGTGCGGCGCCATGAGCGACCGTACGGAACACGCCGTACCCACCGCGTTCCCCGGGGAAGCGGAGGGGAGCGCGGCGACCGCCGTCCGCGAGGTGACCGCCGTCCCCGACGTGCTCGTCCCCGCAGCGACCGCCGTCCCCGTGGCGCTCGTCCCCGCGGTCTCGGCCGAGTTGGTGCGCAGGGCGGCCGAGGACCGGAGGCTGACCCGGGAGGCGGGTGCCGTGCGCACACCCGAGCGACGGCGGCTGGTCGGCCGGTGCCATCAGGACAACGCCGAGGCGCTCGCGGCGATCGTGCACCGCTACGGGTGGCCGACCGCCGACACGGTCGGCACGGAGGCGTCCACCGCCGCGCTGACGATCCTGCTGCACGCCCCCGGCCTCGATCTGCGGCTGCGCTGCCGGGACCTGATCGCCAAGGCCACGGCGGACGGCCGCTGCCCCGCCGTCCACCTCGCCTACATCGCCGACCACTGCGCCGTGGAACTCGGCGAGCCGCAGTTCTACGGGACGCGGATCGACCCGGCGACGCTGCGCCCGTACCCGGTGCGCTGCCCGCAGACCCTCGACGAGCGCCGCGAGGACGTCGGGCTCGCTCCGCTGCTGGAGCAGCTGCGGGCGCTGCGCCTGCCCTGCTGAGGCGTTCCGCGAGGCGTTGTCGGTGCGGAGGTTTCGCAGGTCACCGGGGTGGTACTCGCGCGGCGCCGTACGGCGTGCGAACAGCCGTGCGGAGACACGCACGCCTCCTGGAAGGAGTACCCCGTGACCGGACAATCCCACAGCGCCCCCGGGGCGAGCGGAGCGCCCGTCCCCCGTGACATGCCGGACCAGCAGGCCCAGACGGGCGAGGACCCGTGGGAGGTCGCCCACGTGAGCGGTTCCGGGAAGCGCCGGCCCGGGTCCGCCGCCGACGACGTACCCGACACCGACGAGGCGGGCAGCGGACCCCAGGGGGCCCCGCGCTCGGGCACGGCCCACCCCGAACACCCCGCTCCGCAAGAGCCGTCCGACTGACCGCGCCCTTTCGGGCCTGACCGCGCCCGTTCGGGCGGCGGGCGGCTCAGCCCACCTTGCGGCCCCGCATCGGCGCCGTCTGCGCTCCCTCGCCGCGCTGCAGCCCCCGCAGGAACTCCTGGATGACCTCGATCGCCGTACGCTCGGGGTGCCAGCCCAGTTCGTCGCGGGCCCGGGTGCAGTCCATCAGGGGCAGGCGCAGCACGGCGTCGAACAGGTGCGGCGAGGCCGGCAGCAGATGCAGGCCCCAGGCGGCGGCGATCGCCGAGCGGGCCGCGCCACGTGGCAGCCGCACCGGCCGGGTGCCGAGCAGGTCGCCCAGCACCTTGGCGTCCAGCGGCGGGCCGGCGGCCAGGTTGAAGGCGCCGCGCACCTCGTGCCGCAGCGCCAGCTGGTAGGCCCGGGCGCCGTCGTCGGTGTGCAGCACCTGCACCCGCAGCCCGGGGATGTCCGGCAGGAACGGCAGCAACTCGGGCCGGGCCAGCGGCCCCGGCAGGAACCGGCCCCCGAAGATCCGCCGCTGCTCGCTCGCGGACTCCGCCTTGAAGAGGAAGCCCGGACGCATCCGCACCACCCTGATGTCCGGGTGGTCCCGTTCGAAGGTGTCCAGGGCGCGTTCCAGATACGCCTTCTCCCGGGTGTACGCGGCGTCCGGCCACCCGTGCGTCGGCCACGACTCGTCCACGGCGTGGTCCTTGGGGCCGGGGGAGTAGGCGCCGACCGACGACGCGTGCACCAGCACCGGCACCCGGGCGGCGGCGGCCGCCTCGAAGACGCGGATGCTGCCGAGGACGTTGGTGCGCCAGGTGGTCGCCGGGTCGTGCGTCGGCTGGAACGCCCAGGCCAGGTGGATGACCGCGTCGGCGCCCGCGAACTGCCCGGCCAGGCCGGCCTGCTCGGAGGCCACGTCGACCGCCGCCCACTCGGTCTTCGGCGGCGACCACGCGGGGACGCGGCGGGCCAGCCCCCGCACCACCGCGACTTCCGGGTCCTCCGAGAGGAGGCGGACGACACTGGTACCGACGTTGCCGGTGGCGCCCGTGACGACGACCCTGCTGCCCGACGCGCTGCTCACCTTCGGCTCCTCTCGGGGGCTGACGAGTGCGGGGCCCGAGTAACCCGGTCCACGCCGCCCAACCCGGCCGCGCCCCGGCAGGCCGCCGCCCGTCCGGCCGGGCATGACCTCACGGGCAGGCACGGGCATGACCTCACGGGCAGGCACGGGCATGACCTCACGGGTAATCGCCCCGCGTCCGGCCCGCCGCAATCATGGAGGACGTACCGACGCCCCGCACCACACGCCACAGACTCAGGGAGGCCCCCCGTGCCGTACTTCACCAGCCCCGTCGACGGAACCCGCCTGCACTTCGTCGACTACGGACCGGCCGACGGCCCCGTGGCGGTCTTCGTCAACGGCGCCTACTTCGGCACCGAGACCTGGGAGTTCCAGATGCTGCCGCTGGCCGAGGAGGGCTACCGCTGCGTCAGCCTGGACCGGCGGGGCCACGGCAGATCCGAGGACGTGTGGGGTGGCTTCGACCTGGACACCCTCGCCGACGACCTGCACGGGCTGCTCGACCACTTGGACCTGCGCGAGGTCACCTTCGTCGGCCACTCCATCGGCAGCACGGAGATCGTGCGCTGCCTGACCCGGCACGGCACCGGGCGGGTGGTCCGGGTCGCCCTCGTCGCCGGCATCGCGCCGGGCGTCTCCCGCTCCGCCGACCACCCGGACGGCCTGGACCCGGCCGTCATGCGCGCCGCCAACGAGGTCTTCCGCCGGGACCGCGCCGCCTTCTACGAGGACGGGGCCCACGCCTACTTCGCCCTCGACCTGCCCGGCAACGACGTCTCGCCCGCGTACGTACGCCATGTCATCGGCTGCGCCCTGGTCGCCACCGCCCGCGCGTCGAACGCGGTCAACGAGCTGGTCGTCACCGTGGACGTCGCCCCCGAGCTGCCGAAGCTGGACCTGCCGGTCCTCGTCGTGCACGGCACCCATGACGCCTCGGCCCCCTTCGAGGCGACCGGCCGGCGCACCGCCGCCCTCGTGCCCGGCAGCACCCTGAAGGTCTACGAGAACGCCGGCCACGGCCTGTACGTCACACACGCCGAGCAACTCACCGCGGACCTGCGCGCGTTCATGACCCAGGCGTGAGCCGGGCGGTGCCGGGCAGCGGCGCCGGGCAACCCCGGCCCGCTCCCTGATCCGGCCTGATCCGAACGAGAGGCCCTAGGCGGCGAACGCGTCCACCCCGGTCAGTTCCGCCGACAGCGCCCACAGGCGGGCCGCCTGGTCCGGGTCGGTGGCCCACGGCCTGACGCCGTTCTGGTCGCCCTCCCCGGCCTGCTCGGCGATGTCGCAGTCCTCCAGGTAGACCCCGCCCAGGCCGTCGAGGCGCGGCGAGGTCGCCGCCCAGACCTGGGTGGCGGCACCCTGCTCGGGGGACTTGAACAGGCCGGGGTTCAGCACGGTGCCGTGCTCGTCGATCCAGCCGCGCTCGATCATCTCCTGCTTCGGCAGGTGGCGCTGGAGCGGAGTGATGATGCCGCCGGGATGCAGCGCGAAGGCCCGGACACCGCGGTCGCGGGCGAGCGCGTCGAGACGCACGGCGAACAGCACGTTGGCGGTCTTGGCCTGGCCGTACGCCTGCCACTTGTCGTACTCCCGCCGCCAGTGCGGGTCGTCCCAGCGGACGCCCGAGAAGTGGTGGCCGCGCGAGGAGACCGAGACCACCCGGGCGCCGCCCGGCTCGATCGCCGGCCACAACCGGTTGACCAGGGCGAAGTGTCCGAGGTGGTTGGTGGCGAACTGGGCCTCCCAGCCGGGTCCGACCCGGGTCTCGGGGCAGGCCATGATCCCGGCGTTGCCGATCATGAGATCGACGGTGCGGCCGGAGGCCAGGAAGCGTTCGGCGAAGGCGCGCACGCTGTCCAGGTCGCCCAGGTCCAGCTCGTCCACCTCGACGCCCCCGACGCCGTCCAGCGCCTCCCGCGCGGTGGCCGGGCGGCGGGCCGGGACGACCACGCGGGCGCCCGCCCGGGTCAGAGCCCGGGTGGTCTCCAGGCCGAGGCCCGAGTACCCGCCGGTGACGATCGCGAGCCTGCCGGTGAGATCGATGCCCCGCAGGACGTCGTCGGCGGTGCTCGTCGCGCCGAAACCGGAACCGATCCTGTGCTGTGGCGTAGTGCTCATGCCGGGAACGCTACGGATTGGAGCGCACTCGAAGTCAAGCGTGCCGCGCGCGCCGCCGCCGGGCCCCGACGTGCGGGACTGCGGGGCGTACGGGGTGGGCTGGGGCGGGCGGACAGAGAAGAGCCCCGGCCGGACGGGGGAATCACGGCCGGGGCGGTCCGGGTGTGGGCACGCATGGCGGTCGCCTCTCGGCGAGACGCTCCACAGGGCTTCAGCCGGACGATCGTCCCTGTGGGCAATAGGTGAGGCCCGGGGACACTGTCCCATCCGCACCCACGCAGGGTTCAACGGGCGACGATGGCCCGGTGTTCCCCCGTCTGCCGCGTTGTGCGGTGATCCGCGTCACTCTCCGCCGCTCGGGGGCATTCAGCCGCGGCGGACCGCGCCCGGTACGGTCTCCGCCCACAGGCTGTCGGCCTGCAGGAGCAGCGACCCCAGCACCGTGACCGGCGCCCCCTCCCGCCCCGCGTGCTCGCGCAGCCCCTCCTGGAGCCGGCCGTGCAGCTCCCGCCGCGGCTGCTCGGCGAGGCCCCGACCGCCGTCGTCGGCCGGGGCCTCGCCGAGCAGCCGCGCGCTCTCCGCACGGCACGCACCGGCGATCTGTTCCAGCAGGTCGGCGTAGGTCCGCAGCAGCTCCGCGTCGGGCGGCGCGGGCGCCCGGTCCTCGTCCGCCGCGATCGCCAGCGTCCGGGTGAGCGCCCGCATGTGCCCGGTGATCCGGCCCCAGCGCTCGTCCTCCGTGTCCGGCGGCACGTACGAGGCGCGGACCCCGCGCAGGGCGCGCAGCGGGCCACTGGTCAGCCGCAGGCTCTCCCGGCTCCAGCGGCGGGCCGAGTCCAGCGTCTCCAGCCGGTGTTCGAGACGGGCGGAGCCGCGGGACCAGTCGGCCGTGGTCCGGGCGTCCCAGTCCCCGCTGCGCAGTTCGGCGGCGACCGTGCACAGCAGGTCGCCCGCCTCCCGGGCGACCGCCGCGAGGTTCTCCCGCACGTCCCGCAGATGGATCGGCGGCAGCACGAGCGCGTTGACGCCCACCCCGATCACCGCGCCGAGCGCCGTCTGCCACAGCCGGTGCCCGACCGAGGCCGCCGTGACACTGCCCGCCGCCAGGGTGAACACGGCCGTGGTGGCGCCGTAGACGCCCTGGTCACCGAAGCGCGACCAGTTCGCCAGCAGCATCAGCACCGGCAGCGACACCGCGAGCGCGGCCAGCGTGTCACCGGTGAGCGCCTCGGCCGCCGAGGCGAGCAGCGTCCCCACGAAGATCGCCGCGCACTGCTGCGCCGCCCGGCGCAGCGAGCTGTACACCGTGGCCTGCACCATGACCAGCGCCACCCACGGCGCCATCAGCGCCATCGGGTCGCCCAGCCACACCTTGGCCACCACCCAGGCCAGCAGCGCCGCCCCGGCGGCCTTGAGGGACTGCACGACCAGATCGCGTTCCCGTCCGGGACCGCGCAGCACCGCCCGCGCCGCCCGCCCGACCCGGCCCGCCTCCTGGCGTACGGCATGGACCGGCCGGGGGCCGAGCAGCTGCCCGAGCAGACGGACCCGCCCGCGCGCCGCCTGGTGCGGGGCCCCGGAGTCCGGCGGGGGAGTGCGGTCCGGGGAGTCGGGTGCGCGTGTCATGCCGTGCGGGTGTCCCAAGATCGCCGGATGCCGAGCAGGGCGTACGTCACGGTTTCGGGCCCGCGGGCAGGGGATGCGCCCCAGGGGTGCGCAAGCCTACGGACAGGGGATGCGCCCCGGGGGCGGGCGGGAACAGCGGGCGTGCCACCGGCTCAGGCCAGCGGGCTGTCCGCCAGGGACGCCAGCAGGTGCGCGGGGCCGTCGTAGACCGTCCCCGCCCCCGCCTCTTCCAGGTCCGCGCGCGGGATGCCGCCGCACAGGACGCCCACGCAGCGCACCCCGGCCCGGCTGCCGGCCCGCATGTCCCAGACGGTGTCGCCCACGAACACGGCCCGTTCGGCGGGCACTCCGGCCAGTTCCAGGGCGTGTTCGACCGGTTCGGGCGCGGGCTTGCCGGCCGTCACGTCGTCGGCGCTCGCGGTCGCGGCGATGGCGTCGTCCGCGTCGATGGCCCGGCGCAGCGCGCCCAGCTCCGCGCCGCTCGCCGAGGTGGCGAGGACCACCGTCCAGCCCTCCTTGTGCAGATGCCGCAGCAGCCGCCCGGCGTCGGCCAGCGCGGGCAGCCGGTCGAAGTACTGGGCGTACAGCGCGGTGTGGGCGGCGCTCAGCGCGCCGTCCTGCTCCTCGTCGCGGTCCTCGCCCAGCAGGTGCGCGATCAGGTCGGTCGAGCCGAGGCCCACGGACCGGTGGATGGCGTGCATGGGCACCCGGTGGCCCGCCTGCCGGAACGCCTCCCACCAGGTGGTGACGTGGAGGTGATTGGTGTCGACGAGGGTTCCGTCGACGTCGAACAGGGCGGCACGGTCCATCCGGGGGTCCTTTCCTGAAGCCGCCGGCCGCCCTCGGGTGCGGGGGCCGGCCGCCTCGGTGTACGAGTCGTCCGTCCGGGTACCACGTCAGGCGCCCGCCACTCCGGACGGTGTCCTGCGCTCCCGGGCCCAGGCCAGCAGCTCGTCCGCGGACCAGGTGGTCACCACCCGCTCGGGCGGCACCCCGCACTCCTCGGCCCGCGCGCAGCCGTGGAGCTGCCAGTCCAGCTGGCCGGGCGCGTGGGCGTCGGTGTCCACGGAGAACAGCGCGCCCGCCGCGACCGCGCGGCGCAGCAGCCGCCTCGGCGGGTCCAGCCGCTCGGGGCGGCTGTTGATCTCCACGGCCGTGCCGGTCTCGGCGCACGCGGCGAACACCGCGTCCGCGTCGAACTCCGACTCCGGCCGCCCCCGCCCGCTCACCAGCCGGCCGGTGCAGTGCCCGAGGACGTCGGAGCGCGGGTCGCGGACGGCGGCCACCATGCGGCGGGTCATCGCCCGGGCGTCCATGCGCAGCTTGGAGTGGACCGAGACGACCACCACGTCCAGCCGCTCCAGCAGCTCCGGCTCCTGGTCGAGGGAGCCGTCGTCGAGGATGTCGCACTCGATGCCGGTGAGCAGCCGGAAGGGGGCCCAGGTCTCGTTCAGCTCCGCCACCGCGTCCAGTTGCTCGCGCAGCCGCGCCGCGGACAGTCCGCGCGCCACCGTCAGCCGCGGCGAGTGGTCGGTCAGCACCGCCCACTCGTGCCCGAGGTCCGCCGCGGCCCGGCCCATCTCCTCGATCGGGCTGCCCCCGTCGGACCAGTCGGAGTGCAGATGGCAGTCGCCGCGCAGCAGCGCCCGCAGCCGCTCCCCGCCACGGGCGAGCGGCCGGCCGGCCTCGTCCTCCAGTTTCTCCAGGTAGCCGGGCACCTGGCCGGCCAGCGCCTCGCACACCACCCGCGCGGTCCTCGGCCCGACGCCCTTGAGCGACTCCAGCGTCCCGTCCGCCACCCGCCGGGCCGTCTCGCCCTCGGGCAGCGCGGACAGCACCTGGGACGCCGTACGGAAGGCGCGCACGCGGTACGTCGGCGCCTGCGACCGCTCCAGCAGGAAGGCGATCCGGTCCAGTGCCTCGACGGGGTCCATCGCCACCTCCACCCCCAGGGTTCCCCGGCACCCCGCTCCCGCACGCCCGGGACACGCGCCCGAGGACCCATGCGCCCGGTACGCGGTCGCCGGCCGCCGTTTGCCCGTCACGGCCCCGGGGTACCGCGACGGCTCGTCGGCGGGGCCCGGCACCGGCGGGCCCGTACCGCTTCGCACCGCAGGAGGGCCTGGACATCGGCATCACCTGGCACAGCGACGAGAAGGGCGCCGAGGCGACCGCGCAGGAGGTCCGCGCCGCCGGCCGCCGTCACCCGGCTGGACCCCACCCGGCTGCCCGCCGCCGCGGACGCCCTGGACGAGCTGGCCGGCGCGCTGGGCGACCGGATCGACCAGGTGATGGCCCGGGAACTCGCCGGCACGGCATCACCGAGAACGCGGTGGCGCCCGGGGAGATCGCCACGCCCATGACCGGCCAGGAGGACACCGGCGTACGCGCCGAGCACCGTCCGGGCGTGCCGCTCGGCCGCCCTGGCGACGCCCGCGAGGTCGCCGCCGTGATCGCCTTCCTGGCGGCCTGGACGCCTCCTGCGTCACCGGGGCGTGCTGGAGCGTGGACGGCGGCATGCTCCGCAGGGGCCCGGCGGCCGGCTCCCACCTGGTCTCCGACGACTGGCGACGCCCCTGACCTGCGTACCGGACGACGACGGCGACCCTCCCGGCGTACGACCGGCGTACTGGGCGATGACAGCGATCCGACCGGCGTACGACCGGCGTACGACCGGCGTACGACCGGAGGGAGGGGGCCGGTGGACCGTCCGCGCCGGTGGCGTCCTAGGCTGGATGCCATGACCGAAAGCGCAGCTCCCTACATCTCCCAGCCGCGAATCATGGTGCTCGGTGTCCAGCCGGGCAGCCCGCCGTTCCGCATCGTGGAGATCGACGGTGAGGTGGTCGGTGAGGCGAAGACCGTCACCGACGTCCTCCAGGCCGCCTCCGCGTTCGGCATCAGCGTCCACGACCTGGACGACCCCGACGTGGTCCGCTGGGTCGGCGGCGACAAGTTCACCTGGAGGGTCCACTAGCCCGCAGGCACCGGGCGGACCGCCACTACGGCGTCCGCCCGCGCCGCCTGCGCGCGTGCACGGCCCGGCCCATCCTCCGTCCGAGCAGCAGGTAACCCACCAGGGCGCCGGACGTGTTGAGGATGACATCGTCGATGTCGAACGCCCGTCCGGTGATCAGCGCGCCCTGGGCGAACTCCACCAGCAGCATCACGAGCGCGGTGAGCAGCAGCACCCGCAGCAGCCCGCGCGCCCGCGGCGCCACCACCGGCACCAGCACGCCGAACGGCATGCCCAGCACCAGATTCCCGCCGACCTGCTTCACCGCGTCCCGCAGCTCCGGCTGGTCCAGGTACTCCCGCAGCGAGCGCCCGGGATGCAGATTGGTGTGCGCCAGCGACACCGAGGCCGGGGACGGCTCCAGCGTCAGCCGGGCCAGGACGACGGCGAACGCCACCATGAAGACGAACGCGGCCGCCATCGCCAGCACCCGCAGCGGCCAGGGCGCCGGCCGCCGCTCGTCGGCGGCGGGCTCCGGGGCGGCCCGGCGGTCGCGGGTGAGGGAATCGGGCAGCGGCCGGTCCTTGGCCCGGCGCCACCTGAAAGCGGTCAGTGGTCGGAGCGCCACCCGGGCCATACCATCCTCCAGACGTCAACTTCCCAGCCTCACTGGGGCGGTTACCCGTGAACAACCCGGAGATGCCGCCCGTGCGCCGCCCGGCCGCCGGTGCCGGACGCCGGGTTCCGTTGCTGCTGTCGGGGCATCCAGGACCGGACCCGCGCGCCGCCGCACTCCCCGCACTCGGGGCGGTGCTTGGATGCCGGGAAGCGGCGTACGGGGCGGACCGCGCGCCGGTGCGGCCGGCCGAGGCAGGGGAGGTGGCGGGTGAACCCGCGGACGACACTCCTCGCCGTGGGCGAGGTGCTGGCCTGGTGGGCCGCGCTCGTCGTGCTGTGGCTGATGCTCATCAGCACCGTCTACACCCTGGAATGGGTGGTCGGCGCGGGCGCCGCGGGGATCGGCGCCCTGGTCGCGCGGGCCGGACGGCGGGCGGTGAGCCACAGGTGAACGGGTGGCTCCTCGCGGCGGCGGTCATCCTGGCCGTCGGCCTCGGGACGACCCTGTGGGGCGTCGCCACCGGCCCCCTCCGGCGCAGGGTCGTCGCCCAGAACCTGTCCACCGCCCTGGTCTGCCCCGGCCTGCTGCTGCTCGCCCAGGGCTACCACCGCACCTCCTACGTCGACCTCGCCCTGCTGCTCGCCCTGCTGGGCCCGGTCGGCACCCTCGTCTTCGCCCGGCTGCTCGCCGGTGAACTCGCCGGGGACCGGCCGCGGGCCTGGGGCCTGACCTGGGCCGCCGCCGGACTCGGGACGGCCGTCGTGCTGGTGCTGTGCGTGGTCACCGGACCGGGCCGGGCCATGGTGAAACTCCTCGTCGTCGGGGCGCTGCTGGTCGGCGGGAACCTCATCGCCTCCCGCGCCCTGTCGGGCGGCTTCCCGCGGGTGAGCCGTGGCTGAAGCGGTCGTCGTGGTGGCCCTGCTGTTCGTCGCCGGCTGCGCGACCGCCGCCGTCGCCAACCGCGACCCCTCCCGCCAGGCCCTCGTGCTGTCCGTCCTCGGCACCGCGCTCGCCGTCCTGTTCACCGTCCTCCAGGCGCCCGACGCCGGCCTGTCCCAGCTCGCCGTGGGCTCCGCGCTCACCCCCCTGCTGATCATGCTGTCGGTGCGCAAGGTCCGGCGGCGCCCCGCCCGCGGCAAGGACGGCGGGCGGTGACCCCGCGCGCCCGGCTGTGGCCGGTGTTCCTGGGCGGCGGCGGCCTGGCCGCGCTGCTCGTCGCGGCCTGCCTGCGGCTGCCCGTCTTCGGCGGCACCTCCCACCCCTACGGCGACCGCGCCGTCCACGCCGCCCTCGCCCGCAGGACCGCCAACACCATCGCCTCCGTCAACTTCGACCAGCGCGCCTACGACACGATGGGCGAGATGGCCATCCTCTTCGCGGCCGTCCTCGGCTGCGCCGTGCTGCTGCGCCAAGCCCGCGACGAGCACCGCGACCCGCCCCGCCCCTCCGAGGTCGCCGCCCCCGTCCGCCGTTACGCGCTGGCCGTACTGCCCGTCGCCCTGGTCACCGGCCTGTACGTGATCGCACACGGCCAGCTCAGCCCCGGCGGCGGCTTCCAGGGCGGTGTGGTCGCCGCGACCGCCCTGCACCTGATGTACCTGGGCGCCGACTACGCGGCCCTGGAACGCGTCCGTCCCGTCGACGCCTACGAGATCGGCGACGCGCTGTCCGCCTGCGCCTACCTCGTCCTCGGTTTCGCCGGCCTGCTGGCGGGCTCCGCCTTCCTCGCCAACACCCTGCTGCCGTACGGGACGTTCAACACGCTGTCCTCCGGCGGCATCGTCCCCCTGCTGAACGCGGCCATCGGCATGGAGGTCGCCTGCGCGGTCGTCGTGCTGCTCGCCCGCTTCCTGGACCAGGCCGTCGAGATCGCCGAGGAGAACGACGGGACGCACCGCGAGGAGGACAACGGGAAGTGAGCACGCCGTGAACGAGGTCATGCACGTCCTGCCGTACCTGGTCGCCGCCTATGTGTTCCTGGTCGGCTGCTACGGCCTGGCCACCAGCCGCGACCTGATCCACGCGGTGGGCTGCCTGGCCGTGTGCCAGACGGCGACGTACGTGCTGCTGCTGACCGTGGGCTACCGGGCCGGCGGCACCGCGCCGGTCTTCTCCGACCTGCGGCCCGGCTCGCGGCCCGTGGTCGACCCCCTCGTGCAGGCCCTCACCCTCACCGACATCGTCGTCGGCGCCACCGTGACCGCGCTGCTGCTCGCGCTCACCGTGCAGATCTCCAAGCGGCACGGCACCGTCGACCCCGACGAGCTGAGGGAGCTGCGCGGCTGATGCACCGTCTGCTGCCGCTGCTGCCCGCCGTCCCGCTGCTTGCCGCGACCCTGCTCGTGTCCTGCGGCCGCCGCCTGCCCCGCCTCGCCGCCGAGGCCTTCGCCACCCTGGCCTCCGCGACCACGGCCGCCCTGGCGATCACCCTGCTGCCGCACTCCTCGCCGCCGCTGGCGGACTGGGCCGGCGGCTGGTTCCCGCACGGCGGCGAGAGCGTCGGCATCGTCCTCATCGGGGACGGTGCCTCGCTCGGCATGGCGGCGCTCGTCTCCCTGCTCACCCTGGCCGCGCTCGTCTACTCCTGGTACTACTTCGACGAGCCGCCGCGCGGCCACGCCGGGTCGTTCCCGGCGCTGATGCTGCTCTTCCAGGGCGGCATGTGCGGCTTCGTGATCGCCGGTGACCTCTTCAACGCGTTCGTCTTCTTCGAGCTGATGGGCGTCGTCGCCTACGCGCTGACCGGATACCGCATCGACGAGGCCAAGGCCGTCCAGGGCGCCCTCGGCTTCGCCCTGGTCAACTCGCTCGGCGCCTACTTCATGCTGATGGGCATCGCCCTGCTCTACGCCCGCACCGGCGAGCTGGCCATGGCGGGCATCGGCCACGGCCTTGACACGGCGGCCGGGCATCACGGCCCCGACGCGCCGGCCCTCGCCGGCTTCGTCCTGGTCCTGACCGGACTGCTGGTGAAGGCCGCCGCGGTGCCCTTCCAGTTCTGGCTGCCCGACGCGCACGCCGTCGCCCCCACCCCCGTGTGCATGCTGCTGTCCGGGGTGATGGTGGAACTCGGCGTGTACGGGGTGTGGCGGGTGTACGGCACGGTCTTCTCCGGGCCGGGCGGCGTGCCCGCCGCCGACGCGACCCGGGTGCTGCTGGTGCTCGGCGTGCTGACCGCCGCCGTCGGCTCGGTCATGTGCTGGTACCAGCGGCACATCAAGCGCCTGCTCGCCTTCTCGACCATCGCCCACACCGGGCTGTTCCTCGTCGGCATCGGCGTGCTCAAGGCGCGGGCCGACGAGGGGACCGCGCTGTACCTGCTCGGGCACGCGGGCGTGAAGGCCGCCCTGTTCGCCTGCGCCGGCATCCTGCTCGACCGCTACGGCAGCGTCGACGAGCTGTATCTGCACGGCCGCGCCCGGCGGCTGCGCGCCGTCGGCGTCATGTTCGCCGTCGGCGCGCTGGCCCTGGCCGGACTGCCGCCGTTCGCGACCGGCCTGGGCAAGGCGGTCAGCGAGGAGGCCGTGGGCATGCCGCTCACCGTGCTCTACGTCGCCGCCTCCGCCCTCACCGGCGCGGCCGTGCTGCGGGTCGCCGCCCGCGTCTTCCTCGGCCTCGGCCCCCGCCCCGAGGAGCGGCCGGGCGAGGAGCGCGAGGAGGACGAGACGTCCGGCTCCGACGAGGAACCCGAGACCCGGCAGCGGCTGGACGAGATCCCGCGGACCATGCGGACCGTGCCGGCTGTGCTGCTGGCGGCGGCGCTCGCGGCCGGCGCGGTGCCCGGCTTCGCCGGCGTGGTCGCGCACGCCGTCGACGAGTCCGGCACCCGGGGCGTGTTCTCCTCCGTGCACTGGACCGCGACCGGTGTCCTGCTGGACCTGCTGTCAGCCCTGCTGGCGGTCGGGCTCGCGGGCGTGGCCGTCGCCCGCCCCGGACTGCTGGCCGCACCCGGCTGGGCGCTGCCGCTGCGCCGCCTGCAGTCGGGGCATGTCGGCGACTACGTGGCCTGGCTGCTGGTGGGCGCCGCCCTGCTCGGCGCGCTGGCCCTGCCGGGCGTCCTGGGCTGACCCGGGATCAGGGGCCGTAGACCACGTGGACCTCCCGGAAGCCGAGCGAGGTGAGCAGCCCCTGCAGCATGGCCGTGGTGTTGGTCTCGGCCCGCGCGGTCAGCTCGCTGTCCTTGGCCGCGTCCCCGATGTGCCGCACCGCGAGCTGCTGCACGGCGTGCTCGCTGTCCGGGTTGTCGGAGAACAGGTCCCCGAGCCGGTCGAGCAGGCCGCGCTGCTTGGCGACGGCGTAGGAGTGGTCCGGGTCCAGCGCCGCCTTGCCGAGCCGGGCGTGCGGCAGCCGCAGCGTGGCCGAGGTGCGGTCGCCGTTCACCGTGACGTCCCGGTCACCGACCGCGCCCAGGTCGACGTACGCGTCCACGGTGCCGGTCCCCACGTACAGGGTGCGGGTGCCGCGGATCGCGTCGGGCAGGAACTTGGCGTCCTTCTCCAGGTCCACCACGACCTGGAAGGTGCCGACGGCGGCCTCGTAACGGTGCAGGTCCTGGACGGACTTCAGCAGCGCGGGACCGGTGCGGTCGTGCGTCTCGGTGCCGAACAGGTCCTTGATGCCCGGCAGCACGGCCAGCCCGATCCCGGCGAACAGCACGGCGAGCACCAGCACCACCGCGGTGACCGCCTTCACCCACCCGGGCACGCGCCGGGACGGTCTCTCGATGGGAGTCGTCATGCGACGGCCCTCCTTCCTCCCCCCTGCGGTTGCCCGCCGATTCCCTTGCCAGACAAGGGAGTCGGACGGCCGCGGTGGCGGAGCGGGAAGCGCGGCGGCCGGGTCCCGCGCGGTCGCGGATCAGTAGCATGAGTCCGGCAACCGGAATGATCACACGAGGAGCGGATCGTGCGGGACATCGCGGTGTTCAGCGGCAGTGCCCACCCCGAACTGGCGGCCGAGGTCTGCGCGCACCTGGGTGTGCCGCTCAGCCCCACCCGGCTCAACCGGTTCGCCAACGACTGCCTGGAGGTGCAACTGCGGGCCAACTGCCGGGAACGGGACGTCTTCCTGATCCAGCCGCTGGTCAAGCCGGTGCAGGAGCATCTGGTGGAGCTGCTGCTGATGTGCGACGCGGCCCGCGGCGCCTCCGCCGGGCGGATCACCGTCGTCATGCCGCACTACTCCTACGCCCGCTCCGACAAGAAGGACGCCCCGCGCATCTCGCTCGGCGGGCGGCTGGTGGCCGATCTGCTGGTCGCCGCGGGCGCGGGCCGGGTGCTGGCGATGACCCTGCACGCCCCGCAGGTGCACGGCTTCTTCTCGGTGCCCGTCGACCACCTGCACGCCCTGCGCGAACTCGCCGCCCACTTCCGGCAGTACGACCTGAGCCGCACCACGGTCGTCTCGCCCGACCTCGGCAACGCCAAGGAGGCCGCCGCCTTCGCCCGGATGATCGGCGCCCAGGTCGCCGCCGGCGCCAAGCAGCGCTACGCCGACGACCGGGTGACCATCAGCTCCGTCATCGGTGACGTGGCCGGACGGGACGTGATCGTGCTGGACGACGAGATCGCCAAGGGCTCCACGGTGCTGGAACTCCTGGACCGGCTGCGCGAGTCGGGCCCGCGCTCGATCCGGATCGCCTGCACGCACGGCCTGTTCGCGGCGGGCGCCCTCAAGCGCCTCACCGAACAGGACGACGTGCTGGAGATCGTCTGCACCAACACCGTGCCGGTGCCGGTGGACGACCACGAGGAGTACGGCGCGTACCGGGACAAGCTGCGGGTCCTGTCCATCGCCCCGGCCCTGGCCGAGGCCGTGCGCCGCATCCACAACGGCCAGTCCGTCAGCGCCCTCTTCGACGCGCCGAAGGACGAGTAGCCGCCCGCGGGCGGACCGGGGCGCTCAGTCCACCACCAGCACCAGCTTGCCCGTGGTGCGTCCCGTCTCCCCGATCTCGTGCGCCTTCGCGGCCTCGGCCAGCGGGAACGTACCGGCGATGGTGGCGCGCAGCCGCCCCGCCGCGACGAGGTCCGCGACCGCCCGCATCCCGTGGTGGTCGGCGTCCACCAGCATCCGCACCGCCCGCACCCCGAGCCGTTCGGCCTCCCGGGGGAAGTCGTCGGAGCCGACCGGGAGGATCGACACCACGATCCCGCCCGGGCGCAGCACCCGCAGCGAGCGCACGGAGGTGTCGCCGCCGAGGGTGTCCAGGACGACGTCGACGTCCCGTACGGCCTCGGTGAAGTCGGTCGTACGGTAGTCGAGCGGCTCGTCCACGCCGATCTCGCGCAGGAAGCCGTGCTTGGCCGCGCTCGCGGTGCCGATGACGTAGGCGCCCCGCGCCTTGGCGATCTGCACCGCCACATGGCCGACTCCGCCGGCCGCCGCGTGGATCAGCACCCGCTGCCCGGCGCGCAGGTCGGCCCGCTCCACCAGCGCCTGCCACGCGGTCAGCGAGACCAGCGGCAGGGCGCCCGCCTGGACGTGGTCGATCCCCGCGGGCTTGGCGGCGAAGGCCCGGGCCGGGGCGGTGACGTACTCGGCGTGCGAGCCGTGGCCGTACGGGTAGGGGAGCATGCCGAAGACCTCGTCGCCGGGCCGGAAGAGGGCCACGCCGACGCCGGTCGCCTCGACGACGCCGGAGACGTCCCAGCCGAGCACGTACGGCGGCTCGCCGAGGAAGACGCGCTGGGCGCGGTGCTTCCAGTCGGTGGGGTTGACTCCGGCGGCCCGCACCCGGACCAGTACCTCGTTGGCGCGCGGCACCGGCCGCTCCAGCTCGGCCTCCTTCAGGACCTCGGGGCCGCCCAGGACGTCCTGGCTGACGGCACGCATCGTGTTCTCGGGGTTCACATCGCTCATGGTGGACCAGCCTGCCCCGGTCCGCCCGCCGGGGAAATGGCAAGATTGCCAACCTCCGCTGAGATCGTGCCATTAGGATCGTGTCATGCGGACCGCGGAGCAGCAGACGGGACAGCAAACGGCACCGGACACCGGCCGGGCCGCCGGCCGGGCGGCGGGCAAGGCCGTGGAGCGGGTCGTCGTGCTCGCGCTCGACGGCGTCTACCCCTTCGAACTGGGCATCCCCAGCCGTATCCTCGGCGCGGCCGACGGCCGGTACGAGGTGCTGACCTGCTCGGCCGACGGAGGCCCGGTGCGCACCAGCACGGACTTCACGATCGGCGTCGCGCACGGCCCGGAGGCGCTGGCGAGCGCGGACACCGTGGTGATCGCCCCGGTCACCCCCGAGCACGTCACCGGCGAGCTGCCCGCCGAGGTGGCCGCCGCGCTCGCGCTGATCCCGCCCGGCGCCCGGCTCGTCTCCATCTGCACCGGCGCGTTCGTGCTCGCCGCGGCCGGGCTGCTGGACGGCCGCCGGGCCACCACGCACTGGCACCTGGCCGACCGGTTCCGGCACATGTTCCCGAAGGTCGTCCTCGACCCGGACGTGCTGTTCGTCGACGACGGCCGCGTGCTGACCTCGGCCGGCGCCGCCTCCGGCGTGGACGTCTGCCTGCATCTGGTGCGCGCGGACCACGGCAGCGCCCTGGCGAACTTCGTGGCCCGCTGCTGCGTCGTCCCGCCCTTCCGGGAGGGCGGCCAGGCCCAGTACATCGTGCGCCCGGTGCCCGAGCGCGGCGCCGCCGGCACCGCCGCCACCCGCGCCTGGGCCCTGGACCGCCTCACCGAGCCGCTCACCCTGGCCGACCTCGCCGGCCACGCCCGGATGAGCGCGCGCACCTTCGCCCGCCGGTTCCACGACGAGGTGGGGGTCAGTCCGGGCCGCTGGCTGATCCAGCAGCGCGTCGCCCGGGCCCGGGACCTGCTGGAGACCAGCGACCTGACGGTCGACCAGATCGCCGGCCGGGTCGGCTTCGCCACCGGCGCCTCCCTGCGCCAGCACCTGCACACGGCGATCGGCGTCTCCCCGCAGACCTACCGGCGCACGTTCCGGGCGGCGGCCCGGCCGGACCCGGCGGAGGCCGGCGCCGCCGGCCTCACCCCGCGCTGAACACCCGCCGGCCGCCCACGTACGTCTGCGCCACCCGCGTCCCGGCGATCTCCTGCGGCGGCCCGGCGAACGGGTCGCGGTCCAGGACCACCAGATCCGCGAGCGCGCCCACGCGCACCTCGCCGGTGTCGTCGAGGTGGTTCACCCGGGCCGAGCCCGCCGTGTACGCCCGCACCGCGTCCGCCAGGCCGATCCGCTCGGCCGGCAGGAACACCGGCGCGTCGGAGCCCGGCTCGCGGCGGTTGACCGCGACGTGGATGCCCCGCAGCGGGTCGGGGCTGCTCACCGGCCAGTCGCTGCCCGCGGCGAGCGCCGCCCCGGACCGCAGCAGCGCCGCGAACGGGTACTGCCGGCCGGCCCGTTCGGCGCCCAGGAAGGGAATCGTCAGCTCGTCCATCTGCGGTTCGTGCGCGGCCCACAGCGGCTGGACGGTGGCCGTCGCCCCCAGCCGGGCGAAGCGCGGCACGTCGTCGGGGTGCACCACCTGGAGGTGGGCCAGGTGCGGGCGGGTGTCGCTCGGCCCGTTCGCGGCGCGCGCCGCCGCCACGGCGTCCAGCGCGTCCCGTACGGCCCGGTCGCCCAGCGCGTGGAAGTGGCACTGGAAGCCGAGCGCGTCCAGCTCGGTGACGTACGCGGGCAGCCGGGCCGGGTCGATGAAGCTGGAGCCCCGGTTGGCGGTCACGCAGCCGCAGGCGTCCAGGTACGGCTCCAGGAGTGCCGCCGTGCCGTTCTCGGCCACCCCGTCCAGCATCAGCTTCACGCTGCCCGCCCGGAACCGGCCATGGCTCAGCGTCGCCCGCTTCTCGACGAGTTCGGAGATCTGCTCGGCGCCCCGCCCGCGCTCCCACCACAGGGCGCCCCGCACCCGCGCGGTGAGCGAGCCGTCCCGGGCGGCGGCCAGGTACGCCTGCGCCGGGTCGTCCATGCCCAGGAAGTTCCCGACCAGCGCGTCCTGCCAGGCGGTGATGCCGAGCGCGTGCAGGTGGCGCTGCGCGCGCAGCAGCGCGGCCAGCCGCTCCGCCGGCCCGGCCGGCGGAGCGAGGCGGCCCACCAGCTGCATCGCGCCCTCCTGGAGCGTGCCGCTCGGCTCCCCGGCGGCGTCCCGCTCGATCCGCCCGTCCGCCGGGTCGGGCGTGTCGCGGGTGACGCCGGCCAGGACGAGGGCGCGGCTGTTGACCCAGGCGCCGTGGTGGTCGCGGTTGGGCAGGTAGACCGGGCGGTCGGGGACCACCGCGTCCAGCAGCTCCTTGGCGGGCGTACCGCCCTCGAAGGCCTCCATGGACCAGCCGCCGCCGAGGATCCACTCCTGGTCCGGACGGGCGGTGGCGTACGCGCGTACCCGGGCCACGGTCTCCTCGGCGGTCAGCGCCCCGGTCAGGTCGCACCGGCCCAGCTCAAGACCGGCCGGCACCGGATGGACGTGCGCGTCCTGGAAACCGGGCAGCAGCAGCCGCCCGGCCAGCTCGACCACCTCGGTGCGCGGCCCGGCGAGGTCCCGCACCTCGTCGCCCCCCACGGCGGTGACGCGGTCGCCGGTGACCGCGACCGAGGTCGCGGTGCGGCCGCCCGGAGTGAGCACGGGGCCGCCGGTGAAGAGCAGGTCAGCGTGCATGGGGGCCTTTCCTCGCGGGTCGAGCGTGCCGGTGGACGTCCATGAAACCGGCCGCGTACGCGACAGGTCAACGGTGTTGTCATAAGGTGCCGGGACTGCCCGCACCGCCCGCAGGAGAAGGCACCGATGAGCGAACGCGTCGTCCCGCCCGTCGCCCGGCGGCGCAGGCGCCCCACCCGGCAGGGCGTCGTCCTGTCCGAGGAACTGATCGTCGCCACCGCGCTGCGGCTGATCGAGGAGCACGGCGCCCAGGCGCTCTCCGTGCGCCGCCTCGGCCGCGCCCTCGGCGCCGACCCCAGCTCGCTCTACCGCTACTTCCGGCACACCGACGACCTCATGCTCGCCCTCGCCGACGAACTCATCGGCCGCACCCTGCGCAGCTGGCGGCCCACCGGCGACTGGCTCACCGACCTGCGGGAACTCGGCCTGACCATGCACGCCTGCGCCCTCGCCCATCCGCGGGCCGCGGTGCTCGGCTCCTTTCGGGTCACCGGCCGGGCGCACGAGATCCAGACCGTGGAGACCATCCTCGGCGTGCTGCGCGGCGCGGGCTTCCCCGACCGGGAGGCCGTACGCATCTACCACGCCTTCGTCGACCAGGCCCTCGCCTTCGGCGCCCTGGACTCGGCGAGCGTGGCCCTGCCCCGGGCCGCCCGTGAGGCCGAGGAGACGGTGTGGCGGGCCACCTACGCGCGGCTGCCCGCCGCCACCCACCCGCACATCGCCGCCACCGCCCGCCATCTGGTCGCGGACATGACAGGCAGCGGCTATCCGGCCGCCCTGGACCTGCTGCTGGAGGCCGCGGCGGCCCGGCTGGCCGGAATCCGGGCCCGCCGGGACGGCGCCGGGCGGCCGGCGGCCGACTGAAAGCCCCGGCCCGGGAAAGAGGGGAAGTAAGGGCGGCGGGCAGCCACGCACGGCCGCCGGGACCTTCGGAGGGGACATGCCACTGGTGACCGCGGGCGTCGTCGTGCTCGACTGCGCGGAGCCCGAGAAACTCGCCGTGTTCTACAAGCAACTGCTCCAGGCGGAGGAGACCGAAGCGAGCGCCAACCTGGTGGAGATCCGGGCCGCCGACGGGTTCCGGCTGGCCTTCCGGCGCGACGCGAACGCCACGCCGCCGAGCTGGCCGCGCCCCGAGAACTCCCTCCAGGTGCACCTGGACTTCCTGGTGGACGACCTGGACGCGGCCGAACGCCGGGTCGTCGACCTGGGCGGGCGCCCGGTGGAGGCCAAGGACGCCTCGGGCCCGTTCGAGGAGCGCGGCTGCTCGGACCCGGCCGGGCACACCTTCACCCTGCGCCGGACCCGGCAGACCGGCCCCAAGATGGGCTGAGCGCGGCGGACCGGGCGGGCGCTCAGTCGCGCCCGCCCTTGTCCTTGACCGGCCACACCCCGGTGGAGCGCTCGATGGCCGTGGCACCGGCGCGGTCCACGGCGCTGCGCACCACCGCGAAGATGGCGCCCTGCACGGCCGCGGCCAGCAGGACCTCGCCCCAGTGGCGGTCCGCGTCCAGCGCGTCGGGGGCGTCGTCCTCGTGCCGCAGCGCCTTCCACGTGGTGCGGAACGCCAGCCCCGCCAGCGCACCGCCGGCCCAGCCCAGGACGAAACCGACGGGCTGGTAGGCGAGCGAGAGCTTGTTCTTCTTCTTGGCCACCTGTGATCTCCTTCGCGCGTACGGATGAACCAGATAAAGGGGTAAGGGGTAAAGGGGTAAGGGGGAACGGGCAAGGGGCGGGAGGGGGGTCAGGGACGGCCCTGCGGCGGGACCTGCTCACCGGCCGGTACAGGGGCCGGCGGAGTCCCGTCGCCGAACGGCCGGCCGCCCAGTTCCTCCCGGTGATGCGGCGTCAGCCACCCCGCCAGATCGGGCCCGAGGGGCACGATGCCGGTCGGGTTGATGCCCGAGTGCACCTGGTGGTAGTGCCGCTTGATGTGGTCGAAGTCGACCGTGTCACCAAAGCCGGGCGTCTGGTACAGATCACGGACGTACGCCCACAGGACCGGGTGCTCCGCCAGCTTCCAGCGGTTGCACTTGAAGTGGCCGTGGTACACCACGTCGAACCGGACCAGGGTGGTGAACAGCCGGATGTCGGCCTCGGTGATCGTGTCGCCGACGAGGTAGCGCTGCCCGGTAAGCCGGTCCGCCAGCGCCTCCAGGCGCCGGAACACACCCGCGCAGGCGGCCTCGTACTCCTCCTGGCCGGTGGCGAAACCCGCACGGTAGACGCCGTTGTTGACGTCCTCGTACACCTCGGCCATCACCGCGTCGATCTCCTCGCGCCGCTCCCGCGGGTACAGGTCCGGCGCGCCCGGCCGGTGCAGGGCCGTCCACTCGGTGGCGAGGTCCAGGGTGATCCGCTGGTAGTCGTTGGTGACCAGCTTCCCGCTGGGCACGTCCACGACGGCCGGCACGCTCACCCCACCGCGGTAGCCGCTCTCGCGCCGGTCGTACGCCTCGCTGAGGAAGCGGATGCCGAGCACCGGGTCCCGGCCGTCGGCGTCGAGGGTGAACCGCCAGCTCCGGTCGTCCTGGATGGGGTCGACGACGGCCAGCGACAGGGCGCCCTCCAGGCCGAGCAGCCGCCGCGAGACCAGGGCCCGGCTCGCCCACGGGCAGGCCCGGCCGGCCACCAGCCGGTAGCGTCCGGCCGCCACCGGCCAGCCGTCCCGGCCGTCCGCGGTGATCCGGTCGGCGAAGTGGCTCTTCGACCGCTTGAAGGCCTGGTGGCCGTAGCCGCGGTTGCCGCCGTCCCCGTCGTCGCTCATGCCCCGTCCTCCCTGGTGCCGTGCTCGGTGCCTGGTGAACACGTTCCCCGAAATCGCCGGACGGCACGGTGTGATCCGCAGTGGCCGGGGCAGTCGGCGAACGTGAGCCGGACACCCGATGAGACGGACGAGACGACCGCCCACCCCACGGACCAGACGACCGCACGACACACCGAGGAGCAGGAGCACCCGAGGGACCGCACCGAGTCGGACGCGGACCGCAAGACCCGCGTCACCGTCCTGGTGGCGCTCGCGGCGAATCTGGTCATCGCACTCGCCAAAGCCGTGGGCGGCCTCGTCGCCCACTCACCGGCCCTGCTGTCGGAGGCGGCCCACTCGGTCGCCGACAGCTTCAACGAGGTCTTCCTGCTGGCCGCGCTGCGCCGCAGCCGCCGCCCCGCCGACCGGCGCCACCCCTTCGGATACGGCAAGGAGCGGTTCTTCTGGTCGCTGCTGGCCGCCGTCGGCATCTTCGTCATGGGCGGCTGCTTCTCCGTCTTCCAGGGCGTCGAGGCGCTGCGCAACGGCGCCCACGAGACCTTCACCGGCTATGTGGTGGGCCTGGTCGTGCTCGGCGTCTCCCTGCTCGCCGAGGGCACCTCCCTGCTGCGGGCCGTGTACCAGGTGCGCCGCCAGGGCGGCACGAGCGGCCTGCGCGATCCGGCGCTGCGCACGGTCGTCGCCGAGGACGGCACCGCCGTGCTCGGCGTCACCCTCGCCATCGCCGGCATGGCGCTGCACATGGCCACCGGGCAGGTCGTCTGGGAGGCGTCGGCCTCGCTCGCCATCGGCGCGCTGCTCGTCTACGTCGCCTACCGCCTGGGCCGCGACGCCCGCGACCAGCTGATCGGGGAGGCCGCCGATCCGGAACTGAGCGGCCGGATCCGCAGCCTGCTGCGGGCGCAGCCGGAGATCGACAGCGTGGAGGCGCTGCTCACCATGAAACTCGGCCTCGACTCCATGCTGGTGGCGGCCCGCATCGACCTGGCGCCCGGCCTGGACAGCGAGCGGGTCGAGGAGGTCGCGATGCGCATCAAGCGCTCGATCGCCCGCACCGTGCCCGAGGCCGACCAGATCTTCCTGGACGTCACCGACCGCCCCGAGGAAGACGAACGCGAAAGCCCCGCCGCGACGGGGGAACGCGGCGGGGCCTGAGGAACGGGTGCCCGGGCCGCCGCCGCTCCATGCCTGCCGCACCGAAAATTCCCGCCCTGGGGGCATACGACGGCACGGGCGTACGACGGCACGGGCGCCCGGAAGGCGGGCGGCGCCGTCCGCCCACCCGCCCGCCCGGCTCAGTGCCCGCCGGCCGCCGGCTCCAGTACGAAGACCGGGATCCGGCGCGAGGTCTTCTCCTGGTACTCGGCGTAGGGCGGGTACGCGGCGACGGCCCGCTCCCACCACGCGTCCTTCTCCGCGCCGGTGACCTCACGGGCCGTCATGTCCTGGGCCGCCGTGCCGTCCCGCAGCTCCACCCGGGGGTCGGCCTTGAGGTTGAAGTACCAGAAGGGGTGCTTGGGCGCGCCGCCCTGCGAGGCCACCACGGCGTAGCGCCCGTCGTGCTCCACCCGCATCAGCGGCGTCTTGCGCAGCCGGCCACTGCGCGCGCCCCGCGTGGTCAGCAGGATCACGGGCAGCCCCGTGTCCTTGAGCGTGGTCCCCTCGGTGCCGCCGGAGCCCTCGTACAGGTCCACCTGCTCGCGCACCCACCGGGTGGGGCTGGGCTCGTAGTCGCCTTCAAGAGGCATGGCCTCGGTCCTCTCCTCGCGTCGTCCGGATGCCTGCCCGCGCACCGCGCCGCGACGGCGGCACCGGCACGGATCATCCCTGTCGCGTCATCCCTACCGCGTTCCGCTCCGGTCACGCCCGCCCGGCACGCCCCGTTTCCGCCCGGCCTCCGCGCACCTGGCGGGATCTGTGCGAGTGCTGGCGGGATCCGGCGGGCCGGGGCGGCGACCGGAGAGCCGTATCGAGCCAGCCGCGCGTCGCATACGCGCCAGGTGAGGGGCCGCGCCGCCGCCGGAGGAACGGTTCCGGATCGTGCGCCCGCGCTGTTGGAGCCAGACTGGAAAGGCGAAGCGGAGGAGGCGCTTCCCGGCCAGATGCGGCGGATCGGCGATCTGGCCGAACTTCGCGTCGCCCCATAGATGCCTGGGGCATCTAATGAAGATCGGCACGACGCACCCTTCGTCTGCGAGGTCTTCCATGACGGACCTGATCACCGACCCGACCCAGCCCGTGGCCTTCCCGCAGGACCGCACCTGCCCGTACCACCCGCCCACCGGCTACGACCCCCTGCGCGCCGGCGGCCCGCTCGGCCGCGTCACCCTCTACGACGGCCGCACCGCGTGGCTCGTCACCGGACACGCCGTCGCCCGTGAACTGCTGGCCGACCCGCGGCTGTCCACCGACCGCACCCGCCAGGAGTTCCCCGCGCCCACCCCCCGCTTCGCGGCGGCCCAGCGGCAGCGCAAGACCGCGCTCCTCGGCGTCGACGACCCCGAGCACCGCGTCCAGCGGCGCATGATGATCCCCAGCTTCACCCTCAAGCGCGCCGCCGCGCTGCGCCCGCGCATCCAGCGGATCGTCGACACCCTGCTCGACGAGCTGACCGCCCAGGGGCCGCCCGCCGAACTCGTACGGTCCTTCGCGCTGCCCGTGCCCTCCATGGTCATCTGCGAACTGCTCGGCGTCCCCTACGCCGACCACGACTTCTTCGAGGAGCAGTCGCGGCGGCTGCTGCGCGGCCCGGCCCCCGAGGACACCCTCCAGGCCCGCGACCGCCTGGAGGAGTACCTCGGCGACCTGATCGACCGCAAGCGCACGCGGCCGGGCGAGGGTGTCCTCGACGAACTGGTCAAGGAGCGGCTGAGCGAGGGCGAGCTGGACCGCCAGGACGTGGTCTCGCTGGCGATCATCCTGCTCGTCGCCGGCCACGAGACCACCGCCAACATGATCTCGCTGGGCACCTACACGCTGCTGCAGCACCCCGAACGGCTGGCCGAGCTGCGCGCCGATCCCGCGCTGCTGCCCGCCGCGGTCGAGGAACTCATGCGGATGCTGTCCATCGCGGACGGGCTGCTCCGGCTCGCCGACGAGGACATCACCGTGGCCGGGACGACCATCCGGGCCGGTGACGCCGTGATCTTCTCGACTTCCGTCATCAACCGCGACGAGGACCTCTACGAGGCCCCGGACACCCTGGACTTCCACCGCCCGGCCCGCCACCACGTGGCCTTCGGGTTCGGCATCCACCAGTGCCTGGGCCAGAACCTCGCCCGCGCCGAGATGGAGATCGCCCTCGGCAGCCTGCTGCGGCGGCTGCCCACTCTGCGGCTGGCCGCACCGGCGCAGGAGATCCCCTTCAAACCCGGCGACACGATCCAAGGAATGCTGGAACTCCCCGTGACCTGGTAAGAGGCTGCACTTATGCGCATCGACATCGACAAGGACCTCTGCATCGGCGCCGGCCAGTGCGCCCTGGCCGCCCCGGACGTGTTCACCCAGGACGACGACGGCTTCAGCGCGCTGCTCCCCGGCCACGAGGACGACACCGGCGACCCCATGGTCCGGGAGGCGGCCCGCGCCTGCCCGGTCGGCGCGATCACGGTGACCGAACCGGTGCCCGACAAGACGGCCTGACCCGGCCGCCCCCGGCCGGGGACCCGGCACACCCCCGGCCGCGGGCCCGCCCGTCCTTCGGGCCCTCGCGGCTCGCTGCACACGCGGGTACGGGCCTCACCGGCCGCCGCCCCGCCCCGGCCGGTCCTCCAGCCGGGCCGCGCACCTCGGCCGGCGTACCCGCGGGCCGGACACCCCCGCAGTGTGCCGCCCGGTCGCGGCCCGGTCACTGCGGGCCTCGCCGTCCCACGATGGCCCGGCCGCCCCTTGACACTCGCTGCCCCCCGGCTGCGGCCCAGCCCGGGCCGCAGCCGGGGGGCGGCGGGGGCGCGCGGCCCGGGGCCGTTCAGTAGGGTTCCCGGATGACCGAACAGGCCGGGGCCGGGCGGGCCCCCGCGAGACCCTTCCTCTACGTCGTCGTCTGCGCGGCCGGCATCGCCGAGGGCGTCGGCACCCTGATCACCGCGGCCCAGGAGCGGGGCTGGGAGGTCGGTGTGATCGCCACGCCGGTCGCCATGGGCGGCTTCTTCGACACCGCGGCCGTCGAGGCGCTCACCGGCCGCCCGCTGCGGTCGCGGTGGCGCGCCCCGGGCGAGGCGCGCCCCTTCCCGCCGCCGGACGCCGTGGCCGTCGCCCCCGCCACCTTCAACACGGTCAACAAATGGGCCGCGGGCACCGCCGACACCCTTGCCCTGGCCACCCTGTGCGAGACCTACGGCCTCGGGGTGCCGGTCGTCGTCCTGCCGTGCGTCTCCGGCGCGCTGGCCGCCCACCCCGCCTACCAGGAGAGCCTGGCACGCCTGGGCGCCCTCGGCGTCCGCTTCGGTGAGCCGTTCTCCGGGGAACCCGGACCGGGCGGCGGGCGGCCGGACTTCGGCTGGGAACGGGCGCTGGACCTGCTCGGCACGTTCCCGGCCACGGCCTGAGCGCGGCC
The DNA here is from genome assembly GCF_040644175.1 of Streptomyces sp. NPDC047017. Classification (NCBI taxonomy): domain Bacteria; kingdom Bacillati; phylum Actinomycetota; class Actinomycetes; order Kitasatosporales; family Streptomycetaceae; genus Streptomyces; species Streptomyces sp. NPDC047017. Next base: position 275,867 of record NZ_JBEYVW010000009.1, on the reverse strand, counting down.
CGGTCGGCCCTTCCGCCATCGGGTCCGCCCGGCCGTCATGATCGCCGACGGCCTACGCTCATGGCGGCAACCATCCCGAAGACAGGTAGACAGGAGCAGCAACGATGCAGTACGTGAAGCTCGGTTCGACGGGCCTGGACGTGTCCCGTGTCTGTCTGGGCTGCATGACCTACGGTGTGCCCGACCGCGGCAAGCACGAGTGGACCCTCGACGAGGAGACGTCCCGGCCGCTGATCCGGCAGGCGCTGGAAGCGGGGATCACCTTCTTCGACACGGCCAACGTCTACTCCGACGGCACCAGCGAGGAGATCCTCGGCCGGGCCCTGCGCGACTTCGCCCGCCGGGACGACATCGTGCTCGCCACCAAGGTGCACGGCCGGATGCGGCCGGGGCCCAACGGCGGCGGCCTGTCCCGCAAGGCGATCATGACGGAGATCGACCACAGCCTGCGCCGGCTCGGCACCGACCACGTCGACCTCTACCAGATCCACCGCTGGGACCCGCACACGCCCGTCGAGGAGACGATGGAGGCGCTGCACGACGTGGTGAAGGCGGGCAAGGCCCGCTACATCGGGGCTAGTTCGATGTACGCCTGGCAGTTCTCCAAGGCCCAGTACACCGCGCGGGAGCACGGCTGGACCCGCTTCGTCTCCATGCAGGACCACTACAACCTGCTCTACCGCGAGGAGGAGCGCGAGATGCTGCCCCTGTGCGTGGACCAGGGCGTCGCCGTACTGCCCTGGAGCCCGCTCGCCCGGGGCCGCCTCACCCGGGACTGGGGCACCGAGACCGGGCGCAGCGCCACCGACGTCTTCGGCAGCACCCTCTACGCGGAGGGCGACCGCGCCATCGTCGAGGCCGTCACCCGTATCGCCGGCGAGCGCGGTGTCCCGCGCGCCCAGGTGGCCCTGGCCTGGCTGCTGCACCAGGACACGGTGACCGCGCCGATCATCGGCGCCGGCAAGCCGGGGCACCTGGAGGACGCCGTGGCCGCCGTGGAACTGGAACTGACCGACAAGGAGATCGAGGAGCTGGAGCGGCCCTACATCCCGCACGCGGTCAGCGGCCACTGAGCCGGACGGCCCGCCGCACCCCGCCCGCCGCGCGTGTCAGCGACCCGGAGGCGGCGGCGCGGACGCCGGTGGCGGCGGAGGCGGTGATGGCGGCGCGGGCGTAGGGGGTGATGGCGGCGGTGACGGAGGCGGTGGCGGCAGTGTCGTGAGGTCCGGCGCCGCCTCCGGCCACACCAGCAGCACCGGGCAGGGCGCGTGGTCCACGGCGAACCGTACGGCCGGGCCCAGGCTGCGCGGCCCGAGCCGCTCGCGGTCGCCGTCCCGGGCCAGGACCAGCAGATCGGCGTCCCCGGCCGCCGCCACCACCTCGCGCTCCACCCGCCCGGCCCGCTCAAGGCGGGCGCAGTGCCGCCCGAGCCGGGCCGCCGCCGCGTCGAGCAGTGCGGCCGCCGACGCTCCGCCCAGGTCGGTGAGCCGGTCGCCGGGGTCCCGCTCCCGGTGGCCGCGGCCCAGCAGCCCCGCGAACGCCCCGTGCGCCACCCCCGGCACCTCGGCCCCGGTGACATGCAGCAGCACCACGTCGGCCGAGTCGGGCGCGTGGGCGCGCACGGCGTCCACACAGGCGGGCCAGGTGCCCTCCACGAGCCAGGCGATCACCCGCATACGCTCTCTCCTCCCGGTCACCGCCGTCTCGGCGCTCACACCACCTGCAGCGCCCCCCACAGTGCCACCACCGCGGGCACCAGCGCGGCCGGTACGGCCAGCAGGCCCAGCCGGGTGAACTCCTTGAGGTCCACCCCGTGGTCGTGCTGGTGCACGATCCGCCGCCACAGCAGGGTCGCCAGCGAGCCGGCGTACGTCAGGTTGGGGCCGATGTTGACGCCGAGCAGCACGGCCAGGACCGCGCCCGGTCCGGCCGGGGCGGCCAGCGGCAGCAGCACCAGCACCGCCGGCAGGTTGTTGATCAGATTGGCCAGTACGGCGGCCAGCGCGGCGATGCCGAGCAGCGCGGGCAGCCCCGTACCGGCGGGCAGCAGGTGCCCGAGCGCGGTGGCGAGGCCGTTGTCGACGACCGCGCGCACCACGACGCCCAGGGACAGCACGAACGCCAGGAAGGCCGGGGCCGCCGCCCGCACCACGCTCACCGCCGTCGCCCGGCGCTGCACCAGCGCGCGTGCGGCCAGAACCAGCGCCCCCGCCAGCGCCGCCCACACCGGTTCGACGGCGAACGCCGACGCCACCACGAACCCGGCGAGCGTGCACGCCACGGTGACCAGCGCGAACACCGGCAGCCCCGGCGGCTCGCCGGTCTCCGGCGCCGGTGCCGAGGCCGCCAGGTCACGGGCGAAGAAGCCGCGGAACACCGCGTACTCCGCGCCGATCGCCACCAGCCAGGGCAACGCCATCAGCGCGGCGAACCGGGTGAAGCTCAGCCCGCTCGCCGCGAACGCCAGCAGGTTCGTGAGGTTGGAGACGGGCAGCAGCAGCGACGCCGTGTTCGACAGGTGCGTACAGGCGTACACGTGCGGCTTGGGGCGTACGCCGGTGCGCGCGGCGGTGGCGAACACCACCGGGGTGAGCAGCACGATTGTGGCGTCCAGGCTGAGCACCGCCGTGATCGCGGAGGCCAGCGCGAACACCGCCGTCAGCAGCCGCACCGGGCGGCCCCGCGCCCACCGCGCCATCCACGCCCCGCACGCCCGGAACAGCCCCTCGACGTCACAGAAGTGGGCCAGGACCAGCACCGCCGCCAGGAAACCGACCACCGGCCCCAGCCGCTCGGCCTCGGCCCGCGCGTGGCCGAGCGAGATCGCGCCGGTGGCGACGGCGACGCCGGCCGCGGGGACCGCCATCACCGCCTCGGGCAGACCGAAGGGCCGGACGACGGCCCAGGCGAGCACGGCGACGAGCAGGACGACGGACAGGGTCTCGGCGAACGGGGTGTTCAGGGTTCGGTCCTCCGGGCGCGGTCAGGGGTGCCCGCACATCCAAGCAAACGCCCCGCCGGGGAGCGCGCGGACGTGCGAGAACGTGCCGGGACCGGGCCGGGGCCCGGGCGCGTCAGGGCGCGGTGCCGGGGCTGAGGACCGTGAGGAACACCGACGAGGAGTTCCCGCCGACGGGGACCTGGCCGGCCGTCCACTTCACCGTGAGGGGGTCGCGCTCGTCGGGCGGCGTGACGACCAGGGTGCTGGGCGTCGCGGTCCGCGCCCCGCTGACCTGCGGGTTGGAGAAGGTCAGCCCCGCCCAGGCGCTGCGGCCCGGCTTCAGCGTTACCGTCACGGGCGAACCCGAGGTGCGCTTGGGGTCCGCGCCGAGCTGACGGCCGCCGGCGTCCGTGAACGCGGCGCCCGGGTAGCCGCGCACGGTGCAGGTGCGGCCGGAGGTGTTGGTGAGGACGAGCGGGAAGTTCTCCTGCCCGGCGCCCGGGTCCTCGCGGCCCACCGTCGCCCTCAGCTCCGAGGTGTGGCAGCGGGTGCTGCGGGCCGCCGCGTCCGCCCGGTCGCCGGAACCGGTGCCGGAACTCGCCGCCGGGGCGGAGCCCGGGGCGGTCGCCGTCCGGCCCGGCGCGGTCGAACCGCCGCCGCTCGGGCCGGACCCGCTGGTGGCGGGCGCCGGGCCGGTCGTCGTGCCGCCGGTGGCGGGCGCGGCGGTGCCGGACACCTTCTGCGGACCGCCGGTGGCCGCGGTGCCGTCGCCGCAGGCGGTCAGCAGGCCCAGTACGGCCAGGGAACCCGCCAGCAGGGCCGTGCCGCGGCGGGTGGGGAAGGAGTACGCCATGTGTCCACGCTCCTGGGGATGGTCGCACGCGCTCGGGGCGTGCGGCCGGCGCCTCGTGCGCCGACATGAGGGTCCGATGCACGGACCGGGCGAAAGGTTCGCGGTTTCCGCACGTTCCTCCCGAAGGTTCTCTTCCCGTTTCCGGCCCGGGCCGTGTTCACCCGTACGGGTCAGGTCACCCGGAGGGAGCGAAGTATGCCGTCGGTGGCGTCCGAACCGGAGCGCTGGCGGATCTGGACGTACACCTGCGGCTGCCCGGCCGCACCGGCCGGACGCAGCGCCGTCTCGGTCAGGCGGCCCCCGCCGGGACAGCCGTCCCAGGTGCGCACCTGCCCCCGCCAGTCGCCGTCCGCGAAGGCCCGGCCGCCCTGGTAGCGGCAGCCGGGGTGGTCCACGGCCGCCACCCGGGCCGTGACGTCGCCCTGCTCGCTCAGCCCCACGAACACCCCGCGCACGCCGCTCGCCAGGTCCTGCCAGTGCGCCAGGTCGTCGGCGACGGCGAGGCCCGGCTCGTGCCCGGCGGGCAGCCCCAGCGCCGCCGGGTCCCAGCCGGAGTCCCGCAGCTGCCGCCCCCAGCCGTCCGGCACCCGGACCGCGATCCGGCCGGTGGCGTCCGCGACCCGGACGCCGGCCGGCCCGGACGGCCGCAGCGCCAGCGTCAGGGCGGTGCCCGCGGCGGCGACCGCGACCACCGCCGCGGTCAGCGCGAGCAGCCGCCTGCGCCCGCGCGGGCGCCCGGCCGGCGCCGCGCCCTCGGCCGCGTGCTCCAGTTCCCGGGCGAACGCCTCCGCGCTGGGCCAGCGCCGCTCGCGGTCCGGCTCCAGCGCGCGCGTCAGGGCGGCGGCCACGCCCGGGTCCAGGTCCGGGCGCAGCCGCCCGGGCGGTACGACCCTGCCGGGCGCGGCCGGGACCGTGCCGGTGACCAGTTGGTAGCCGACCGCGCCCAGGCTGTACACATCGGCCCGCTCGTCGATCCCGGCGCCCGGCTCGGCCTGCTCGGGCGGCCGGTAGCCGGCCGAACCGGCGGCCAGGGTCAGCCCGGACGCCTCGGCCAGGCTCTTGGCGAGCCCGAGGTCGGCGAGCAGCACCCGCCGGGTGCCGTCAGGGGCGGTGCGCAGCAGGACGTTGCTCGGCTTGACGTCCCGGTGCACGATGCCCGCCTCGTGCAGGGCGTGCGCGGAGCGGGCGGCCAGCGCGGTCAGCCGCAGCGCCTCGGGCACCGGCAGCGGGCCGGCGGCCAGCAGTTCGGCGAGGGTGCCGCCGTCGGCGTACTCCATGACGAAGTACGGCCGTCCGTCCGGCAGTTCACCGATGTCGTAGACCTGGACCACCCGCGGCGAGCCGGCCTTGCGCAGCAGCCGGGCCTCGGACAGGAACCGTTCCCGCACGTCCATGCGGTGCGACCAGTTCTCGGCCAGGACCTTGACGGCGACCGGCGCGTCGAGTTCGTCGTCGTGCGCCAGCCACACCGTGCCGAAGGCGCCGGTGCCCAGGCGTCGTTCGAGCCGGTAGCGGCCGATCCGCTGGACGGAGTGCATACGACTATCATGCCTGCCCTGAGATCGACTCCGAGGAGGCTTGCGTGCCGGACGCGGCGCTGACCGAAGACCTCGCCCGCCGCGCCGCAGCCGGCGACACCGCGGCGCTGGACGGACTGCTCCAGGAGATCCGGCCGGAGACGCTGCGCCGCTGCGGGCGTTTCCTGCCCTGCCGGGAGGACGCCGAGGAGGCCGCGCAGGACGTGCTGCTCCAGGTGGCGCGGCGGATCACCACCTTCGAGGGCCGCAGCCGGTTCAGCACCTGGCTGTACACGGTGGTCGCCAACTGCTGCCGGCAGAAGTACCGGGAGCTGAAGCGGCGGGCCGCCGAACAGCCCGCCGAGATCGAGCCCGCCCGGTACGCGGACCCGCGCACCACCAGTGTGATCGCCGGTTCCCGCGTCGATCTCCTGGAGGCCCTGGACCGGCTGGAGCGGGAGCGCCCGCATCTGGTGGCGCCGCTGGTGTACCGGGACATCTGCCGGCTGGAGTACGCCGAGGCCGCCGAGCGGGCCGGGATTCCGCTGGGCACGTTCAAGTCCCGGCTGCACGAGGCGCGCCGCCAGGTCAGGCCCTGGCTGACCGACGCCTCCTGAACCCGGCCCCGCGGCTTCACTCCTCGTCGAGCAGCGCCAGCTCCGCCCAGATCGTCTTGCCCTCCATGGTGTGCCGGCTGCCCCACCGCCGGGTGAGCTGGGCGACCAGCAGCAGCCCCCGCCCGCCCTCGTCCCAGGTCTTGGCCCGGCGCAGGTGCGGGGCGGTGTTGCTGGTGTCGGAGACCTCGCAGATCAGCTGGGTCTCGTCGTGGATGAGCCGCAGCCGGATCGGCGGCGTGCCGTACCGGATGGCGTTGGTGACCAGCTCGCTGACCACCAGCTCCGCGGTGAACGCCACGATGCTCAGCCCCCAGGTGTCGAGCTGGTCGACGACCTGCTTGCGCACCGGGGCGACCAGGGACGGGTCCGCCGGGACGTCCCAGGTGGCCACCTGGGAGGCGGGCAGGCCGCGGGTGCGGGCGAGCAGCAGGGCCACGTCGTCGGTGGGGCTGCCGGCCGGCAGCAGCGCGTGCAGCACCCGGTCGCAGGTCTCCTCCAGGGAGTCCGGCCGCTCGGCCAGCGTCTCGCGCAGCAGCCGGTGGCCGGCCTCCACGTCCCGGTCGCGGCCCTCGACCAGCCCGTCGGTGTAGAACGCGAGCAGGCTGCCCTCGTCCAGGTCCAGCTCGGCCGACTCGAACGGCAGCCCGCCCAGGCCCAGCGGCGGGCCGGGCGGCAGGTCGATCCGGCGGGGCGGCCCGCCGGGCGGGACGAGGACCGGGGAGGGGTGCCCGGCGCGGGCCAGGGTGCAGCGCCGCGAGACCGGGTCGTAGACGGCGTACAGGCAGGTCGCGCCGACCTCGCCGGGGCGGCCCCGGTCCGGGTCGCCGGTCTCCGCGGACATCCGGGCCACCACGTCGTCGAGGTGGGTGAGCAGTTCGTCGGGGGCGAGGTCGATGTCGGCGAGGGTGCGCACGGCGGTGCGCAGCCGGCCCATGGTGGCCGAGGCGCCCACGCCGTGCCCGATGACGTCCCCGACGACCAGGGCGACCCGCGTCCCGGACAGCGGGATCACGTCGAACCAGTCACCGCCCACGCCGGCCCGGGCCGCCGGGAGGTAGCGGGAGGCCGCGGTGACGGCGGCCGTGCGCGGCAGGGTGCGCGGCAGCAGGCTGCGCTGGAGGGCGAGGGCGGTCTCCCGCTCGCGGGAGTAGCGGCGCGCGTTGTCGACGCAGACGGCGGCCCGGGCGGTGACCTCCTCGGCCAGCAGTACGTCGTCGGGCAGGAATCGGGCGGACTGCGTGAACCGGGTGAAGACGGCGACCCCGAGGGTGATGCCCCGGGCCCGGATCGGCACGGACATCACGGAGTGGATGCCGAGTTCGCCGATGCGCCGGGTGAGCGCGGGGCTCCAGGCGAGCCACTTCTCCAGGTCGCCCGAGTCCCGGGAGACCACGATGGCGTGCCCCGACAGCAGCGAGGCCCCCTGGGGCGAGGCCGCCGGGTAGACCGCGCTCTGCCCGACGGCGAGCACCGCCGAGGGGTCGCCCGGGGTGGCGGAGCGGTGGGCGACGCGGCGCAGGGCCGCGGGCACGCCCGGCGGGCCGATGGGCGGCTCGCCGCCGGACTCGGGCGGGTCCACCAGGTCGACGCTGACGAAGTCGGCGAGGGCGGGCACGCACACGTCGGCGAGTTCCTGGGCCGTCCGGGTGACGTCGAGGGTGGTGCCGATGCGCACGCTCGCCTCGTTGACCAGTTGCAGCCGCTCGCGCGAGCGGTGCTGCTCGGTGAAGTCGTGGGCGGCGACGCACACCCCGCGCACCCGCCCGTCGGCGTCGGTGATCGGGGACATCCGGGCCATCCACGCGGTCACCCGGCCGTCGCCGCCGAGCGGGACGTAGGTGCGCACGTCGTGCCCCCGGCCGGTGCGCAGCACCCGGAGCATGTGCTCCTCGACCTCCTCGCCGGGCGTGCGGCCGCCGATCTCGGAGGGGCGCAGGCCCCGCAGCCGGTGCCCGGGCACGCCGAGCACCTCCGCCATGGCGTCGTTGACCGCGTGCAGCCGCAGCCGGTGGTCGTAGATGGCGACCGCGCAGGGCGACTGGACCAGGCCGGCCCGTGACAGGGGGTCCTCGGGGCCCGGGGGAGCGCCGCCCTCCAGCGGGGTGACCAGCAGCCAGTCGCCGCCCCCGGCCGGACGCCGGTGGTGGGCCAGCACCCAGACGGACACGGGGTGCCCGTCGCGGTGCAGCAGGGTCAGGGTGCCGGTCCAGCGGCACCCCTCGGGCGGGGCCGCCGGGGCGCCGTCGAGCAGGAGGTCCGCGGCGGGCTCGTTCAGCACCTCGTCCGGTGCCCAGCCGAGCAGCCGGCGGGCGCCCTCGTTCCACTCGACGAGATCGCCGTGCGCGTCGACGACGGCGCGTGCCGTGGCGGCATCGTCGAACGGATACACCGGGCTCATCGTCGCCACTCCATCGCGCACACTCACAGTGAACGGTGCGTCACTTCGGTCCCAGCCTAGTGCGTACCCGCCGCGCGTGGACGGCGACCCCCTGCCCGAGTGACAAGTGACCGAAGAGTGTCCTCGTGCCCTTGACGCTCGGCCGCGCCGACCCGTCAGAATCTGTTCGGTCGCGATCACCTCTGATTACTTCTGCTCCCTGTTGGGGAATGAAGGAGAGCCGTCATGACGGTCACGCGCAGATCGGTCCTGATCGCCGGTACGGCGGCGGCCCCCGCCGCCGCGGTACCGGCCGCCCCGGCCGCCCGGGCGGCGACCGGGACCCCCGCGGCCGGCGACGCGCCCGGCGGCGGCCCGGGCCGCCGCGTCCTCCCGCTGCGCGACGGCTGGCGCTTCTCGCTCGCCGACCCGGACGGCCTCGACGACTCCTCCGACGCCGCCGCCGCGCCCGGACACGACGACTCCGGCTGGCGCCGGGTGGCCGTCCCGCACGACTGGAGCATCGAGCAGACCCCCACCACCGAGCACGGCACCACCGCCGGCACCGGCTTCCTCCCCGGCGGCCTCGGCTGGTACCGCCTGTCCCTCAGCCTGCCGCCGTCCTGCGCGGGCCGGCGGATCTCGCTGGAGTTCGACGGTGTCTACATGGACTCCCACGTGTACTGCAACGGCACCGAGGTGGGCCACCACCCCTACGGCTACACCGGCTTCGCCCACGACCTCACCGGCCTGCTGCACACCGACGGCACCACCGCGGACGTCATCGCCGTCAAGGTGCGCAACCGGCTGCCCAGCAGCCGCTGGTACTCCGGCAGCGGCATCTACCGCGAGGCCCGCCTGGTGATCACCGAACCGGTGCGCGTGGCCCGCTGGGGCACCCGGGTCACCACCCCCGAGATCACCGCCGAACGGGCCGTGGTCCGGGTGCGCACCACCGTGAACGGCGAGGCGGGCGCGGCGGCCCGGGTGGAGATCTCCTCCCGCGTCCTCGACCCGGACGGCCGCACGGTGGCCCGCACCGCCACCACGGCCACGGTCGCCGCCACGCACACCGAGACCCACGAACTCACCGTGCCCCGGCCGCGGCTGTGGGACTTCGCCGCGCCGCACCGCTACACCCTGCGCACCGAACTGCGCACCGGCGGCCGGACCACCGACACGTACGACACCGTGTTCGGCGTCCGCGAGGCCCGCTTCGACGCCGACCAGGGCTTCTCCCTCAACGGCGTCCACACCAAGATCAAGGGCGTCGACCTCCACCACGACCAGGGCGCGCTCGGCGCCGCGGTCAGCGTCGACGCCGTCCGCCGGCAGCTGACCCTGATGAAGGCGATGGGCGTCAACGCCCTGCGCACCTCGCACAACCCGCCCGCCCCGCAGCTGATCCAGGTCTGCGAGGAACTCGGCATCGTCATGATGGTGGAGGCCTTCGACTGCTGGCGCACCGGCAAGACCACGTACGACTACGGTCGGTTCTTCGACGAGTGGTGCGAGAAGGACGCCACCGAGATGGTGCTCGCCGCCCGCAACTCGCCCGCCGTCGTGCTGTGGTCCATCGGCAACGAGATCCCCGACTCCACCACCACGGCGGGCCTGGCCATGGCCGACCGGATCATCGGCGCGGTCAAGGCCGCCGACGACTCCCGGCCGGTCGTCATCGGCTCCAACAAGCACCACAGCGTGCCCGCGAAGGGCTCCCCGGCCGACCTGCTGCTGGCCCGGCTCGACGGGCTCGGCCTGAACTACAACACCGCCAAGTCGGTGGACGCGCTGCACGCCGCCTACCCGCACCTGTTCCTCTTCGAGTCCGAGTCGTCCTCGGAGACCTCCACGCGCGGCGCCTACCAGGAACCCGAGCACCTGAACACCGGCGAGAACCACACGCCCGGCCGCCGCGCGGTCTCCTCCTACGACAACAACCTCGCCTCCTGGACGATGAGCGGCGAGTACGGCCACAAGAAGGACCGCGACCGCGAGTGGTTCGCCGGGCAGTTCCTGTGGTCGGGCATCGACTACATCGGCGAGCCCACCCCGTACAGCGTCTTCCCGGTGAAGGCGTCCTTCTTCGGCGCGGCCGACACGGCCGGCTTCCCCAAGGACATGTACCACCTCTTCCGCAGCCAGTGGACCACCGAACCCATGGTCCACCTGCTGCCCATGAGCTGGAACCACCGGGAGGGCGAGGTCGTCGAGGTGTGGGCGTACGCCAACGCCGAGTCGGTCGAGCTGTTCCTCGACGGGACGTCCCTGGGCGTGCGCGCGTTCGACGTGAAGCGGACCACCGACGGGCGGACGTACCTGGAGACCACCGAGGCCACCGGCGACGACAAGACCTTCACCGACGGCCCCTACCCGGGCAGTTACACCAGCCCCAACGGCAGCGCCGGCAAACTGCACCTGACCTGGAAGGTGCCGTTCCGGCCCGGCGAGCTGAAGGCGGTGGCCCGGCGCGACGGCCGGGTGGTCGCCACCGACGTGCTGCGCACCGCGGGCGCCCCGCACACCGTGCGCCTCACCGCCGACCGCGACACCCTGCCCGCCGACGGGCGTTCGCTGGTCTTCGTCACCGCCGAGGTCGTCGACGCGCACGGCGTGACCGTGCCCGACGCCGAGCACCTGCTCTCCTTCGACGTCACCGGCGGCTCGCTGGCCGGTGTCGACAACGGACGCCAGGAGAGCGCCGAGCGCTACCAGGCCAGTACCCGCACCGCCTTCCACGGCAAGGCGCTCGCCATCGTCCGCGCCGGGAGTCGCCCGGGCCCGCTGACCGTCACCGCGCGGGCCGACGGGCTGCGCCGGGACACGGCGACGGTACGCGCCACCCCGGCGCGCGAGGCCGCGACCACCGGGCCCGCCGTCTTCCCGTCCGACCCCCCGAAGCCGCCCGCCTACCCGCGCGCGGACGCCAGTTACTCGGGGCGGCCGGACACCCTGCCCGCCGCCCTGCTCGACGGCGACCCGGCCACCGGCTGGTCCAACGCCTTCACCAAGCAGGCCACCGCGCTGCTGCCCGCGTTCAGCGGGGCCCGCGCCGAGGACTGGGTGAGCGTGGACTGGGGCCGGGCGCGGACCGTGGACCACGTGGCGGTGTCCTTCACCGTCGACGCCGCGCACAGCCTGCCCGCCGCCGTGGCCGTCGCCGTCTGGGACGGCCACGCGTGGCGGCCGGTGCGGGGCGCCCGGACCGACTGGGCACACGCCTCCGACGCACCCACCCTGATCACCTTCGACGCGGCACGCGGCTCCCGGCTGCGACTCACCCTCACCAGCAGCCGGCCGGGCGAGCCCCGAGGAGCCGTCAGGATCAGCAAGCTGGAGGCGTAGGGCGGACGGTCCGTACGGTTGCCTCGACCGGCACAGGGGCGCGTGCTCGCGGTGGCGGCCGAGCGGGGGGGGGGAGGGGGCCGCAGGCCCTCCCGCCTGCGGCCCGCCCTGCGGTACCGCCGCTGGGCCGCTGTGACCTGCGGCAATTTACGCCCGAGTACCCGCGCGGTACTTTTGGTCCATGCCAGCGCTCAATGTGGAGTTCAGTGACCGCGAGCTAGAGGATCTGCGGCAGATCGCCAAGGAACGCGGTACGTCGATGAAGGCGCTCGTGCGCGAGGCCGCCGCCGCCGACATAGCCCGGCACCGCGCCCTCCAGGAGGGCGCCGAGGCGTTCCGGCGGTTCTTCGCGGCGCACGCCGACGAGTTCGCCGCCGCGTTCCCCGAGGACGAGCTGCCCGCCAGGGGCGCGGGACGGGCCGCCTGACCGATGACCTCCGTCATCCACATCGACGTGCCCTGGCTGCTCCAGCGCCACGAGGAAGTGCTGCCGGACCAGCCCACGGTCAACGACTTCTCGGCCCTGGTGGCCGCCGTCGCCCGCCACCGCGTGGACCCGCCGCGGCTGGGCGTGGACTCCGACCCGGCCTGGCGGGCCGCCGCGCTGCTGCACACCCTCGCCGTGCTCAAGCCGCTGCCCTCGGCCAACGCCCGCTTCGCCTGCGCGACCGCCGTGGCCTACATGTTCGTCAGCGGCGTCGGCATCGACCCGCCCTACGGCGCCCTCGTCGACCTCGCCCGCGACCTGATGTCCGGCAAGACCGACGTCTACGGCGCCGCCGACCGGCTGCGCTCCTGGGAGATCTGAGCCCGCCGCCCGCTCACCGGTCCTGCTCGATCAGGTCGGCCGGGCCGACCGAGGCCGGCGTGGCGTGGCCCGACAGGGCGAGAGTCAGGTCGAACTCGGCCAGCAGGCAGCGGATCACATGCTCCACCCCCGCCTGCCCGTCCAGGCCGAGCCCGTAGACGTAGGGCCGCCCCAGCAGTACCGCCCGGGCGCCGAGGGCGAGCGCCTTGAAGACGTCGTCGCCGGTGCGCACCCCGCTGTCGAAGAGCACGGTGAGCCGGTCGCCGACCGCCCGCGCCACGGCGGGCAGCGCGTCCGCCGCGGCGACCGAGCCCGCCACCTGGCGGCCGCCGTGGTTGGACACCACCACCCCGTCCATCCCGGCCTCGGCGGCCAGCCGGGCGTCGTCCGGGTGCAGGACGCCCTTGAGGACGATCGGACCGTCCCAGTTCTCCCGCAGGAACGCCAGGTCCGGCCAGGTCTTGCCGGGATCGGCGAACATGCCGACGAAGTGCAGCACCGCCGCGTTCAGGTCCTCGTGCACCGGCTTGGCCAGGCCCGCCAGGAACGCCGGGTCGGTGAAGTAGTTGGCGGTGCCCACCCCGTGCAGGAACGGCAGGTACGCCTGGTCGAGGTCGCGGGGCCGCCAGGCAAGCAGCGGGGTGTCCAGGGTGACGAGCAGCGCGGTGAACCCCGCCGCCTTCGCCCGCTCCAGGAAACTCCGGGTCACCTCGCGGTCCTTGGCCCAGTACAGCTGGAACCAGCGCTCGGCGTCCCCCATCGCCTCCGCGACCTGCTCCATGGGCGTGCTGGAGGCCGACGACAGGACGAACGGCACGCCCTGCGCCGCCGCGGCCCGGGCCGCCGCCGTCTCCGCCTCCGGGTGCATGATCGACAGCACACCGACCGGGGCCAGCGCCAGCGGCGCGGGCAGCGCGCGGCCCAGCACCTCGGTCGACAGGTCGCGTTCGTGCACGTCCCGCAGCATGCGCGGCACGATCCGGCGCCGCTCCAGGGCCGCCCGGTTGGCGCGCGCGGTGCTGCCGTCGCCCGCGCTGCCCGCCACATAACCGACCGGGCCGGGGCCGAGCCGCCGCTCGGTCAGCTCCTCCAGGCGGCTGAGGTCGGTGGGCAGCCGGGGCACCGCGCCCGTCATCCCCTGGAGATAGATCTCGTACTGGAAGTCGGCCCAGTGCTTCGCCATCCGTACGTCCGCCTCTCGTCGCCGGTGGTGCGCCGGACCCCGACCATACTGGCCGGTAGGGCCGGTCGGGCCCGCGGGGGAGGGGGCCCGGCGGCGGACCCACGGATGACCGGGAGGTGAACCGCGGCCGTCCCGCGCGGACGTGACGGGAATGTTTCCGGTCGATTGCCGAACAGCCCGGATCACGCCATCCGGCCGGATGCGGTGATCGGCAGGCCCGTCGTTCAGGGGTTTGGACGTTCGATTTCTGTGACTTCACGCCACTGATTCAATACGCAAGGTTACCGAAACCCATGGGTTCGATGTGAGTTTCGGCGGCGGACTCGGCAGACTCCCGCTCGCCGGTCCGGCACCGACCGAGCCAGGCCCGGTATCTCTCATCGACCTCCTGCGGAAGGAAGCACACAATGCGGAACACCGCGCGCTGGGCAGCAGCCCTCGGCCTGACGGCCACCGCCGTCCTCGGGCCCCTCACCCACGCCGCTCTCGCCGCCCCGTCCGTCGCCCCCGCCTCCCTCTACGCCCCCTCGGCCCTGGTGCTGACGGTGGGCCACGGGGACAGCCCGGCCACCGCGACACCGGAGCGGGCCGTCACCCTCACCTGTGCCCCGACGGCCTCCGGAACCCATCCGGCCGCGCCCGAGGCATGTGCCGAACTGCGCCTCGCCGGCGGTGACTTCGACGCCCTCACGGCGAGCGACGACGTGGTGTGCACCCGGGAGTACCGCCCCGTGGTGGTCACCGCGGACGGCGTCTGGCAGGGCAAGCGCGTCTCCTACCAGCGCACCTTCGCCAACGACTGCGTGAAGAACGCTTCCCTGACAAGCGTCTTCGCGTTCTGAGACCGGGATCGCGCGGTTCCCGCGCAGCACTGAGGGTCCGTGACTGGGGAGTGCGGGCCCGGCACGGGGACCGAGGCGATCTCGCATCAGGGGCCGGCGGGCGGAGTGGGGCCTCCGCCGGCCCCTGGAATCGTCTGCCGCGGCGCTTCCCGCCGCGCCCGCCCGAGTGGCCGCCTCAGCCGGCCGCCACCGGCAGCCGGGGCAGCGGGGGGAAGCGCCCGAGCAGACCCGTCGCCCGCAGCAGCCGGCGGATGCGCGGGTCGTCCAGGACCAGGCGCAGCCGGCCGCCGCGCTCCCGGGCCCGCCGCTCGGCCCGGCACAGCACGCGCAGCCCGGAGCAGTCGAAGAAGTCCACCGCGCGCAGGTCCACCAGCACATCGGGCCCCGCGGCGGCGGTCGCGGCCTCAAGGCGTTCCGCCAGCAGGTCCACCGTCAGCATGTCGATCTCGCCCGAGACCTCCACCACCGTGAACGGCCCGCCCGCCCGCACCCGCGCGGCGGCGACGGCGCCGGCGTCCGGTACGGCGTCCGGTACGAGGTGGGGCACGGGAATCCGGGCATCCGCCCGGCCGCCGCGCATACCCGCTACACCCGCTCTCGGTGACTGGTGTCGCACCACGGATAGCGGCGGCTGCGCCGGCAGGTGCACAGCGCGACCCGGAACCGGTCGGAGCGCACCGTGGTGCCGTCCTCCAGCTCCACCTCCACCGGGCCGTCGACGAGGATCGGACCACGCCGCCGCATCGTCACCCGGCGGGTCGGGCCGGAGCGCGGCTCTTCCCGGGGGCCGGGACGCGGGTCGTCCCCGCCGGTGTCAGAGGGCACGTTCGGCACGGATCACCACCAGCTCTTCCTTCTCCTCGGCCGGGCCCAGCAGCCCGCGCTCGCGCAGCCATCCCTGCCGGGCCCGCAGCACGGGCCCGAAGGCGATCCACCGGCGCCGCACCACGGCGGCCTTGAGACCGGCCCCCCGCAGCAGCTCCAGGGTGCGCTCCGGGCCGCTCAGCGCGGAGTGGACCACGAGCAGCACACCGCCGGGCCGCAGCAGCGCGGGCGCCTCCCGGCACAGCCGGTCCAGGACCAGGCGCCCGTCGTGCCCGGCGTCCCAGGCGCGGGCCCTGCCGCGGGGCGTGTGCCGCGCGGCGGGCGCGGGGACGTACGGGGGATTGGCCACGATGACGTCGAAGGTCCGGCTGCCCACCGGGGAGCACAGGTTCCCGCGGTGCGCGCGGACCGGGAGGCGGCTCAGCCAGGCGTTGAGGCGGGCGGTCCACACCGCGCGCCAGGACACGTCGACCGCGGTCACCTCGGCGCCGCGCCGGGCCGCGGCCAGCGCCAGCGCACCGCTGCCGGTGCCGACGTCCAGGACCTGCGCGCCGGGCCGGAGCGCCTCCCCGGACAGGGTTTCGGCCAGCAGCGCGGTGTCGTCCTGTGGGGCGTAGACGCCCGGAAGCACGAGTTCACTCACGTCCCGCGAGTACCCCGCCCCTCATGAGATATGAGCGGGCCCGGCGGCGAGCGGGACGCGCAGCGCGGAACGGCCCGCACGCCAGTGGGCCAGCAGTTTCCCGCCGAGCCGGTCCTCCAGGTGACCGGTCGCGTCGATACCGAAGGCGACGTCGGCCGCCAGGTGCGGTTCCTGCTCCAGGAGCCCGGCGATGACCTCGTGGCGCACCACCTGCTCGTGCACGGCGTCCGCCTCGACGTGTTCGTCGTAGAAGAAGGCGGCGGCCGGTCCCGCGCCGGTGCGGCGCATCGCCTCGGCCAGCCGCCGGGAGCCGGGTGACGAGGTGATCTCGACCGCGGCGAAGTGGCCCACGAGGGCGCCGCGCAGGGCGCGGTGCAGGCCGAACAGGGACATCATGTTGACGACGGCCAGCGCCTCGGCCGGGGCGGCGTCCAGATAGCGGCCGTAGACCGTGTCCAGGTCCAGGTCGGTCATCAGGTTCGCGAACAGGCGGGCGTGCACGCGCTCGGCCCGGCCGCCGCCGTACTCGTCGAACTCCACCGCCGCCATCGCCGCCTTGGCCCGGCCCCACAGCCGGGGCAGCACCCACGCGTGCGGGTCCGCCTCCTTGAGGTGGTACAGCGAGCGCAGCGCGGCGTACTCGCGCACCTGCCACAGCTCGCCCTCGGCGCGCAGGTGGTGCGAGACGCCGGTGCCGTCGACCGGCTCGACCAGGATCGCGGCGAGCGCGTCGTCCAGGCTGTCGTGGCCGGGGGTGTCGGCGCGCAGCGCGGTCAGGAAGCGGTCCTCCAGCGCGGCCCGCACGGCCAGCAGGCCGGGGTCCCACTCGCGCCGGTCGGCGACCCCGGCGAAACCCCGGTAGTGCAGCTCGTAGCACAGGTACAGGGCGAGCTGGAGGTCGTCGCCGTAGGGCTCGGCCTCGGCGGCGTCCTCGGCGCGGGGCAGTTCCCCCGTGCCCCGCAAGTACGCGGTCACGGCCGCGGACAGGGGGCCCCGGGCCGGTGGGAGCCCGGGTTCTGGATGATCGTGGTTCATGGGGGGCGGGTACCCGGCGGGCGCCTGGGCATCCGCGGGCAGGCGCCGGGCGCCCGCCGGGGATCGGACGCCCGCCGGGGATCGGGCGCCCGCCGGGGTCGGCGCACCGGCGGGCCGGGGGACCGGCCCCCCCCGGGTCCTCAGTCGTCCTCGGCCTTCCGCTCGGCGTCCTCCTCGGCCCCCGGGCTCGGTGTGATCGCCTCGGCGGCCTCGCCCCGGTGCGGCTTCTCGCGGGAGTCGTCGACGTCCGTCTCGGCGTTCTCGAACTCGCGCAGCACCTCGCCGGCCGCGGTCCTGGGGTGGTGCTCGGACCGCTGGTCGTCCTCGCCGTTGCCGTTCTTGTCCACGGGCATGTCCTCTGTTCTCCGTTTCTCCGTCGGATTCTCCGTCGGTTGTGGTGCGCCGGTTCAGTTGGCCGAGGTCGCGATGCGCAGCGGTACGGGGTCCGGGGGCGCCGCGTCCTCGCTCTCCTGCGAGATCCGCTCCCACCACGCCGGACCGTCCTCGATGTGCCGCAGCAGCACCCCCTCGCGGATCGCCCAGGGGCACACGGTGGCCGTTCTCAGCCCGGCCAGCTTCATCGCCGTGTGCCCGACCACCGCGCCCGCCAGGCTCTGCGCGGCGCGCGGCGCGGAGATCCCGGGCAGTTCGGCGCGCCGGTCCGGGGGCAGCGCGGCCAGCCGGCCGACCGCGCGGCGCAGCGCCGCCCGGTGCAGCTCCCGCTCCTCGAACGGCCCGTGCCGCCCGGGCGAGGCCCCGCACAGCCGCCCCAGCTGCTGGAAGGTGCGCGAGGTCACCACGGCGGTGCGCGGACCCTCCCAGCGGACCCGGGCGGCCACGTCCCGCAGCTGGTGCCGGATGCTGCGGCGCAGCGCCTTGAGCTGCTCCGGGGACGGCACCTGCCCGTCCGGGAAGAACTCGTGCGTCAGCCGGCCCGCGCCCAGCGGCAGCGAGGCCACGAAGTCGGGCAGCCGGCCGCGTCCGAAGGCGACTTCGAGCGAGCCGCCGCCGATGTCGAGCAGGACCAGCGGCCCGGACCGCCAGCCCATCCAGCGCCGGGCCCCGAGGAAGGTCAGCTCGGCCTCGACCTCGCCCGGCAGCGTGCACAGCGCCACCCCGGTGCGCGCCCGGACCGTGCGCAGCACCTGGAGCCGGTTCGGGGCGCCGCGCACCACGGTCGTCGCGAAGGCCGACGGAGCGGACGCGCCCCAGCGCACGGCCGTCGCGCTCGCCTCGTCGACCGCGTGCACCAGCTGCTCCACCGCCCCGGGCGGGATGTCCTGCCCGGGAACGACCTGCTCCGAGAGTCTCAGCCGCCACTTGGCGGTGTGCACCGGCAACGGCACCCCGTCCCGCGCGTCCGCCACCACCAGCCGTACCGTGTTCGACCCCACGTCCACCACGCTCATCCGCATGGGCCGGAAGTACCCGCCCCGGTGATCTCCTACGCCTCCCACCTGCTGCGGCGGGCGTCAGGCCGGCTGCCGCCGTACCACTTCGCGCAGCCGGCTGCCCGGGTCGGCGGGGGACTGCCCGGGCAGCCCCTGCTCGGCGACCCGGCCGTCCTCCAGCACGACGACCCGGTCCGCGTCCATGACCGTCGACAGGCGGTGCGCGCTGACCACGCGGGTCGCGTCCAGCTTGCGGGTGCTCTCGATCACGGTGCGCTGCGCGTCGTTGTCCAGGGCGCTGGCCGCCTCGTCGAGGAAGAGGGGCCGCGGCCGCCGCACCAGGGCCTGGGCGATCATCAGCCGCTGCCGCTGGCCGTCCGAGACGGCCCCGCCCGCCCGCGACGAGGGTGTGCAGGCCCATCGGCATCCGCCGGATGTCCTCGGCCAGCCCGGCCATCTCGGCCGCCGCCATCGCCTCCTCCGGCGAGCACGGCTCGGGGGCGCGGATGACGTCCAGGACCGAACCGGTGAACGGCTGCGCGTGCTGGAGGACCACCCCGCACTGCCGGCGCACCGCCGTGAGGCCGAGCGCCGCCAGGTCCTGGCCGTCGTACAGCACACTGCCCGACAGCGGCCGGTCGAAGCCGATCAGCAGCCGCAGCAGCGTCGGCTTGCCGCAGCCGCTCGGGCCGACCACCGCCACGAACTCGCCCGGCCGCACCTGGAACGACACGTCGTCCAGGACCAGCGGCCCGTCACCGGAGTACCGGAACGACAGCCGCCGCGCCTCGATCGCCCCGGACAGCGGGTCCGGCCGGGTGCTCGCCGCGCGCACCTCGGGCGCGGCGTCCAGCACGGTGGTGAGGTTCTTGATCCGGCCCACCTGCCGCTGGAGTTCGCGACCGCGCGCGAACTGCCGGGCCCAGGCCGCGTACGCGTAGTTCTCGGCCGCCGCCACCCGCAGCTTCGGCAGTCCGCGCGGGGTCTGGAACGCCTGGTTGTTCAGCTTGTTGGTGAGCACCACAAGCCGCCGCTGCCGGCGCACCTCGGGGTTTCACAAAGGAAAGGTCGGGGTTTCACAAAGGAAAGGAGGGAGAGAGCGGCCCCCTCCGGTGACGGACGGGGGGCCGCGACCGCGGGGCCGGACGCCAGTTTCCCAAGCGTCCAGCCGGCCCCGCGGTGCGATGGATCAAAGCACGGCGCGGACCCGGGGTTCCACTCGGACAAGCCCCTCACCAGCGGACTTCCCGGCGAATGGCGCCGATCTGTGCATGCCGGGGCACGAGTTGTCGGCGTCTTCTTCACACTCCGTGCGGCATCGGCCCGCCCTGGGCCCTCGCCCCGGTCCGGGCGAATCCGGCACTCCGTGCCAAAGGCGCGTACGCGGGTGCGCGGTTGTGCAGATCCGCCGTGCGCGGTGAGTTCGGTGGGCATCCGCTGTGCAGATTCGCTGAAGGAGGGATTCCGCCCGCATGGCGTCCGGATCGCACCGGTGTCGGCCGGTGGACGGGGCCGGTCCCGGCCGCCGCGTTGAACGCGCGGGCCGGGCCGTGCGTACGAACAGCCGTCCACACGCCCGTACTCCGCCGCCGTCCGGCGGCACGGACCCCGCCCCCAGGAGGTCGAGAAGTTTGAGTCACCGCCGAGTCCACCACCCGGTCCACCAGCGAGTCCCCCGACGCAAGGCCGCGATCGCGGCGGGCGGCGCGGTGGCGCTCGGCGCGGCGGCGATGCTGCTGCCGAACGCCGACGCCTCCCCGGACGGCACGGTCCACGGCACGGCACACGACACCGCCGCCGTACGGACCTTCACGGCGAAGGACGCCTCCGAAGCCGCCTCCGTGCTGGCCCGCACCCTCGGCGACGCCTTCGCCGGCGCCTACTACGACAGTGCCGGCCGGCATCTCGTCGTCGACGTGGCGAGCGGCGACGACAGTGTGCTCGCCCGGGCGAGGACGGCGGGGGCCACGGTCCGCGCGGTGCGCAACAGCGCCGCCGAACTCCGGTCGGCGGCACGGACGCTGCGCGCGAAGGCCGCCGTCCCCGGCACCGCCTGGGCCGTGGACCCGCGCACGAACAAGGTCGTCGTCACCGCCGACCGCACGGTCACCGGCGCCCGCTGGGACACCGTGCGGTCCGCGGTCAGCGGCCTCGGCTCCGGCACGGCCGCCCTGAAGAGGTCCGCCGGCACCTTCAAGACCCTCGCCGCCGGCGGCGACGCGATCTTCGCCCAGGCCCAGGGCGGCGGCACCGTGCGCTGCTCACTGGGGTTCAACGTCACGGCCGCCGACGGCTCTCCCGCGTTCCTGACGGCCGGTCACTGCGGTGTCGCGGCCGAGCGGTGGGCCGACGCGCAGGGCGGCGCTCCGGTCGCCACGGTGGACCGGGCCACCTTTCCCGGCAACGACTTCTCCCTCGTCACGTACGACGACCCGGCCACCCGGGCACCGGGCGAGGTCGACACCGGCGACGGCCGGACCGTCCCGATCACGCGGGCGGTGCAGGCCACCGTCGGTCAGGGCGTGTTCCGGATGGGCAGCACCACCGGCCTGCACGACGGAACCGTCACCGGCCTGGACGCCACGGTCAACTTCCGGAGCGAGACCGACCCGGACGGCGTCGACACCGTCACCGGGCTCATCCAGACCGACGTCTGCGCCGAACCGGGCGACAGCGGCGGCTCGCTGTTCACCCAGGACGGTGGCGCGGTCGGCCTGACCTCCGGCGGCAGCGGCGACTGCACCCAGGGCGGCGAGACCTTCTTCCAGCCGATCACCACCGCCTTGCAGGCGACGGGGGCGACACTGGCGGGCAGCGAGGGCGCGGCGGGCTCGGGCGGGGACGGGCAAGGCGGGGGCGAAGGCGACCGAGGGGCCGGCGGGGGAGGCCAAGGCGGAGGCGACCAGGGCGGCGACGGCCAGGCCGGCAGTGGCCAAGGCGCCGACGGTGACGGCGCAGGAGCGGCCGGGACCCGCTGACCGGGGCCCACCGACCGGGGACCCGCTGACCGGGACCCACCGACCGGGCCCCATCGACCGGGGACCCGCTGACCGGGCCCCACCGACCGGCGTACCCCCTCCACCGCCCCACCCCGCCCCCCCGATTCAGCCATCCCCGCGATTCAGCCGTCCCCCCGCGCCCGCAGCAACAGCACCGCCACATCGTCGATCCGCTCCCGCGCCGCCGCGCTGTGCCGTACCAGGCGGTCGGCCAGCTCGCCCAGAGGCAGGTCGCCCGCCTCGCCGAGCCGGTGCCCCAGTTCGGCGAGCGCGTCCTCGATGTCCACGCCGGGCGATTCGACCAGCCCGTCCGTGTAGAGGGCGAGCACCGAACCGGGGGCGAGGGCGACCCGGGTCGTCGGATACGTGGCCGCCGCGTCGATGCCCAGCAGCGGGCCCCCGGCGAGGTCGAGGACGCGTACCCGCCCGTCCGGGCGCCGCAGCAGCGGCGGCGGATGGCCGGCCCGGGACATCACGGCGGAGCCGTCGGCCGGGTCGAGCCGCAGGTACAGGCAGCTGGCGAACAGCTCGACCCCCAGCTCCATCAGCAGCCGGTTGGTGCTCCGCATGACCTCCTGCGGCTCCTGGCCGACCGTCGTGTACGCGCGGACGGCGGTCCGCAACTGGCCCATCAGCCCGGCGGCGGTGACGTTGTGCCCCTGGACGTCACCGATCACGGCGGCCGGCGCCGGCCGGGTCGGCACCAGATCGTAGAAGTCACCGCCGATGTCCATGCCCTGGGTGGCGGGCAGATAGCGGGCGGCCACGTCGAAGCCCGGCAGCCGGGGCAGCGAGCGGGGCAGCAGCGCCTGCTGGAGACCGTGCGCCAGGCGGTGCTTGGCGTCGTAGAGCCGGGCCCGCTCCAGCGCCTGCGCGATCAGGCCGCCCAGGCTGGTCAGCACGGCCCGCTCGTCCGCGGGGAAGTGGTGCGGATCGGTGTAGGCGAGCACGCACGTGCCCACCGGGCGGCCGGAGGCGATGAGCGGCAGGTACGCCCAGGCCGCGAAGCCGTCGCGCACCGCGTACCGGCCCGGGTACAGCCGCTCCAGCTGACGGCGGGAGTCGAAGAAGGCGGGCGCGCCGGTGGACAGCACCCGGGTGCTCGGCGTCGGCGCGCTCAGCGCGGTGCCGTGGAACTGCTCGACGGCCTCCATGTCACGGTAGCCGCGGTGGCCGAGCACATGCAGCCGTCCCGCCTGCGAACCGAGGATCATCAGCGCCTGGCTGCCGACGGCCGGCACGACTTCGTCGGCGACCAGTTGCACCACGTCCTGCACGCCCACCGCCTCGGTCAGTGCCCCGGCCAGGCTCAGCACCTGCGAGATGGTCACCAGGCTGGACGGCGAGGCCGCGGCCGCCCCGCCCGGCCGGGGCGCGCCGCGGCTCAGCTCCGCCACCGCCCGGGCCCGGCTGATCCGCACACTGAGCCCGGTGGTGCTCGGATACATGCGGAACGACAGCCAGTCCCCGGGCGGGCGCAGCGCCACGAAGGACGTGACGTGCTGGCTGAGCAGCGCGGCCCGGTAGCGGTCCTCGTACATCGGATCGTTCAGCCACGGCACCGACGCCCACAGCCGGGTGCCGAGCAGTTCGGTGACCGGCACGCCGAGCAGGTCGGCCGCGGCCGGGTTGGCGAAGGAGACCCGGCCGTGCAGATCGAGGGAGGCGAGCCCGTACGGCAGGCGGGCCGCCATCCGGGCCGCCTCGACCGAGCCGAGTGCGCCGCTCACCCCGCCGGCCGGCGGCGCGGCCAGCAGGTCCGGCTCCGGGAGCACCGGGCGGCGTTCGGCCGCGGCCCGCTCCAGGCGCAGCGCCAGCCGGTCGCAGGCGGCGGTCAGCTGCTCGCGCTCCCCGTCGGGCAGTATCGCGGGATGCGAGTCCGGCCAGGTCACGAAGATCGCGCCGTACATGCCGGACCCGGTCGCCAGGGGCAGTGCGGCCAGCGCGAAGGGGTACGGCAGGACCACGGCGATCCGCGGATAGCGGCGGGCCATCTCCTCCTCGCCGCCGACCCAGACCAGCCGCCGTTCGCGCACGGCCTGGGCCACCGGTATGGGCGCGCTCAGCCCGACCCGCTCCCAGGGCGCGGCGAACGCCCGGGGCATGCCCGCCATCACCGCCATCTCCAGGACGGGCTGGTCGGGCGCCAGCAGGTACACCGCGCCCGAGTGCGCGTGGACCTCGTCCAGCACGGCGGCGAGCGCGAGGGACAGCAGCGGGCGGCCGACCGCCCCGGCGGGGTGCATCGGGGGCTGCCCGGAGGTCCGCCCGTCGGCCACGCCGACCACCTCCTCGTCCGGCCGCGCCTGGCTCTCCGTGGGGTCAAGGCTCTCCCCTGGCGGCCCGGACCGCACGGCGAGCGGTGCGCGAGGGCGGCCGACGGCGTCCCGCGCGGGCACGGCACGGCCCGCGCGGCGCGCGGACGGCACCCGGCGGTCCGCGACCACCCCACGGAGAACCGACCGGAACGGCCTTCGCGACCACCCCACGGAGAACCGACCGCCACGGCCTTCGCGAGCACCCCACGGGGAGCCGACCGGCACGGCCCCCGTGAGCACTCCACGGGGAGCCGACCGGAACGGCCCCCGTGAGCGTCACCCGGGGAGCCGACCGCCACGACCCTCGCGAGCACCCCACGGCAAACCGACCGGAACGGACCCGCGAGAACTCACACAGAACCGTCACAGGGGCTGCGCACACGCCCGGTACGCGCTGTAATGGCCAACGTGGTCAGTGAGGGCGCTACGGCACGCAGGTCGAGGGCCGCGCGCGCCGAACTCGCCCTGCGGACCCTCGCCGCCGCCCCGCCCGCCGCCGACCGGACGCGCCGCGTCCTGGAACAGGCCCTCGTCTTCACCCCCGCCGCCTTCGCCGGCCTGTACGCCCCCGGCGGCGAGAGCGGCGACCTGCTCTGCCTGGCCGAGTCCGCGGGCGTGCCCCGGACGCTGTTCGGCCTGCGCGACACCTACCCCCTGGCCGGGCACTCCGCACCGGCCGACGCCCGCCGCACCGGTCAGCCCCTCTGGCTGGGGCCCGGCGAACTCGCGGCCCGCGCCGATGCGCGGCGGATGCCCGCCGGTGACGTCTTCCTCGCCGCGCTGCCGCTGGCCGGCGGCGGCTGCCTGCTCGCCGTCACCGAGAGCCCCGGCGGCTTCGACACCGAGGACCGCAGCTGTCTGGAACTGGTCGCCGCGGCCGTCGCCTGCCCCGCGGCCGCGGCGCCCCCGCCGGGCGCCGACCTGCCGCCGGACGCGTTCAGCCTCGCCATGGACAGCGGCCGGGTGGAGGTCGGGGACGGCATCCTCGCCCTGTTCGGCCTCGACCGCGCCGGCTTCGACGGCAGGGTGGAGACCCTGCTCGCGCTGACCGTGCCCGAGGACCTGCCGTCGCTGATGTCCGTCGTCGAGGCCGACCACCTGTCCATCGGCGACCGCGAGCTGGAGTTCCGGGTGCTGCGGCCCGGCGGGCCGCCCACCTGGCTGCGGCTGCGCGGCCGGCTGCTGCCCGGCGGCGACGGCCGCCCGGCCCGGCTGGCCGGCACCGTGGCCGACGCCTCCGCGCTGCGCTCCGGCGTCACCGACGTCGCCCGCGTCCAGCGGCTCGCCGCCGTCCTGGCCACCGCGGGCACCGTCCGGGACGTCAGCCAGGCCGTGGTCGCCGCGCTGAGCGGACCGCTGCGGGCCGACCGGGTCGCGCTGGCCGAGCTGGAGAACGACCGGCTCGTCGTCACCGTCCTCGACCCGCCCGAACCCGAATCCTGGCCCGAGCTGTGGCGCCTGGAGTGGCGCACCGAGTGGCCCGACGCGCCGGTCCGCGCGATGCCCACCCTGGCCGCCGCGCTGCGCGAGGGCCGGGCCCGGATCTGGCCCGCCGGATCGCCCCTGGAACCCGCCCTCGCCGAGGTCGGCCCCGGCGGCCTCGCCGTGCTGCCGCTGCCCGCCGGCGACCGGATGGCCGGGGCCTGCCTGATCGGCTGGGACACCCCGCACGACTTCGGCGCCGACGAACGCGCCCTGCTCACCGCCTTCGCCGGGCTGGCCGGCCAGGCCCTGCTGCGGGCCCGCGCCTTCGACGCCGAACACGAACTCGTCGGCATGATCCAGCGCGCCCTGCTGCCCCGCCGGCTGCCGCGCCTGCCCGGCGCCGAGGCGGTGGCCCGCTATCTGCCCGCCACTGCCGGCCTGGAGGTCGGCGGCGACTGGTAAGACGTCATCCCGCTGCTCGACAACCACGTGGCCCTCGTCATCGGCGACGTCCAGGGGCACAGCACGGCCGCGGCCACCCTCATGGGCCAGATGCGCACCGCGCTGCGCGCCTACGCCGCCGAGGGCCACCCGCCGGACGTGGTCGTCGCGCACGCCGACCGGCTCCTGCTGGACATGGAGACCGACCTCTTCGTGACCTGCGCCTACGTCGACGTCGACCTGGAGGCCGGCGTCGCCTGGTGCGTACGCGCGGGGCACCTCCCGCCGGTGCTGCGCCACCCGGACGGCAGCGTGGAGACCGTGGAGGTGGCGGGCGGCCCGCCGCTGGGCGTGCAGCGGCAGGCCGACTTCCCGATGACCCCGGTCGGACTGCGCCCCGGCACCGTGATCGCCCTGACCACGGACGGGCTGGTGGAGTCCCGGGACGCCGACCTCGACGCCGGCCTGCGGCGGCTCGCCGGCGGCCTGGCCGCCGCCGACCCCGGCCACCTCGGCCTGGTCGCCGACGCCCTGCTGACCGGCGCGCACCGCGACGACGACATCGCCCTGCTCCTCATGCGCTACGACGGCCTGGACGTACGCCCGCTCCGGGAGAGCTGGACGGTGTGGCGGGTGCCCCAGGCAGTCCGGCACGCCCGCCGCTTCACCCGGCGCACCCTGCGGTCCTGGGGGGTGACCGAGGAGGCCGACGCCGCTCTCCTCGTCGTCTCCGAACTGGTCACCAACGCCCTCGTGCACACCGAGGGCCCGGTCCGCCTCGACCTCTCCCTCGTCCACCGGCGGCTGCGCGTCGCCGTCGCCGACTCCTCGCCGCGCACCCCCGCCAAGCCGACCAGCATCGGCTGGGAGGCCACCGGCGGCCGCGGCGTCCTCCTGGTCGAGGCCGTGTCGGCGGCCTGGGGGACCGTGCCCGCCGGCGGCGGCAAGCAGGTGTGGAGCGAACTGCCGGTGGGGCGGTGAACGGGCCGCCCGACCCGCCACACGGGTGCGCCCCGCCCGCGGTGCGGCAGGTCTGAGCCCCGGGCGCGCCCGCCGTGCTTAGGGTCCTGGGCTGTGTCACACACCTTCGAAGAGCTTGTGGCGAAACAGCGCGCGGCCGACGAGGCGCAGACCCGCGTCGAGGAACTGCGCGCGAAGTACGGCCCGCCCGCGCAGGAGCGCTGGACCGGCCTGCAGAGCGAGACGTACGAGACCGCCTGGCGCGCCTGGCGCGACCTCGCCCGCGACCTCCAGGCCGCCCTGGGCGAGTACGCGGGCGACGAGGGGAGGGCGCGCACCGACATCGAGGCCGAGGTGGAGGAGGCGGCCCGGTCCTCCGAGTCCTCCGACGGCGGAGCACCGCGTCCGGAGAGACCCTGACCGCGCCGCGGGGGGGGGCGCCGCCCGTGTCGGGTCCGGCACGTATCCGCCGGGCCTCACCGGGTACCCGGTGAGGCATGGACACCACCCGGTTTGAAGCAGCCTCCGACGCGAGTTCCGTCTTCGGGGTCGTCGTCATCATCGTCGGCGGTCTGATCATCGTCGGCGGTCTGATCTGGGCCGTCCGGCTCGGGATCAAGGTGAAGCAGCGTGAGCCCAGGACGCCCCGGGGCGGCGAGCACCCCACGCTGCCCGAATCCGGACCGGTGCACGAGGAACAGCAGCGGCGCGAACCGGACGAGGTGCCCCGCGCCGAGGAGACCGGCCGCCGGCTGACCCCGCACGAACTCGGCTCCTCCGGCACCAGGCGCAGCGACGACCAGGACCGGCCGCGCTGGGACCCCGGCTCCAGCGGCTCCTTCGGCAGCGGCGGCTCCGGCCGCAAGTGACCCGGAGGCCGCGGACCGCACACCCGTACACAGCCACCGCACGAGCACCCGTACCCACCGGACGCGGAAGGAAGATGAGCAGCGTGACCGCGCACATAAGTGAGAAGACGACGGGCCGGCGCCCCGAGACGGGCTGGGCCACGGCCCGCCGGCTGCGGGAGAAGGGCGTGCGCACCTGCGTCCCGGCGGTCGCCTCGGCGGGAGAGGGCCGCGGCGGCCCGCGCCGGGACCGTACGGGCGCGGAGTGCAACATCGTGCGGGGAGAGGACTGACCCGCCCGCACGTCCCGGACACACGGGGGCCCGGCGCGGACGCGCCGGGCCCCCGCCGCGCATTCAGCCCCGGGTCTTCGCCAGGAGTTCGAGGATCTCGGCGGTGGTGCCCGTCTCGCCCAGGCGCGGGAAGATCCGCTCCACGCTGTTGCGGTGCGCCTCCGCGTCCATGTCGGCCATGGCGTCGGTGGCCGGCGTGACGTGGTAGCCGTGCTCGTAGGCGGCCCGCGCGGTGGACTCCACGCCGATGCTGGTGGCGATGCCGGTCAGCACGATCTGCGTGACGCCGCGGCGGCGCAGCTGCACATCGAGGTCGGTGCCGTGGAAGGCGCCCCAGTTGTGCTTGGTGACGGTGATGTCGCCCGGGTGCCCGGCCAGCTCGGGAACGATCACGTCCCAGCCGTCGGGGCGGGCGCCGCCGCCGGAGCGCGCCGCCTCGGTGCGGCCGGGCATCACGTCCGCGAAGTCGGCGGCGAAGGAGACCCGGACCAGGACCACGGGCAGGTCACGGGCGCGGAACGCCTCGGCGAGCTCCACCGAGCGGGCGAGCACCTCGGCGCCCGAGTGGGGCGCGGTCGGGGCGCCGACGATGCCGGCCTGGAGGTCGATCACCACGAGGGCGGTACGCGGGTCGAGGGCGGTGAGTGCCATGGGAGGAAAGCCTTTCAGGGCTTGTGCGGGGTGAGTCGTGTCAGCGGCAGAGTGCGGGTGAGCCTGTCCTTCACGGCCGCGTCAGCCGTTCCATCAGGCCGAACGCCTCGATCAGGGTCTGTCGTTCGGCCTCGGTGAACCGGTCCTCCAGGGCGCGGGCCAGCCACTCCTCGCGGATCCGCTGGTCGCCCTCGATGCGCTCGCGGCCGTTCTCGGTAAGCGTGACGAGCTGCCGCCGGCCGTCGTCCGGGTCGGGGGTGCGCCGGATCAGCCCGTGCTGCTCCAGGGCGGCGAGGGTGGCGGCCATCGACTGCGGACGGACCCCCTCGGCGGCCGCCAGCGCACTGGCCGTGGCGGCGCCGTGCTTGCCGGCCAGGGTGAGGGCCGACACCTGCGAGGGCGTGAGGTCCTCGTCCCGCGCGACCTCCCGGATACGGCGGCGCAGCCGGCTGAACACCACCCGCAGATCGCGCGCGGCCCGGGCGGCGGAGGCGGAACCGCCCTCGGGCGCCTCGGTGGGCTGATGATCCATGGCAACACCGTAGAACCAGCAATCGAAATTGTCCAGTCTGGACTGAACAGTTTGCCTGCACATTGCCCCGGCGACCGATGACCGGCGACCGATGACCGATGACCGATGGCCGCTGGCCGGCGGACCGGGGGACCAGGGATCGGCGGCCCGCGCGGGACCGGGCGGCCACGCCGGCCCGGCGGTACGCTGACGCCGTGCGCCTGCTGCTGATCTCGGACACCCACCTGCCCAAGCGCGCCAAGGAACTGCCCGCCCCCCTGCTCGCCGAACTCCCGCGCGCCGACGTCGTCTTCCACGCGGGGGACTGGGTCGACACCGCCACCCTCGACCTGCTGGAGCGCCGCAGCCGCCGGCTGATCGGCGTGTACGGCAACAACGACGGCCCCGAACTCCGTGCCCGCCTGCCCGAGGTGGCCCACGCCGAACTGGGCGGGCTGCGCTTCGGCGCCGTCCACGAGACCGGGCCCGCCACCGGGCGCGAGGCCCGCTGCGCCGCCCGCTTCCCCGGCCTCGACGTCCTGGTCTTCGGGCACAGCCACATCCCCTGGGACACCACCGCCGCCACTGGGCTGCGCCTGCTCAACCCCGGCTCCCCGACCGACCGGCGCCGCCAGCCGCACTGCACGTACATGACCGCCACCGTCACCGGCGGCCGCCTCACCGAGGTGGAACTGCGCCGGCTGCCTCCGCGCCGCACCGTGTGACGGAGGCCCGGGCCCGGTCCTGACCGGCGGCGGACGCAGAAGAGGGCGGCCCGGTCAGGGGCCGCCCCTAGGTCACACTTCCCTTTCTCGTGTCCGATGTCTCGGCGAGATCCGGGCCGCTCCGTGCGCGGAAGCAGCCCGGGAGCTGCGAGTATGCGCTGTCACGGACCTCCTTCCGGAGCGGTGTGCGTCGCACATGTGCGGGAGAGGCTGAGCCTCGTCCATTGCAGCCCGCCTACCCCTCCTGAGGAGAGCGAACCCCCCAAACCAGAAAACCTGGGAAATTTCCGAAATCAGCAGATCACGCGGCTACCGCAGGCCACGCACGTCACGCAGATCCCCCGAGCAGCAGAAACGCGGCCCTGGCCCATCCGCCCCACGGCCCGCGCACGGCGGCCTCCTCACCGGCGTCGCAGCCGCCTTACTCCGACGACGAGCAGCGCCACCACCAGGACCGCGCCCGCGGCCCCGGCGGCACGCCGGGCGACCGGCACTCCGGCGGCGCGCAGCAGATCCAGCGGCTCGGGCTCGCCGGCGGGGGCCGGGGGCCTCCCGGCGACCGCCGCGTACTCCTCGCTCTCCTGACCCCCGCCCTCCCCGTCCTCCCCGCCCTCCCCGTCCTCCTGCTCGCCGCCCGGCGCGTCGGACAGCCGCTGCGCCAGGCAGTCCGCGAACTGCCCCACCAGCCGGTCGCTCACCTCCGCCAGCACCCCGCGCCCGAACTGCGCCGGGCGGCCGGTCACCGTCAGATCGGTGCGCACCGACACCGCCGTGGCCCCGGCCCGCTCCTCCAGCGCGGCGGTGACCGTCGCCCGCGCCGTGCCCTGCCCGCGCGTCTCCCGGCCGCTCGCGGCCAGCACCATGCGATGGGCCGCCCCGTCCTGCTCCTCGAACACCGCCGTGCCCTTGTACGTCACGGTGATCGGCCCCAGTCTCACCCTGACCGAGCCGGTCACGGTCGTGCCGTCGTACGCCTCGACGCTCGCCCCCGGCAGGCACGGCGCGACCCGCTCGATGTCGAGGAGCGCCCGCCAGGCGTCGCCGACCGGGACGGGCACGGTGAACTCGTGCCGCAGTTCCATGACTTCCTCCTCGCATTCAGGCGGAACCGTTCGCGTGGATGGCTCCCGCGGTCGCGGTCAGGGGCGTCCCCGTGCCGCTCCAGCGCAGCGAGATGATCTCGGCCGCGACGGACACGGCGACCTCCTCGGGCGTACGGGCGCCGAGATCGAGCCCGACCGGTGAGCGCAGCCGGGACAGCTCGGCCGGGGTCAGCCCGGCCGCCAGCAGCCGCTCCATCCGGTCCAGGTGGGTGCGCCGGCTGCCCATCGCCCCGATATAGGCGGCCGGCCGGCGCAGCGCCTCCTCAAGCAGCGGTACGTCGAACTTGGGATCGTGGGTGAGTACGCAGATCACCGTGCGCTCGTCGGTCGGCGTGCCGCGCAGATAGCGGTGCGGCCAGTCCACGACCACCTCCACCGCGTCCGGGAACCGCCGCGGGGTGGCGAAGACCGGACGGGCGTCGCACACCGTCACCCGGTAGCCGAGGAAGGCGCCGATCCGGGCGACCGCCGCCGCGTAGTCGATCGCGCCGAACACCAGCATCCGCGGCGGTGGCGCGAAGGAGTGCAGGAACACCGAGACGGCGTCCTCGCGCCGCTCGCCGCGCGGGCCGTAGTGCCGCGTCCCCGTCGCGCCGACGGCGAGTTCACCGCGGGCGTCCGCGGTCACCGCCGCGTCCAGGCCGGGCGCGCCCAGCGTGCCCGCCACCGCGTCCGGCCACACCGCGAGCGCCGCCCCGCGCGGCGCCGGACCGTCGACCACGGTCGCCACGGTCACCGGCTCACCGGCGGCGACCGACGCCGCGACCGCGCCGAAGGCCGGGTCCGACTCCGGGGTCACCGGCCGGACCAGCACACCGATCTCGCCCCCGCAGGTGAGCCCGACCGCGAACGCGTCCTCGTCGCTGTAGCCGAAGGCCGCCAGTTGCGCCCGGCCGCCGGCCACGACCTCCTGGGCCAGCTCGAAGACCGCCCCCTCCACACACCCCCCGGACACACTGCCCACCACCTCGTCGTCCGGCCCGACCGCCATCGCCGCGCCGGGATCACGCGGCGCGCTGCGGCTGACCGAGACGACGGTGGCCAGTCCGAACGGCACCCGCGCCGCGTACCAGCGGGCGAGCACCGGCAGGATGTCACGCACGCTTCTCCTCCTTCGTCGTGCCGCTCGCCCGCGGGACACGGCCCGCGCCCGCACCGGAGGCCGCGTCCGCACCGGAGGCCGCTTCCGCCCCGGCACCGGAACCGGGCGGCGGGCCGGCGCCGCGCACCACCGCCGCCAGCCGCTCCAGCGCGGCCAGGCTGTGGCCCTCGACGAAGGCGTCCACGTACGGCAGTGCCGCGGCCATCCCGGCGGCGAGGGGCGCGTACCCGGGACGGGCCTTGCGCGGGTTGGCCCAGATCACGCGGTGCGCCAGCCGGTGCAGGCGGCCCATCTGCGCGGCGAGCAGCCGCGGATCACCCCGTTCCCAGCCGTCGGACAGCAGCACCACGACGGCCCCGCGCGCCGTGCCGCGCTGCCCCCAGCGGTCCAGGAACTCCCGCAGCAGTTCGCCCAGCCGGGTGCCGCCGCGCCAGTCGGGCACGGCCTCGGCGACGGCCGCCATCGCCAGGTCCGGATCGCGGTGGGACAGCTCCCGGGTCACCCGGGTCAGCCGGGTGCCGATGGTGAACACCTCGGTACGCCGGCCCCGGACCGCGGCGTGCGCGAACCGCAGCAGCGCGTCGGCGTACGGGGCCATGGAGCCGCTGATGTCGACCAGCAGCACCACCCGCCGGGGCCGCCGCGTCCGCGCGTGCCGCCGCAGCGGGGCCGGCTCGCCGCCGCGGCGCAGCAGGTCCCGTACGGTGCGGTGCGGATCGACGTGCCCGCGCCGGGCCGGCCGCCGGCGCGCGGTGCGCCGCGCCTGCCCGCGCAGCGCGAACGCGGCCAGCAGCCGGCGCACCTGCGCGCGTTCGGCGGCGTCGAGGCCGGCCACGTCCCGGTGGCGCAGTACCTCCGCCGAGCCGGCGAGCGAGGCGGCGGGCGGCCCCGGCCGCTCGCCGTCCGGGCCGCCGGTACGACGTCCGGCGGGCGCCTCGCGCACGAGGGGACGCGGCCGGGGCGGGGGAGCGGCCCGCACCCTCCGGCGCGGCGCCCCGCCGGGACCGGGCCCGAAGTAGGCGTCGAACACCCGCTCGTACCGTGCCAGGTCGTCCCGGTCCCCGCACAGGGTCAGCCGCCCCGCCCAGTACACATCCGCCCGGACACCGGGCCGCAGCACAAGCACCGCCCGCAGAAAGGCATGCACCCGCTCACCACTCACCCCGACCCCAGCGGCCCGCAGCACCCGCGCGAACCCGACCAACACGGCATCGGGCTGCCCCGATGCCACGGGGGCGCCGGTCGCGCCGCCGCCCGCCGGCCCGCCGTCGGCCGGGCTTCCACCCGCCGTCGCGCTCCTGCCTGCTGCCGTGCCGCCGGCTGCGGGGTTCCCACTCGCCGTCGCGCTGCCGCCTGCCGGGTTCCCGCCCGTCGTGCCGCCCGCCGCACCGCCATCGGCCCGGTTCCCGCTCGCCATCGCGCTACTGCTTGCCTGGTTCCCGCTCGCCGCCGTACCGCTGCCTGCGGCGCTTCCGCCCGTCGTGCCGCCCGCCGGATTCCCGGCCACCGCACCGCCGCTCACGGGGCCTCCGCCCACCGCACCGCCACCCGCCCGGCCCCCGCCCACCGAGTCCCCGCCCCCCAAACCGTGACCCCCCAAACCCCCACCCACCCCGCCCCTCAAGGCGCCCCACCCGCCAGGATCGCCGTGAAGTCCAGCCCCCGGGCCCGGGTCGTGTCCTCGTGGTACTTCAGGGCCGCGCCCAGGGTGGCCAGCGCCAGGTCCGCGTCGGCCTCGTCGGCGCCGAGGGCGGCGAGAGCGCGGGTCCAGTCGAGGGTCTCGGCCACGCCGGGCGGCTTGAGCAGGTCCTGCGCGCGCAGTGCCTGCACCAGCGCGGTCACCTGCTCGGCCAGCCGGGCCGACACCTCGGGCAGCCGGCGCCGCACGATGGCGAGTTCGCGGGCGAAGCCGGGATGGTCGAACCAGTGGTACAGGCAGCGCCGCTTGAGGGCGTCGTGCACCTCCCGGGTCCGGTTCGAGGTCAGCACGACCACCGGCGGCACCTCGGCCCGCAGCGTGCCCAGCTCGGGAATGGTCACCTGGAACTCCGACAGCACCTCCAGCAAGAACGCCTCGAACTCGTCGTCGGCGCGGTCGATCTCGTCCACCAGCAGCACCGACGGCTGGGTCTGCAACGCCCGCAGCAGCGGCCGGGCGACCAGGAACCGCCGGTCGTACAGCTCGCGTTCCAGCCGGTCGGCGTCCTGCACCCCGGCCGCCTCGGCGGCCCGCAGATGCAGCAGCTGCCGGGGGAAGTCCCAGTCGTACAGCGCCTGCGAGGCGTCGATGCCCTCATGGCACTGCAACCGGATCAGCGGGGCGTCCAGCGCCTCGGCGAGGGCGGCGGCCAGCGCCGTCTTGCCGACGCCCGCGTCACCCTCGCAGAACACCGGCCGGTGCAGCCGCATCGCGAGGAAGCAGGCGACGGCGAGCCCGTCGTCGACGAGGTAGCCGGTCTCCTCCAGACGCGCACGCACCTGCTCGGGGCTGTCGACGGCGGTGATCGGCGCTCACCCCATCCCGGCGGCGGCCAGGACCGCCCGTTCGGTGAGCACCCGCGCGAGATGGGCACGGTACTCCGGCGAGGCCGACGCGTCCCGGGACGGCCGGGTGCCCTCGGCCGCCGACCGTGCCGCCCGTGCCACCGCGCCGCGGTCACCGGCCCCGGTGAGGGCCTCCTCGGCCGCCGCGGCCCGCAGCGGGGTCGCGCCCATGTTGGTCAGCCCGATCCGGGCCTCGGCGACTTCCCCGTCCACGCGCCGCACCAGCGCGGCCACCCCGACCATCGCCCAGGACTGGGACACCCGGTGGAACTTCTCGTACCGGAAACCCCAGCCCTCCCGTTTCGGCACCCGCACCTCGACCAGCAGCTCGCCCGGCTCCAGCGCGGTCAGCAGGTAGTCCGTGAAGAAGTCCCGCGCGGCGATGACGCGCCGGCCGCCCGGCCCCACGGCCACCAGCTCCGCGTCCAGCGCCAGCGCCACCGCGGGCAGGTCACCGGCCGGGTCGGCGTGGGCGAGCGCGCCGCCGAGGGTGCCCCGGTGCCGTACGGCAGGGTCGGCGACCGTCTCGGTGGCCTGGGCGAGCAGCCCGGCGTACCGCCGCACCAGCGGATCGCGGACCACGTCGTGGTGGGTGGTCAGCGCGCCGACGACGAGCGTGTCGCCGTCCTCGCGGACCCCGCGCAGCGAGGGGATCCGCCCGACGTCGACGACGAGTTCGGGGAAGGCCAGCCGAAGCCGCAGCAGCGGCAGCAGGCTCTGCCCGCCGGCCAGCACTTTCGCGTCCTCGCCCGCCTCGGCGAGCAGCCGCACCGCCTCCTGCGGGCTCGCCGGACGGGCGTAGTCGAACGCCGGGGGAATCATGCCGGCTCCTCCTTCCGGTCCGGGCCGGCCGCCCGGACGGCCTCCCAGACCCGCTCGGGCGTGCACGGCATCGGCACGTCGTGGACGCCCAGCGGGCGCAGCGCGTCCACGATCGCGTTGACCACGGCCGGCGTGGAGGCGATCGTGCCCGCCTCGCCGACGCCCTTGGCGCCCAGCGGGTTGGAGGCGGCGGGCGTCTCGGTGCGGTCGGTCACGAAGTCGGGCAGGTCCGCCGCCGAGGGGATCAGGTAGTCGGCCATCGTGCCGGAGACCAGATTGCCCTCCGCGTCGTACACCGCCTCCTCGAACAGCGCCTGCGCGATGCCCTGGGCGAGACCGCCGTGCACCTGCCCCTCGACGATCATCGGGTTGATCACCCGGCCCACGTCGTCGACGCAGACGTAGGAACGGACCCGGGTCTGCCCGGTCTCGGTGTCGACCTCGACCGCGCACAGATGGGTGCCGTGAGGGTAGGAGAAGTTCTCCGGGTCGAGCACGTGCTCGGCGTTCAGTGTGGGTTCCATGCCCTCGGGCACGTCGTGCGAGGTGAACGTCGCGAAGGCGACCTCCTGGATGCTGCGGCGCGCCTCCGGGGAGCCCTTCACCGCGAACACGCCGTCCTTGAACTCCAGGTCGTCCTCGCTGGCCTCCAGCAGGTGGGCGGCGACCCGGCGCGCCTTCTCCACCACCTTCCGGGCCGCCCGGTGCACGGCCGCCCCGCCCACCACCAGCGAGCGTGAGCCGTAGGTGTCCATGCCCTGCGGGGCCACCTTCGTGTCGCCGTGCACCACCTCGACGTCCTCGAACGGCACGCCCAGCACGTCCGCGGCAATCTGGCTCCAGCACGTCACATGCCCCTGCCCGTGCGGGCTGGTGCCGGTGACCACCTCGACCTTGCCGGTGGGCAGCACGCGGATGCTCGCCGCCTCCCAGCCGCCCGCCGAGTACCGCAGGTCGCGCAGCACCCGGCTCGGAGCCAGCCCGCACATCTCCGTGTACGTCGACACGCCGATGCCCAGCCGCACGGTGTCCCCGCGCCCGGCGCGCTCGCGCTGCTCGGCACGCAGCTCGTCGTAGCCGAACAGGGCGAGCGCCTTCTCGGTGGCCGCCTCGTAGTTCCCGCTGTCGTAGGTCAGGCCCGCGATCGAGGTGTACGGGAACTCCTCGTGCCCGATCCAGTTGCGGCGCCGGACCTCCACCGGGTCCAGGCCCACCTCGGCGGCCAGCTCGTCCATGATCCGCTCGATGGCGTACGTGGCCTCCGGGCGGCCGGCGCCGCGGTAGGCGTCGGTGGGGGTGCGGGTGGTGAACACGCCGGTGCAGTGGAACTCGTAGGAGTCCATCTTGTAGATCGCCGGGTACATGAACGCGCCCAGGATCGGGATGCCCGGCGTGACCAGCATCAGATAGGCGCCCATGTCGGCCAGCAGGTCCACCTTCAGGCCGAGCAGCCGGCCCTCGCGGGTCGCGGCGATCTCGACGTCCTGGATCATGCCCCGGCCGTGGTGGGTGGCGAGATAGCCCTCGGAGCGGGACTCGGTCCACTTCACGGGCCGGCCGAGCCTGCGCGCGACCGCCAGCGCGATCGCCTCCTCGCCGTACACCTGGAGCTTGGAGCCGAAACCGCCGCCCACGTCCGGGGCGACCACCCGCAGCTTGTGCTCGGGCACACCGGTGACCACCGACAGCATGATCCGCAGGATGTGCGGGATCTGCGTGGCGGAGTACACGGTGTACTCGCCGGAGGCGGCGAGCGGGGTGACGACGACCGCGCGCGGCTCCATGGCGTTGGGGATCAGGCGCTGCTGCCGGTAGCGCCGCCTGACGACCACGTCGGCGCGGGCCCGGACCGCCGCGAAGTCCTCACCGGCCCGCAGCGGCCAGTCGTAGGCGCGGTTGGTGCCCTTGTCGGCGTGGACCAGCGGGGAACCGCCGGCGAGCGCGGCCTCCAGGTCGAGCACCGGGTCCAGCGGCTCGTAGTCGACCTCGACCGCCTCCAGCGCGTCGGCGGCCGCGTACCGGTCGCGCGCCACCACCACGGCCACCGGGTCGCCGGCGTGCCGCACCTCGTCGAGGGCGAGCGGCGGGTGGTCCGGCAGCACCATGTCCTCGGTGACCGGCCAGGCGCACGGCAGCGAGCCCAGGTCCCCGGCCAGGTCGCGGCCGGTGAACGCGGCGACCACGCCGGGGCGTTCCAGGGCGGGGGAGACGTCGATCCGCTCGACGCGCGCGTGCGCCATGGGACTGCGCAGGACGGCCAGGTGCAGCAGGCCGGTGACGGTGATGTTGTCCGTCCAGTTGGTCTGCCCGGTGAGCAGCCGGGCGTCCTCCTTGCGCAGCCGGGCCCGGCCGACCTCGCCCGCCACCGCCTGCTCGGTCATGCCGTCACCCCCTCGGCGGGAGCGGGCCGCCGGCCGGAGCCGTCGTCCCCGGCCACGTCGAGCACCGCGCGCACGATGTTCTGGTAGCCGGTGCACCGGCACAGATTGCCTTCG
This sequence comes from Streptomyces sp. NPDC047017, assembly GCF_040644175.1. Classification (NCBI taxonomy): domain Bacteria; kingdom Bacillati; phylum Actinomycetota; class Actinomycetes; order Kitasatosporales; family Streptomycetaceae; genus Streptomyces; species Streptomyces sp. NPDC047017. The sequence continues at coordinate 238,253 of NZ_JBEYVW010000009.1, read as the reverse complement.
AGTGCCTTGCGCACCTCGCCGGAGGTCGGGTGCGGGTTCTCGCGCAGCAGGTCGCGCGCGGCCATCAGCATCCCGGGGGTGCAGTAACCGCACTGGAGGGCGTGCCGCTCGTGGAAGGCGCGCTGCAACGGGGTCCACGCGCCGTCCCGGGCCAGCCCCTGCACGGTGGTCACCTCGCACCCGTCCGCCTGGACGGCCAGCACCGTGCAGCTCTTCACGCTCACACCGTCCAGCTCGACCGTGCAGGCGCCGCAGTTGGAGGTGTCGCAGCCGATCGGCGTACCGGTCAGGCCGAGACGGTCCCGCAGATAGTGGACCAGCAGGAGACGGGGTTCCACCTCGTCCTCGTAGACCGTGCCGTCCACCGTGACCGATACAGGGGTCATATGCCCTCCAGGAACGTACGGACAGGAACGCACGGGCGTGAGTGAGGGAAACCAGCGTCCGATGTGGTGTACGTCACTCTATGACCGCGTCCGTGGCACGGCGAGTGCTGCGCGGGAGCGCCCCGCCCGTCAATCCGTTGCCGCGGGACGCCCGGTTCTGCTGCCCTGCGCGTGACCGGCCGCCACCGACGGACCCGGCTCACCCGCACCACCTGCACCACCTGCACCGTCCGACTCGGCCGCCGAGGAGCACCCGTGCGCACACCGTCCATGTCCCCCCGGGAAGCCTTCCGCCCCCTCCATCAAGGACATGACGCCCGGTGCACCTGCTCAACCTCGGCGTCCTCGCGCACCTCGACGCGGGCAAGACCAGCCTGACCGAACGCCTGCTGCGCTCCGCCGGAGTGATCGACGGGATCGGCAGCGTCGACTCCGGCAGCACACAGACCGACACCCTCGCGCTGGAACGGCAGCGCGGCATCAAGGCGGCCGAGCGGGTGGCTGGTTGAGCGGGTGAATGGTCAGGGCCGGTCACGCTGCCGTACGGCGAACGCGGAGAACGAACGCGGGTCAGGCGATCCGCGCGGGCGAATCCGGAGAGCGGGCGGCTGCCCGGGGCGGCGGACGGACGGGCGGTCGGTCCGGCGGATGCACGGACGGGCGGTCCGGCGCGGCCACCCGCGAACCGCTCGACCACGCCTGTCCCGCGAACCGGTCGAACACGCTTGTCCCGTGAACTGGTCGAACTCGCTTGTCCCGTGAACTGGTCGAACTCGCTTGTCCCGTGAACTGGTCGAACTCGCTTGTCCCGTGAACTGGTCGGCCGCGGCTGCCCCGCGAGCCGACCGACCGCGCGCTCTCCCGCGAGACGAGCGAGCCGGATGGCCACGGGCCACCCCGCGAGCCGACCGACCGCTCCCTACCTCACCTCACCAGCCGCCGTCCGCCCACGCCCCACCTACCCCGCCACCCGCTCGACCGCGGCGAGCACCGGTGCGATGCCGTCCTCCTCGCGGATCAGGGCGCCCAGGGCCGCGGCCCGCTCCCGGTAGCTGGCGACCCGGGTGGCCCGGACCAGTGCCGCGGCGAGCGAATCCGCGGTGAGGCCGCGCAGCGGGACGGCGCAGGGGGCCACGCCCAGCGAGATGAGGCGCTCGGCCCAGAAGCCCTCGTCGAACTGGACCGGCAGCGGGACCGCGGGCACCCCGGCGCGCAGCCCGGCGGCGGTCGTGCCCGCACCGGCGTGATGCACCACGGCGGCCATCCTCGGGAACAGCGCCGAGTGCGGCACCTCCCCGATGGTCAGCATGTCGTCGCCGGCCGCCGCCAGGCCGCCCCAGCCGCGCTGCACCACCCCGCGCAGCCCGGCCCGGCGCAGCGCGCGCACGATCGTGCCGCTGAGCCGGGCCGGGTCGGGCACGGTGGCGCTGCCCAGGCCGACGAAGACCGGTGGCGGCCCGGCGTCCAGGAACTCCCGCAGCGCGGCGGGGAGCCGCTCGTCACCGTCGTAGGGCCACCAGTAGCCGCACACTTCGAGGCCCGGCCGCCAGTCGTGCGGGCGGGGCACCACCAGCGGGCTGAAGCCGTGGTGCACCGGGCGGCGCATGCCGGCCCGGATGCGCAGCGCGGTCCCGAGCCGTGCGGGAGGCAGCCCCAGCCGGGCCCGTACGGCCGGTACCGCGGCGGAGAAGACCCGTTCCACGGCGAGGTTCACCCCGTGTCCCGCGAGCCGGTTCGCCGGGCCGCCGAAGTGCCCGCCGCCCAGCAGCGGAGGGGCGAACTCCCGGGTGGGGGAGAGGGGTTGCAGATGGACGCCCATGCTGGGCAGTTCCAGCGCCTCGGCGATGGCGTGCCCGACCGGCCCCAGGGACCCGGACAGCAGCAGCACGTCGCTCTTCTCGGCCGCCGCGATCAGCCCGTCCGTCATGCGCGCGAGCGCCGCCCGGGCCAGCCCGACGGCGCGCACCATCTTGCCCGCGCCGGTCGCGCTGCGGTGCAGCCCCCGCCCGCGCGCGGAGTCCAGCTCGGCGCGCGGGTCCACCGGCAGCGGATGGAACCCGAGCCCCGACCCGGCGACCAGGGGCTCGAAGCATCCGTGGGTGACCAGGGTGACCGCGTGGCCCGCCCGGGCCAGGCCGAGTCCGAGCCCGGTGAACGGTGCCACGTCGCCCCGGGACCCGGCCGTCATGATGGCTATGCGCACGACCGTCAGTATGGCCCGGGCGGTGGGCCGCCGCCCGTCGGCGACCTGCGGTCCGGCGGCCGCCGCGGCCCCGGCCGGGCGCCCGGACCCCGGGGCCGGCGGCGCGCCGTTCAGGCCCCGAGCTGCCGGGACGCCGCGGTCATGGTCTGCTCCAGAAGGGTGGCGATGGTCATCGGGCCGACGCCGCCGGGGACCGGGGTGATCAGCGAGGCCCGCTCCGCCGCCGAGTCGAAGTCGACGTCACCGACGTTGCCCGGGTTGTAGCCCGCGTCGATCACCACCGCGCCCGGCTTGACGTCCTCGCCGCGCACCAGCCGCGGCCGGCCCACCGCGGCGACCACGATGTCCGCCTCGCGCAGCACGGACGGCAGTTCCCGGGTCCGGGAGTGGCAGTACGTCACCGTGGCGTCCCGGGCGAGCAGCAGCATGCCCGCCGGCTTGCCGAGGATCGCGCTGCGGCCCACCACCACGGCCCGCTTGCCCGCCGGGTCCACGTCGTAGGCGTCGAGCAGCCGCATGATGCCGCCGGGCGTGCAGGACACGAAGCCGGGCAGCCCGAAGCTCATCGTGGCGAAGGAGGCGAAGGTGACGCCGTCGACGTCCTTCTCGGGCGCGATCGCCTCGAACGCGGCGCGCTCGTCGATGTGGTCGCCCACCGGGTGCTGCAGCAGGATGCCGTGGACCGCCGGGTCGGCGGAGAGGTCGCGCAGCGCGGCGACCAGTTCCCCGGTGGTGGTCGCGGCGGGCAGTTCCACGTGCCGGGAGGCGATGCCCGCCGCGCGGCAGCGGTTCTGCTTCATCCTGACGTAGGTGACGGAGGCGGGGTCCGCGCCGACGAGCACGGTCGCCAGACACGGCCGCACCCCCGTGCGCTCGGTGAGCGCGGCGGCCCGGTGCGCGGTCTGCCCGACGATGCGGCGGGCGAGCGCGGTGCCGTCCATGAGGCGGGCCCGAGACGCGGCCTGAGACGTGACCTGGGACATGATCCACTCCTGAGCGTTCGACGGATCGCCCAGGCGCGCGGCTGTGACTTCGCGGAGCCGCTCCCCGGTGGTGCTCCACCTCAGCGCCAGTCACGGCCCGCCTCCAGCCTATGCCAGGCCCGTCGCCCCACCGGCCGGGGGTGCCGGTCAGCGCCGCCGGGCCCGGGGCGGGTGCGGTGTCCGGTGGCGCGGACGGCACCGCAGCGCCGTGCGCAGCACCGACCGCAGCAGCGGGAACGGGACCGGCCGGGGTACGGCAGGCGCGGGACGCGGGCGCCGCACGAGCGAGGAACGCGCGTGCCCGGCGCCGGCCCGTGCCGAGAAGGTCCAGGTCAGGCGAGAGCTGACCTGGACCCGCGCGGCCCTCCTCCCTACTCGTCCCATGCCTGGATCATGACCTGTTCGGCGATCTTGCCGTCGCGCAGCGAGATCATGGACTCGGCGAGGACCCGGACGCCGTCCGGATACGCGCAGGACTCCACGTACGCCGCGTGGTCGCCCTGGACGACGCACCGCTCCAGCCGGTGCGTCATGTCGCGGCCGTAGACGTCGTCCAGCATCGCGCCGATCTGCCCGCGCCCCTTGACCACCTTGGGGTGGCTGGGCTGGGCGTCGCGGTCCACGATGCGTATCTCGGCGTCGTCCGCGTAGAGCGACAGCAGTGTGGACGCCGTGTGCTCCTCGATGCCCCGGCGCAACGCGTCGGTGTCGAAGGCGGGATGTGCCGTGGTCGCCATGGTGACCTCCTGCGAGGCCGCGGCCCGGGGAGGCGGGCCGCCCACCGGCCTCTCCTACCGAGCCTCCTCCGGCGCGCCCGGCCCGGCAAGCGCAGCCGCGCGGACCGGCGCGCTCGCCCTGACGGGTGAGCGGTACGGGGCGGCCGTGTCCGGACCCGTCCGGCGGCGTTGCAGAGGACATGATCTCCACTCGACGTATCGTCGCCGTCGCCTCTCTCGCCGCCTCGGTCACGGGTCTGGCCGCGCTGCCGGCGAGCGCCGCCGGCTCGCCCGTCCCCATCGTGGGCAGGGCGGTGCCCGTGGGCCTGCTCGACTCGGTCGCCACCACCGGCGTCCCGGCGGACCAGCAGAACCGGCTCCCCTCGGTCTCCGAGCAGCTCTCCGGGCTCCAGCACGTACGCGACCTCAACCAGGTGAACCGGCTGGAGCAGGTCACCGGCCTGGTCTCCCCGCTCTTCGGCCTGGTCCCCGCGATCCAGCACTGACGCCCGGCACCGGCCGGCCCCGCGGTCCTGCCGCCGCCGCCCGGATCCGCGTCCCCACCGATCACTCGCGGCGTAGGGTCGGGGGGACGGACACCGGTCGACGGAAGGGACTCCCACCATGGCCCAGGAAGTGCGCGGCGTGATCGCACCCGGGAAGGACGAACCCGTACGGGTCGAGACGATCGTCGTGCCGGACCCGGGACCCGGGGAGGCCGTCGTCCAGATCCAGGCGTGCGGGGTCTGCCACACCGACCTGCACTACCAGCAGGGTGGCATCAACGACGAGTTCCCCTTCCTGCTCGGTCACGAGGCCGCGGGCGTGGTCGAGTCGGTCGGCGACGGCGTCACCGACGTCGCGCCCGGCGACTTCGTGGTCCTCAACTGGCGTGCCGTGTGCGGCGCCTGCCGCGCCTGCCTGCGCGGGCGCCCCTGGTACTGCTTCGACACCCACAACGCCCGGCAGCGGATGACCCTGACCGACGGCACCGAACTCTCCCCGGCGCTCGGTATCGGCGCCTTCGCGGAGAAGACGCTGGTCGCAGCCGGGCAGTGCACCAAGGTCGACCCGGACGTCTCCCCGGCCGTGGCCGGGCTGCTGGGCTGCGGCGTGATGGCCGGCATCGGCGCGGCGATCAACACCGGCGACGTCGGCCGCGGCGACGCGGTCGCCGTCATCGGCTGCGGCGGGGTCGGGGACGCGGCCGTCGCCGGGGCGCGGCTGGCGGGCGCGGCGAAGATCATCGCCGTGGACATCGACGACCGCAAGCTGGAGACCGCCCGCGCCATGGGCGCCACGCACACCGTCAACTCCCAGGAGACCGACCCGGTCGAGGCCGTCCGCGAGCTGACCGGCGGCTTCGGCGCGGACGTCGTCATCGAGGCCGTGGGCCGCCCCGAGACGTACAAGCAGGCGTTCTACGCCCGCGACCTGGCCGGCACGGTCGTCCTCGTCGGCGTGCCGACCCCCGAGATGAAGCTCGAACTGCCGCTGCTCGACGTCTTCGGGCGCGGCGGCGCGCTGAAGTCGAGCTGGTACGGCGACTGCCTGCCCTCCCGGGACTTCCCGATGCTCATCGACCTGCATCTGCAAGGACGCCTGCCGCTGGACAAGTTCGTCACCGAGACCATCGGGCTCGACGAGGTGGAGCAGGCCTTCGAGCGGATGCACCACGGTGACGTGCTGCGCTCGGTGGTGGTGCTGTGATGGCCGCCCGCGTCGAACGGCTCGTCACCGCCGGGCAGTTCAGCCTCGACGGCGGCACCTGGGACGTCGAGAACAACGTGTGGATCGTCGGCGACGACCACGAGGCGGTCGTCATCGACGCCGCCCACGACGCCGAGGCCATCGCCGCCGCGGTCGGCGACCGCCGGCTGACCGCCATCGTGTGCACCCACGCCCACAACGACCACATCGACGCGGCCCCGGCGCTCGCTGACCTCACCGGCGCCACGATCTGGCTGCACCGCGACGACCTGCCGCTGTGGAAGATGACCCACCCCGACCGCGATCCCGACGAGCACCTGATCGACGGCCAGGTGATCGAGGCGGCCGGCGCGGATCTGAGAGTCCTGCACACCCCCGGCCACGCCCCGGGCGCCGTCTGCCTCCACGACCCGGCGCTCGGCGTCGTCTTCACCGGCGACACCCTCTTCCAGGGCGGCCCCGGCGCCACCGGCCGCTCCTACTCCCACTTCCCGACCATCATCGACTCGATCCGCGACCGCCTCCTCACCCTGCCGCACGGCACGAAGGTCCTCACCGGCCATGGCGACCCCACCACCATCGGCGCCGAGGCCCCGCACCTGGAGGAGTGGATCGCCCGCGGCCACTGAGCGGCCGGGCCGCGCGGGACCCGTCCCCGCCCGGCCCGCGCACCCGCCGCCGCACAGGTCGCCCGGCCGCACCCGCCTCCCGGCTACCGCTGAGTGGCCGGGGCCAAGGGCGGCTGGGTGCCCGGCAGCGACCAGCGGGCCGAGTGCCCCGGCGGCAGTCCGAGATCCGCGCGTACGGCGGCGTAGTAGCCCTCGCGCGCGGCGCGCTGCCGCTCCAGCAGCACCTGCCAGGCTTCGGGCGCCCGCTGCCCCTCGCGCAGGAACCGCTCCATGTCCATCACCACCACGACCCATGTCCGGGCCCGCTCCACGACCTGCGGGCTGCCCAGCATGATCAGCGCCTCGCCCGACGGGTCCCGGGCGAGCACCGCCTCCGCCAGCAGGGGTTCGGCGTCGGTGAGGGGCAGCGGATGCGGATGAGGGTCGCTGCCGAGATGGGAGGCGACCCGGTAGGCCAGAGTGACCGACTTCTTCAGCGTGCGCGCGTACTCGGAGTACACGACGAGCCGGCGCTCCTCCCAACGGGCCGCCCGATCCCGGCGGGACCGGTCCCGGTCACTGCGCACGACCGCCAGATACGAACCGAGCGCGCCGATCACGACGCCTATGAGCGCGGGGAGTTGCTGAAGAAAGGCAGACATGCGGTGCACGGTATCCGCGGCGGCGCTCCGCGCGGGGCTAGGTTCATGTGCATGACGGACACACGACGTTTCGACGGGCACGGGGTCCTCGTCACCGGCGCGGCCCGCGGTATCGGCGCGGCCACCGCCCGGCGGCTGGCCGAGGAGGGGGCGCGGGTCTACGCGACCGACGTGGACGGGGCCGCGGCGGAGCGGACCGCGGCCGCGCTGCGCGAGCGCGGGCTCGAGGTGCGGGCGGCCGAGTGCGACGTGGCGGACCGGGCCTCGGTCGAGGCGGCCGTGGCCGGTGCGGCCGACGCGTTCGGCTCGCTCGACGTCCTGGTCAACAACGCGGCCCGCTGCGCGCCCGACACCCCGGCGTTCGAGGACGACTCGGACGAGGAGTGGGCCCTCGACCTCGATATCACCCTGACCGGCGCCCACCGCTGCTGCCGGGCGGCCCTGCCGCACCTGGCGGCGTCCGGACGCGGCGCGATCGTGAACATCGGATCGGTCAACGCCCTCCAGGACTACGGCAACCACGCCTACAGCGCCGCGAAGGCCGGCCTGGCCTCGCTCACCCGCACCCTCGCCGGGCACGCCGCCGCTCGCGGCGTACGCGTCAACCTGGTCGTGCCGGGCACCGTCCGCACCTCGGCCTGGCGGGGGCGGGAAGCCGCGCTCGACCGGGTCCGCGGCCTGTATCCGCTGGGCCGGGTCGGTGAGCCCGAGGACATCGCCGCCGCCGTGGCCTTCCTCGCCTCCCGCGACGCCGCCTGGATCACCGGCACCGCGCTCACCGTCGACGGCGGCCTCACCGCCGTCAACACCGGCTTCCGCGCGGCCGTCCAGGAATCCGGGGCCTGAACCCGGAGCGGAATCCGGGACCGGTGCTCGGAGCGGAATCCGGGACCGGTGCTCGGAGGCGGGGCGCGTCCGGCGCCGTCCCGCCCGTGCCGGACCCGGCCCCCTCCGGCAGCGCCCGCCGCGACCGCCGCAGCAGCTCCCGCGCCGCCGGCCCGGCGGGCCCCCTCCGCCCGCCGGGCCAGGGCGACCCGGCCGCGCGCCCGGGCGTCGTCGATCCGCGGCGTGCGCGGTTCCTGCTCCGCCTCCGGCCGCGCCAGCACGGCGACCCCGCGGCCGCGCGCGGCCGGCCGCAGCAGCGACTCGGGCGCCGCCGCCTCGAACGCCACCCGCGGCCGGATGCCGGCTTGCGCGCACAACCGGTCGAGCACGGCCCGCGCCCTCGTGCCGGCCGGCAGACCGATCAGCGGATACCCGCGCAGCGCGGCCGGCGGCACGGCCCGGCCGGTGCCGTACGCCGCCGCCGGCGAATGGTCCGCGGTGACGGCCGTCACCAGCGGCACGTCGATCACCACCTGGAAATCGACCCCCGGCGGGACCTCGTCGTCCAGACCGGCCACCGCCAGGTCGAGTTCCCCGTGCCGCGGCGCCGCCGGCATCCGCTCGGAGGAGTCCTCGGCGGCGAGACCTCCACCTCCGGTGGGCGGCACGGAAGCCGGCCGGCAGCCGGGGAACGCCGAACGCCTGGCCCAGCACGCCGGACACCAGACCGACTCCGACCCGTCCGCGCAGCAGCCCCGTGAACTCCTCGACCGCCCGCCGCACTCCGTCGACCGCCGCCGGCGCGGCCCGCGCGTGCGGCAACACCGCCGCCCCCACCTCGGTGGTCCGCACCGATCGGCCCGAGCGGTCCAGCAGCGGCTGCCCCAACTCCCGTTCCAGCTACCGGATCTGCGCGCTCACCCCCGGCTGCGCCACGTGCAGCCGCGCGGGGCCGGGGGTCACCGTTTCGTCTCGAAGTAGGCCGCTTTGCAACCACCGCGCCCTCCCGGCGGTCTAGCCCACCGAGACCACCGACACACACCACACCCCGAGAGGGAGGGCCGCCATGCGGCACATGGGCAGACGGGGAGCCGTCGTACTCGGCGTCACCGGACTGGTGGCGCCGCTCACACTCGCGCTCGGCACCGCGCCGGCGCAGGCCGCCACGAGCTGCACAACACAGGCCGGGCCGTACCAGAAGCAGGCGGAGAAGTTCCTCGGCCGCCCGGTGGACGGGCGCCAGTCGGCCGCCGACTGCAAGGCGATCCGGTCCTTCCAGAGCACGCACGGCATCACCCCGGCCATCGGGTACGCGGGCCCCGTCACCTGGAATGTGATGAACGTCGTCCAGAAGCAGCGGGCCGCCGGCAAGAACCCGAACAAGGCAGGGCACTGCCCCACCAACAAGGGCCGCATAGCCTGCGTCGACCTCACCCTCCAGCTGAGCTGGATCCAGGACGGCAAACGGCTCGTCTACGGGCCCGTACCGGTGCGCACCGGCCGGGACGGCTACGAGACCCGCACCGGCCTCAAGAAGATCTACTGGCGCCACCTCAACCACGTCTCGACGCTCTACGACGTCAAGATGCCCTACAGCCAGTTCTTCGACGGCGGCCAGGCGTTCCACTCGGTCGGCGTGAGCATGTGGAACCAGCCGGGCTCGCACGGCTGCGTCAACATGACGACCACGGACGCCAAGAAGTACTGGTCGCTGCTGAAGACGGGGGACGACGTCTTCGTGTACGGCCGCAAGCCGGGAACCTGAGCCGGGAACCCTGGTCGGGGGTGGGCGGGTTGACGTGGATGGACGTGATGAGCAACACGGTCCGAAATGTCCGTATTCGGCCGTACTTACTCACAACGCCTTCACGTCGACCGGCATATGCTTCACAGCATGTCCACCACTGTTGAAACCGCCTCCGAGCGATCGGCCGCGGAGGTCAACGAGGAGATCCGTGCCCTGTGGCGCCGGTCGGGCGGGACACTGACCACCGAGCAGCGCGAGCAGTACCAGCGCCTCGTCCTGGAGTGGGCCATGGCCGCTCCGGACGAGGACCAAGCGGCCTAGGACCTCCCTGACCCCGCCCGTCCCGGGCACCGAACCCTCCGCACAGGGCACCCTTCACGCAATGGGTGCCCTCTTGGCATTGGCCTCCGCCCCGGCAGCCCTGCCGGCTGCCGGCCGGTCGGCTCCCGTCCGGCCGGGAGCGGCCCCGTCAGCTCCAGGTCGCCGAGTAGCGTCGCCGGTACGCCCTGCGGTCCCGTTCCGCGCGGACCCTGCCCGTCGCCACGAGCGCCGCCAGGCTGCCGCCGACGACGAGCAGCCCGGGGCCGAGGTTCCTGCGGTCCGACAGCCCGCGCGGCAGCGGGGCGGCACCACCCGTGGTGCCCGGCACCGGAACCGGCGGCCCGGGAGCGGCGGCGCCCGGTGCGAGGCTGTCGCGGGCCGGTGAGCCGGACGGGGCCGGAGCGGCCGTGGCAGCGTCCGGCGACACGATCAGCCGTACCCCCAGCGCGGTCAGCGCCCCGGCCACCGGCTGGAAGAAGGTCGTACCGCCCGTCGCGCAGTCGCCGCTGCCGCCCGAGGTCACCCCGAGCGCGATCCCCTCGGAGAACAGCGGGCCGCCGCTGTCGCCCGGCTCCGCGCACACGGTGGTCCGGATCAGTCCGGTGACGGTGCCCTCGGGATAGTTCACCGTGGCGTCCAGCCCGGTCACCCGGCCGTCGTGCAGCCCGCTCGTGCTGCCGCTGCGGAACACCCGCTGCCCCACCGCCGGATCGCCCGCCCCCGTGATCCGTACGCCGTTGCCGCCGCCGATGGCCACCACGGCGGCGCCCCGCCCCGCGCTGCCGGAGGTATAGCGCACCAGCGAGAAGTCACGGCCGGGGAAGGTCCCGGCGACCGTCCGCCCCAGCTCCCGGCCGCCCTGGCCACCGGTGAACCAGACCGAGCCGGCGGGCCCGCAGTGACCGGCGGTGAGGAGGAAGTCGCCGCGCCCGTCGGTCACGTTGAACCCGGCCGAGCAGCGCCCGCCGGCCGACAGGATGGGCTGCGCCCCGTTGAGCCGGGTGGTGAACCTGCCCGCCGTGCGGCGCATCCGCACGTACGGACCGATGCCGCGGGCGGCCTGCGCCATCCGGGCCCAGTCGCCCGCGGAGACGGTGCTGTCCGCCTCGACGGTCACCTCGTTGGTCCGGTAGTCCATGGTCCACGCCGTGCCGCTCACCCGGGGCGCCGCGCGCAGGGCCGCCGTCGCCGCCCGCAGCTCATCCATGCTGTGCCGCACGGTCCTCGCCTCGGCCCCGGCCCGGCGCACCTCGGCCGCCACCCGCGCGTCGGTGACGGCGACGACCGTACGCCCGTCGGAGCCGACCCAGCTTCCTGCCGTACGCGCCGTCCCGAGCCGCGCCACCAGGGCGGCGCCTGACCCGGCGCCCGATCCGGCGCCCGACCCGGCACCCGGGGCCGCGTCCTCCCGCGCCGGTGCGCTCACCACGCCACCCGCGGCACCGGCGGCACCCGCGGCACCGGCAGCACCGGTGGCACGGGCGGAACCGGCAGGCTCGCCCGCCATCGCCGCCTGCGTGACCATCGTGCCGCCCAGCAGCAGCCCCGCGACGGCCGCCAGCCGGGTCACCCGCCGGACGACCCGTCGTCGAACATGCCTCATGTCTGGCTCCCGAACGCCTGGCCCCCGAAGTGTGTGACGTGCGGCGCGCGCGGTTCCCGGACGCCGGTCCCCGGCCCGCCCGCCCTCCATACGGAGCGCGTCCGGCCCGCGTTCACCGCGGTGAGCGGCCTTAGACTGCCCGCATGGACGAGACCCTGACGGCGCGGCTCGGGGCCGGCAAGTACCTGCTGGTCACCAGCTACCGCCGCGACGGCACACCCGTCGCCACCCCGGTGTGGGTCGTGCGCGACGGCGCCGCGCTCGGCGCGTGGACGGCCGCCGGCTCCTGGAAGGTCAAGCGGATCCGCAACCGCGCCGACGTCCTGGCCGGCCCCTGCGACGTACGCGGCAAGCCGACCGGCGAGCAGGTACCCGCCGTCGCGGAGATCTGCGACCCGGCCACCACGGCCCGCTACCGCGCCCTCATCGCCCGCAAGTACGGCCTCGTCGGCCGCCTCACTCTGCTCGGCAGCCGACTGCGCCGGGGCACCCGGGGGACCGTCGGCATCCGGATCACCCCCACCCTCTGACCGCCTCACACGACTTCTCCGCCGTACTCAGCGTGACTGCTAACCTACTGCGCGTGGCGGCGCTTCGGGAGTCGTCGACGGCTGACGGGGTGCGGTGTGGAGAAGGCGATCCGGGCCAGGTGCCGGGCGACGGGACGATGGCTCACCGACCGGGCCGCCTGGTGCCTGGCCGGTTCCCTCGCGCTGTACGCGCTGACCGCGCTCACCCACCCCGCCGAGCCGCTTGACCTGCGCGTCTACCGCGAGATCGCGCCGCACGTCCTCACCGGCGACCTCTACGACCGGGTGGTGCGCACCGGCCCGCCCATCCCCGAACTGCCCTTCACCTACCCGCCGTTCGCGGCCCTGGTGCTCCTCCCGCTGTCGCATCTGTCCTGGACGGCGGCCGTCGTGCTCTGGCGGGCGGCCTCCCTGGCCGCCCTGCCGGTCATCACGGCGGGCGCCCTGCGGCTGCTGTCCTCCCGCCCCGCCGGCCGCGTCCGGCAGCGCGCCCTGCTCTGGGCCGCCGCCGGGCCCTGGCTGGAACCCGTGCGCCACACCCTCGACCAGGGGCAGATCAATCTGCTGCTGGGCGCAGCCGTCCTGTGGGGGCTGGCCCTGCACCGGGGCGTCGCGGGCCGGGGCGCCGTGGGACGGGGCGCCGCCGTGGGGCTCGCGGCGTCGCTGAAGCTGACCCCGGCCGTGGCCGGCCTGTACCTGCTGGCGACCCGGCAGTGGCGGGCCGCGGTGTGGTCCGTCGTCACCGGCGGTGCGACCGTCGCCCTGGCCTGGTGTGTCGCTCCGCGTGAGTCGGCGCGGTACTGGTCGGGGCTGGTGACCGACACCCGCCGCGTCGGCCCGGTGTGGACGGTGCGCAACCAGTCCCTGCGCGGCGCCCTCACCAGGCTGGCCGGACCGGACGTCACCGCCTCCGCCCTGTGGTGGGCGGCGCTCGCGCTGGTCACCCTGGCGGCGGTGGCCGCCCTGCGCGGTGCCGTACGCCGCGACGACCGGCTCGGCGTCCTCGTCACGGTGGAGCTGTACGGACTGCTGGTGTGCCCCGTCTCCTGGAGCCACCACTGGATCTGGTGCCTGCCCGCCATGATCTGGCTGGCCCACGGCCCGCACCGGCACCGGCCGCTCAGCCGCGCCGTCCTCGCCCTGTGGGCCCTCGTCACCGTCACCCGCCTGGTGCCGCGCCTGACCGGTATCGAGGACCGGCTGGCGCACCCCCTGCCGTATCCGGCGCCGCTGGCCTGGCCGGGCTGCGTGTACGTCCTCTGCGCGGTGCTGACGTTCCTCGCCCTGGCGCCCGCTGCCCGGCGGCCGGAGCACCCCGGCGTCGCCCCGGCCCGGCGGCCACCGGTCCGGTCGGGCACGTCGCTGCCGTCCTGACATACGGCGCGGCGACCGCGGGGCCGTACGGCGGTCAGCTCCAGGCGCGGTACGGCTCGTCGAGGAGCTGGAAGACGGGCTCGCCCCGTACCGGGTCCTTGACGGTGGACAGCCGGACCCGGTCGCCGCTGTGGATCCCGATGAGCGGGCCCATGACCCGGCCGCGCACGACGAAGCCCTCGCTCATCTCGATCAGCGACACATTGCGCGCGGCGGGTGTGTTGCGGTGCACCACGGTGGCGTGCCGGACCGTGCCGGTGCCCTCGCTGCGCTCGGTCCGCAGCTCACTGCATTGGCACACCGGGCACAGCAGCCGGTGGTACATGGCCGTACCGCACCAGGTGCAGCGCTGGAAGGAGAGGGCGTCCGGGTCGCGGGCCTCCGGAGCGAGGGCGGCGTCGGGGGCAAGGACGTCGGCGGCCAGTGCCTCGGAGGCAAGGAGGTCCGGGGAGAGGACGTCCGGGGTGAGGGCGCCGGGGGCGGGGGCTGCCGGTTCGAGGAGGCCGGTCGCGGAGCCGGCTGCCGGATGAGCCGCTTCTGCTGAGGGGTGGTACACGCTGGTCAACTCCCTGCGCTCGGCCGGAATCCCGCGTGCGCGGAGAGTCCGTGCACGCCTGTGCGCGGTGCGGCGCAACCGTGCACGGCGACAGGGTATGGCACTCAGTGCCGCGCGTAAAGGTACTCCGTACCGAAGATTGTCGGGTGGGGGAGGGGTGGGGTCGCTGTCCTCCGTGCTGGGGCGGGAAGGGTGGGGCGCTGGCGCGGGACTCAGTACCTTCCGGGCGCTGCACTGAGTGCCACGTACGGCTGTCCGCGCCCCGCGAAGTAACCTTCCCCTCCACCCCCGGCCCCGCATACCCCTACCCCCACCCCAGGGAGCCCGCATGCCGCCCGTACGTTCCCGTCTCCTCTACGTCACCGACCTGGCGTACCCGGCGCGCGGGCGCCGCTACGGCGACGAGGACGTCCGGCTGACCGCCCGCCTGCGCGAGGACCACGACCTGGCCCTGTGCCACCCGCGGGACGCGGCGGCGCTGATGGCCGCCTTCGACGCCGTCGTGGTCCGCAACAGCGGGCCCGTCCTCGGCTACCCGGACGCCTACGAGGAGTTCCGGTCCCGGGCGCTGGCCACCGGGGCACGCGTCTACAACCCGCTGACGGGACGGGCGGACATGGCGGGCAAGCGGTACCTCCTCGACCTGACCGCCGCCGGCCTCCCGGTCATCCCCACCGTCGACCGCCCCGAGGACCTGCACCGCCTGCCCGCCGGGGACCGCTACGTCGTCAAACCGAAACAGGGCGCCGACTCCATAGGGCTGCGCGTCACCACCGCCGACCGGCTGCCGGAACTGGCCGACGGCACCGTGCTCGTCCAACCGCACATCGACTTCCTGCACGAGATCTCGTTCTGCTTCGTCGACGCCGACTTCCAGTACGCCCTGCACGCCCCCGACCCCGGCCGCCGCTGGGAGCTGCGCCCCTACGAACCCACCGGCGCCGACCTGGAGTTCGCCCGCCGCTTCATCGACTGGAACACCCTCGGCCACGGCATCCAGCGCGTCGACGCCTGCCGTGCCCCGGACGGCGGACTGCTGCTGGTCGAACTGGAGGACCTCAACCCGTACCTGTCCCTGGACGCCCTCGACGACACCCGCCGCGAAGCCTTCGTCACCGCCTTCCGCGCCTCCCTGCGCCGCTTCCTGGCCGCCTGAACACACCGGCGTGCCGGGGCCGGAATGCCGCCGCCGGACGCGGGCACCGGTGTGCTGAGCTGAGGGCGGCACCGGGCGGCTGCGCCCGACGGGTGCCGCTGACGGGCAGGGCCGACGGGTGCGGCGGGACGGAGCGGCAGGACATGACAGGCGCGGACGCGTTCACCGGACGGCTGGACCCCGACATGTGCGTGGTGACCGCCACCGCGGAGGGGGAGCGGGCGGGCTGCCTGGTCGGGTTCTTCTCGCAGTGCTCCATCAGCCCGCAGCGCTTCGTGGTGTGGCTGTCCAAGGAGAACCGGACCTTCCGGGTGGCCCGGCGGGCGGACCGCCTCGCCGTGCACCTGCTGACCCGGCGACAGCACGCGCTCGCCACCCTCTTCGGCGGCAGCACCGAAGACGACGGTGTCGACAAGTTCGCCCACGTGCCGTGCGCCGAGCGGCCGGACGGGGCCGTCGTCCTCGACGACGTTCCCGCGTGGTTCGTCGGCCGGATCGTGCTGCGCGCCGACGGCGGCGACCACGTCGGCTTCGTCCTCGAACCCGTGGACGCGGGCGGAGGCGCGGGCGGCGAGCAGGACGAGGCACTGCTGCGCCTGTCGGACGCGCTCGACATCGCACCGGGCCACCCGGCCGACTGAGTGGCGCCGCTCGCCGGTCCGGGGCGCGCCCGGCCCTGGCGCCGCGCGGCACCCGCACCACCGCCCGTTCCGGCACCCGCACCGCCCCTCAGCGGCCTCCGCCGTGCTCCACCAGCACCTCGGTCACGGCCCGGACGCTGCGGGCGATGTGCTGCAGTTGCAGCAGCTCGGCGGCGTACAGCTTGATCGTGTGTTCGATGACCGACTCGGGCATGCCCAGCCGGGGCAGGTCCGCGCGGGCCGTCTGCAGCGCGGTACGGGCCACCCGTACCTCCTGCTGGACCTGGAGCTGCGCGTGGCGGGCGAGCAGCACGGGGTGGCGCATCAGCGCGGGGTAGCTGCCGTAGCGGGCGGGCACCAGCTCGCGCAGCCACCGGGCGGCCGAGCGCTCCCAGTCGTAACTGCCGGGAGGCTTGACCTGGCAGGGCCAGTCCGGGCTGATGCGCGTGGTCGTCACAGGCATGATCATCGCTTCCGGGTGTGCGGCGTCGGGGAGGGTGGGCCGACGAGGTGGGTGCGGCCCCGGCCCGGGGACGGCCGGGGCCGCGGGCGCTCACGCGGGCGAAGCCCGGGCGCCCCCTGGACCGGACCCGGGGTGGGCCGGGCCGCGATCCGTGAGCAGTATTTATATATGCGGTGAGCTTTGCAAGACGTATGAAAACATTCATGCGCGCTTTTGTCCGGGTGGTCCGCATACGCTCCGACCATTCCGGCGGCGCGTCAGCCCCCGGAGCGTCGGCCCGTCGGAGCGCGTCAGTCCTTCAGGAAGAACTGGTGCTGGTCCGCGACCTGCTCGTACTCCTCCAGCCGCGCCTGGGTCCGCTCGGGGTCGGCGTCGGTCATGGCCTGCAGCAGGGCCGAGCAGATCACGCCCGGCGCGGCGTAGGAGTCGAAGACCAGCCGGGAGCCGGTGCCGGTGGCGAAGGTGATGTCGGCCTCGTCGGCCACCGGGCCGAGGGCCAGGTCGGTGACGAGGGCCACCTTGAGCCCGGCGCCGCGCGCGACCCGCACGGCGGTCAGGGTCTCCTGCGCGTGCCGGGGCATGGAGAAGGCCAGCACCCAGGTGCCGCCGGCCTCCCGGGACTGCAGCAGCGCGTCGTAGGCGACGCTCCCGCCGTGGGTCACCAGCCGTACGTCCGGATGGATGCGCCGGGCGGCGTAGGCGAAGTACTCGGCGAGCGACACCGAGATGCGCAGCCCCAGCACGGTCAGCGGCGCCGACCGCGACAGCTCGCGGCCCACGGAGATCACCCGGCCGGGGTCGGCGAGGTCCCGGCGGAGGTTCTCCAGGTTCTCGATCTCCGCGTCGACCGCAGCCTGGAGTTCGTTGCCCCGTTCCTCCTCGACCGCGCCGGGCCCGCCCGCCAGTGTCCTGAGCGCGATGGACTGGAGCTTCTCGCGCAGCGCGGGGTAGCCACTGAAGCCGACCGCGCCGGCGAACCGCGTCACCGACGGCTGGCTGACGCCCACCCGGTCCGCCAGCTCGGTGATCGACAGGAAGGCCGCCTCGGTGATGTTCTCGATCAGGTACTGGGCGATGCGGCGCTGGCCGGGAGACAGCCGGGGCCCGTCGAAAAGCTCCCTGAGCTGGGACGCCGGGGCCGCCTCCGCCTGGGGAACGGTCCTTCCCGAGGTGATCGCGGACGCCTGTGCGCGAGCCTGCTGCGGCGATGGCACCGAGGCGCCTCCTTTGTCTCCCACAGCGGTTCAACATAGCTCACTCACCGTCATGACCAGCGCTTGCGCGAGCGGATCCGGCCGCGCGCACCGGTCCCGGTCGCGGAGTCCCGGCCCCGGGTCGGCACCGATCTCGTCCACGCGGGGATACGCGCCCGCCGCCCGGGAACCCGCCGGGGCGGGGGACGACTCCGCCGACTTCGAGGAGAAGTGACCGATGAGCGCACTGACCGCGCTGGAACAGGCCATGGAGAACCGCTGGGAGGCGCTCCGGGCGCGGATCACCGGCAGGGAATCCGTCGAACTCCTCGAAGCCCTGCACCGGGAGTGCGACACGCACGCCGTCGTCTGCAGCGAGCAGCGGGTCATCGTGCCCAACGCCTACGACGTCGAGCTGTCCGGCCCGGTGCACGACGAACTCACCCGCCGCCGCAGCCGCGTGGGCCAGGCGCTCACCGACAGCCTGGCCCGGCACGCCGACCGCCACGGCTACGAGTGGGCGGGCCCGCTGACCGTGCGCATAGCCCGCTCCGGCCAGGTGCCCAACGGCCGCTTCAAGGTGGCCAGCCGCGTCATGCCGCACGTCAGCGCCCAGGCGTTCGCGCAGCCTGCCTAGCCGCCGGGCGCCGCCGCATAAAGCACATGAAGCCGCATGAAGGGGTCAGGGGTCAGTGGTGTTCCGGCAGGGCCGTCGCGGGCACGATCAGGTCCGCGCGGTCGCGGGTCGCCGCCACCAGGTCCGCGTTGCGCTGGTCGGAGCCGAGCACCCAGGCGACCGCCTCGGCGTGGCTCTTGCCGAACTCCTCGTGCCGGGCGACGAGCCGCCGTACGCGTTCCTCCTCGTCGAGGACGCAGAACCACACCTCGTCCAGCTCGGGCCGCACCCGCGCCCACGGACCGCTGTCCAGCAGCAGGTAGTTGCCCTCCGTGACGACCAGCCGGGCGGACGGCGGCACCGGGACCGCGCCCGCGAGCGGCTGCTCCAGGACGCGTTCGAAGCCGGGCGCGTAGACGGTCCCTCCCCGGCCGGCCGTGTCCTGCCCGTCCTCCTCGCGCAGCCGGCGCAGCAGCGCCGCGTACCCCGCCGCGTCGAAGGTGTCCGGCGCGCCCTTGCGGCCCCGGCGGCCCAGCCGGTCGAGTTCGGCGTCGGCGAGGTGGAAGCCGTCCATCGGCACCTGCACGGCCCAAGGCGCGGCGGCGGCGCCGTTGAGCGCCCGGACGAGCCGCCCGGCCAGCGTCGACTTGCCGGCCCCGGGACTGCCCGCGATGCCGAGGAGCGCGCGGTGCCCGTCGCGGGGCAGGGACCGGGCACGGGCGAGGAGATCGTCGAAGGTCGGCGGCACGCGCCCCAGTGTGTCACCCGGCCGGCGGCGCCCTCCGGGGTGCCGGAACGGCCCGGAGCCCGGAAAGTGGTCGGAAAGTACGTCCGATGTGGCATGCGACACCCCGTCAACGCCGTGTCGTGGGGAAGGGTCCCTGTATGACGAAGCTCGGTCTGCCCGAAACAATCCTGGCCTGCCTGTTCGATCTCGACGGGGTCGTCACCAAGACCGCCGTGGTGCACGCGGCCGCCTGGAAGGAGACGTTCGACGCGTTCCTGCGCGAGCGGGAGGGCGCGGACTACCGTCCCTTCGACGCGGTCGCCGACTACGACGAGTACGTCGACGGACGGCCCCGCGCCGACGGCGTGCGCACCTTCCTCGCCTCCCGGGACATCGAACTGCCCGAGGGCACCCCGGACGACCCGCCCGACGCGCAGACGGTCAACGGGGTCGGCAACCGCAAGAACGAACTGGTCCTGGAGAAGATCCGCACCGAGGGCGTGCAGGCCTATGACGGCACTCTGCGCTACATCGAGGCGGTCCGCGCCCGGGGCCTGAAGACCGCGATCGTCTCCTCCAGCGCCAACACCGTCGACGTGCTGCGCTCCATCGACGCCGAGCGCCTCTTCGACGTCCGGATCGACGGCGTGGTCGCCCGCGAGCGCGGCCTGCCCGGCAAGCCGCACCCGGACACCTTCCTTGCCGCCGCCCGCGACCTCGGCGTGGCGGCGGGGCAGGCCACCGTCTACGAGGACGCCCTGGCCGGCATGGACGCGGGCCGCGCGGGCCGCTTCGGCTACGTCGTCGGCGTGGACCGCGTCGGGCAGACCGACGCGCTGTACGCGCACGGCGCCGACGTGGTCGTCAAGGACCTCGCCGAACTGCTCACCGAGGACACCGGCCGGGGAGGTGCCGCGTGATCACCCACCGCTCGTACGCCGTCGAGCCCTGGAGCGTGCGCGAGACGGACCTCAGCCTGGACGTGCTGGCCCAGAGCGAGTCCGTGTTCGCGCTGTCCAACGGCCACGTCGGCTGGCGCGGCAACCTCGACGAGGGCGAACCGCACGGCCTGCCCGGCTCCTACCTCAACGGCGTCTACGAGGTCCACCCGCTGCCGTACGCGGAGGCCGGCTACGGCTACCCCGAGTCGGGCCAGACCGTCATCAACATCACCAACGGCAAGGTGCTGCGGCTGCTCGTCGACGACGAGCCCTTCGACCTGCGCTACGGCCGCCTCGTCTCCCACGAGCGCGTCCTGGACCTGCGGCGCGGGCTGATGGAGCGCACCTGCGAGTGGATCTCCCCGGCCGGCACCCGGGTGCGGGTGCGCGCCACCCGGATGGTCTCGCTGACCCAGCGGTCCATCGGCGCGATCGCCTACGAGGTCGAACCGGTCGACTGCCAGGCCCGCGTGGTCATCCAGTCCGAACTGGTCACCAACGAGGAGCTGCCCCAGGCGGACGGCGACCCGCGCGCCTCGATGGCGCTGCAGGCGCCGCTGGAGCCCGAGGAGGACTTCGCCTCCGGCAACCGGCTGCGCCTGGTGCACCGCACCCGGCGCAGCGGACTGCGCGTGGCCGTCGCCGCCGACCACGTCGTCTCCGGCCCCGAACGGACCTCCACGCACAGCGAGAGCCACCCCGACCTGGCCAGGCTCACGGTCGCCGCCGTCCTGGAGGCGGGGCAGACGCTGCGGGTGGAGAAGCTCGTCGCCCACGGCTGGTCCGGGACCCGCTCCCGGCCCGCGATGAGCGATCAGGTGGACGCCGCCCTGGCCGCCGCCGCGCACGGCGGCTGGTCCGGCTTGGTGCGGGAGCAGGAGCGGTACCTCGACGACTTCTGGGCGCGCGCCGACGTCGAGGTCGACGGCGACGAGGAGATCCAGCAGGCCGTCCGCTTCGCGCTGTTCCACGTGCTGCAGGCCGGCGCCCGCGCCGAGGAGCGGGCCATCCCGGCCAAGGGCCTGACCGGTTCGGGCTACGACGGGCACGCCTTCTGGGACACCGAGATGTTCGTGCTGCCCCTGCTCACCTACACCTCGCCCGACTCCGTGGCCGAGGCGCTGCGCTGGCGGCAGAACACGCTGCCCGCCGCCCGCGAGCGCGCCGCCCAGCTCGGGCTGCACGGCGCCGCGTTCCCCTGGCGCACCATCGAGGGCCAGGAGGGCTCCGCGTACTGGCCCGCCGGTACGGCCGCCTTCCATGTGAACGCCGACATCGCGCACGCGGTGGTCCGGTACGTGGCGACGACCGGCGACGAGGACTTCGAACGGGACACCGGCGTGGAACTGCTGGTGGAGACCGCCCGGCTGTGGCGCTCGCTGGGCCACCACGACCACCGGGGCACCTTCCATATCGACGGCGTCACCGGCCCCGACGAGTACAGCGCGGTCGCCGACGACAACACGTACACCAACCTGATGGCGCGGGCGAACCTGCTGGCCGCCGCCGAGGCCGTCGAGCGCCACCCCAAGGAGGCCGAGCTGCTCGGCGCCGACGACGAGGAGAGCGCCGCCTGGCGGGACGCCGCCGAGGCGATGAACATCCCGTACAACGCCGAACTGCGCGTGCACGAGCAGAACGCGGGCTTCACCCGCTACCAGCGCTGGGACTTCGCCGACACCCGCGCCGACCAGTACCCGCTGATGCTGCACTTCCCCTACTTCGACCTGTACCGCAAGCAGGTGGTCAAGCAGGCCGATCTGGTGCTGGCGATGTACACCTGCGGTGCCGAGTTCGACGACGAGCACATCGCCCGCAACTTCGCCTACTACGAGCCGCTGACCGTGCGGGACTCCTCGCTGTCGGCGTGCGTGCAGGCGGTCATCGCCGCGCAGGCGGGCCATCTGCGCCTCGCCTACGACTACGCGGCCGAGGCGGCCCTGATGGACCTGGAGGACCTGGAGCACAACACCCGCGACGGGCTGCACATCGCCTCGCTGGCCGGTACCTGGATGGCGCTGGTGACGGGGTTCGGCGGCACCCGCCGGGCCAAGGAGACGCTGGAGTTCTCGCCGCGCCTGCCGGAGAAGTTCAGCCGGCTCGCCTTCAGCCTGCAGTTCCGCGAGCGCCGGCTGCGGGTGGAGTTCACCCAGCAGAGCGCCACGTACACGCTGCTGTCCGGGCCGCCGCTGACGGTCCGCCACCACGGCGAGCCGGTCGAACTGAGCCCGGACGCGCCGGCCTCGCGCCCCGTGCCGCCGCCCCGGCACGTCCCGTCGCCGGAACAGCCCCCGCACCGCAAGCCCAACGCCCGCTGACGCGGGGGCAGGCACGGCCGCGGCCGTGCCTGCTCCTGGGCCGGGGGAGCGGCGCCGGTCTCACACCGGGCGGCCGGCCAGCAGTTCGCGCAGGGCCCGCTCCTCCTCGGGGCTCAGCCCGGTGACGAACTGCCGCAGCGCGCCGATCGGGTCGGGGCCGCGGTCCAGGGCCTCGTGCATGGCCTGGGCGGTCAGCTCCGCCGCGTTCTTCGCGGGCCGGTAGGAGCCGCGCCGCCCGTCGGCCGCGCGCAGCACCAGGCCCTTGTCGTAGAGCCGCTTGAGGATGGTGTGCACCGTGTTGTAGGCGAGGCCGCCGCCGATCTCCAGCTGGATCTCGGCCGGTGTCAGCGGGCGCCGCGCCGACCACAGTGCGGCGAGGACCTCGCTCTCCAGCTCACCCGAGCTGCGCCGTGCCGTCCTGCCCCGATGAGGCCCACTGCCAGCCATGCCCTCAACCTTACAATGCGTAGGGGAGCCCGGTGCCCGACGGCCCCGCCCCCCCCGGGGGCCCTTACGGCCCGTCCGGCCGTCGCCGGTATTTCGCCCACGCTTTCCCGACGATTCCCTGACGTCTTGCTCGACTCCCGCACCGGTTCAGCACACTGTGGGGGCAGGCACCCTACAGTGCGTAGGGAAGAGGGGTGGAGATGGCCGACAGCGCACACACCGTACTCGCCGGGACCCGGCGGACCGGACCGGCGACCGGCTCCGGGGACGCCCGCCGCTCCCGCGACCGCCTCCCGGTCGCCGCGGCCGCCGCCGCCTTCACCCTCGCTCAACTGCTTCTCGTCCGCCCCGGCATGGGCCTCGGCTGGGACGAGACCATCTACGTCAGCCAGGTCGCCGGGCACGCCCCCGCGGCCTTCTTCAGCGCACCCCGCGCCCGCGGCGTCTCCCTGCTGGTGGCCCCGGTCGCCTCCTGGTCCTCCTCCACCGCGCTGCTGCGCTGCTACCTCGCCCTGCTCTCCGGCCTCGGCCTGTACCTCGCCCTGCGCGTCTGGCGGAACCTGTTCCCCGCCCGCGTCCTGGCCCTGGCCGGCGCCCTGTTCGCCTCGCTGTGGGTGACCCTGTTCTACGGCCCGCAGGCCATGCCCAACCTCTGGGTCGCCCTCGGCGCGCTCGCCTGCGCCGGCTGCTTCGCGCGCGCCCGCACCGACCGCCACGACCCGGCCGTGCTGCCGGGCCTGGCCGGCACCGCCTGCCTGATGGCGTGGATGCGGCCCATGGACGCGGTCTGGGCGGTGCTCCCGCTCCTGGCCCTCACCCTGCCCGGACGCCGCCGGCAACCGCTCGCCGCGCTGCTCGCCGGGCTGGTCGCCGGCTCCGCCCAGTGGCTGATCGAGGCCCAGACCGGCTACGGCGGCCCGCTGCGGCGGCTGTCCGACGCCTCCGCCATCCAGGGCGGCCTCGGCTGGCACTTCGCCGTCGCCGACCAACTGCGCGGCCTGGGCGGCCGGACCCTGTGCCGGCCCTGCGCCGGCGCCCTGCCCCACCCGCTCGTCACCGCCTGGTGGTACGCCCTTCCCGTGCTCGCCCTGACCGGCCTCGCCGTCGCCCGGCGCAACCGGCGCACCGCGCCCACCGCGATCGCGCTGGCCTGCGCCGCCACCGCCGCCTTCCCCTACCTGTTCCTCATCGGCTACGCCGCGCCCCGCTTCCTGCTGCCCGCCTACGCCCTGCTCGCCGTCCCGGTCGCCGACGCCCTGCGCCACCTCGTCACCCGGGCGGCGGACGGCGCCCGGCGGCGCACCCCGAGCCGGATGGCTCTGAGCCGGACGGCCCTGGGCCTGGCCGCCCTGGGCCTGGCCGTGCACCTCGCCGTCCAGTACTCCGTCCTCTCCCGCACCGTCGACCGCACCACCGCCGACCACCGCGCCTGGGCCCGCGCCGCCGCCGAACTCCACCGCCTCGGGCTGCGCCCGCCCTGCCTGCTCACCGGCGAAGCGGCCATCCCGATCGCCTTCGCCGCCGGCTGCGACTCCGCCGCGACCGACGGGCCCAACGCCAACACCACCCCGGACGCCATCGAGGACACCGCCGGGCGGCTGCCGGTCGCCGCCCTCACCACCGCCGGCGGCTCCCCGCCCGGCTACGCCCGCGCCTGGCCCGTCCACCCCTTCGGAGACCTGCGTCTGTACGTCGCGCCGAGGGCGCAGAAGGGCACCGGCAGATGACCTCTCCGCTCCTGACCCCCGCCGCCGTCCAGCGCCGCCGGACGTGGTGGCACTCCGGTGTCCTGCTCGCCGTCCTGGTCTGCGCCGTCTACCTCGGGCAGCGGCACTGGCCCGTGGTCCGCTCCGGCGCCGGGCAGCTCGCCGTCGCCGACGAGGGCTGGCTGCTGGTGGGCGCGACCGCCGCCGTCGCGACCTGGCTGTGCGCGGCGCTCGCCCAGCAGGGCGCGGTCGCCGAACGGCTGCCAGGCGGTCGGCTCCTGGCCGCGCAGTTCGCCGCCTCGGCCGCCAACCACGTGCTGCCCGCGGGGCTCGGGGCGAGCGCGGTCAACCTGCGGTTCCTGATGCGCTGCGGGCTGACCGCCCCGCGCTCCGCGAGCGCGCTCGCGGTCAAGGGAGCCGCCGGTGCCCTGAGCCGGGCGGCCCTGATCGCCGTGCTCGCCGCGGCCTGCCCCGGCGTCCTGCGGGTGCCCGACGTGCCCGTGGTGGCCCCGATCGCGGCCCTGGGCGCGGCCGTGCTGGTGGCGGTGGTGCTGCGCGGCCCGCTGCGGTCGCGGTGCGGGCGCGTGGCGGCGACGGTGCTGGCGGACATCCGTGCCGTGCACTCCCGGCCGCAGCGGGCGGCCGCCCTGTGGGGCGGTTCGCTGGCCTTCGCCGCGGCCCACTCCCTGGTCCTCATCGCCGTCACCCGGGCCATCGGGCTGCCCCTGTCACCGGTGCGGGTGGCCCTCCTCTACCTCGCCGCGAGCAGCGCCGCCGCCCTGCTGCCCACCCCCGGCGGCCTCGGCTCCCTGGACGCGGCGCTCGCCTTCGCGCTCAGCACCACCGGCGCCCCGGCCGCCGCGGCGGCCTCCGCCGTCCTCGGCTACCGCCTCCTGACGGTCTGGCTCCCCCTCGTCCCGGGCCTGCTGGTCCTGGGCGTGCTGATCCGCCGCCGGGCGGTGTGACCCACCGTGTGACCCATTGCCGGGCGGCGGCACGCGGAGCACGCGCGCGGGACCGGCCCCCTGTACGTACGCGGGCCGACCAGACCGAGTACGTACGCGGGGCCCGTCACGCCGGATACGCACGCGGACCCGTCACGCCGGATACGCACGCGGACCCGTCACATGGAGTACGTACGCGGCGGCCCGCCGGGAGGTTCCTGCCCCGGGGCCTCGTCCGCCGGGCCGGAGTCGTCCGGCCTCCCCGCGACGGCGGCCACCGCACCGGCGGGCAGCCACCACGCGGCCGCGCACCCGCACAGCCCGAGCCAGCCGGCGGCGAACAGCCACCCGCCGATCACGTCGCTGAACCAGTGCACCCCGAGGTACACCCGGGTCAGCCCCACCAGGACGCCCCAGCAGCCCACGGCGAGGCAGAGCGCCGTCCGGCCGCGCGGCGCGCGCAGCACGATCGCGAGGATCACCAGCCCGGCGGTCAGCGCCGAGGTGGCCGTGTGCCCGGACGGGAAGGACCAGCCCGAGGCGTACGTCGCCCAGTCCTGCCGCGGCGGACGCGGCCGGGCGGCCAGCTCCATCACGCCGTACCGCACGGCCTGCCCCAGCACCAGGCAGGCCACGCCGAGCCCCGCCGCGACCGTCCGCGTGCGCGCCGTGCCGCCGAGCACCGCACCGGCCACCAGTACCAGCGCGTACGGGACGACGCCCGTCCCGGTGGCCGTCAGCACCCGGGCCGTCGCCACCGCCATCCCGGGGCGGTGGCCCGTCGACCAGGACAGCAAGGAGCTGTCGATCGACAGCGGGGCACCGCCGCCGCCCACGACGACCAGGCCGACCACGACGAACGCCGCCCAGGCGCCGAGCCACGCACCACCCGCCAGGTCCACGGCGTCCCGGCGCCTCATACGACCGGCGCGGGCGTCATCCGCGCGCCTCCCCGGCCTTCGCCGCCCGGCGCGAGCGCAGCACCTCGGTCGCCAGCGGGACCAGCGAGACGAGCACGATCAGGGCGATGACCGGCAGCAGGTACCGGTCGACATCCGGGATCGTCGAGCCCAGCCCGTACCCCGCCAGGGTGAGGCCGACGCTCCAGAGCAGCCCGCCGGCCGTCTGCCACACCGTGAACGTGCGCAGCGGCACGCCCAGGGCGCCCGCCATCGGGTTGAGCACGGTCCGCACCACCGGCACGAAACGGGCCAGCACGATCGCCTTGGCCTGCCCGTAGCGCTCCAGGAGTTCCTCGGCGCGCCGCGCGCCCGCGTGCAGCCGTGGCGAGCGGCTGCGGGCGAGCAGGGCGCCGCCCGCCCTGCGCCCCAGCAGGTAGCCGCACTGCGATCCGGTGAGCGCCCCGAGCACGGCGGCGGCGAGCAGCGGCAGCAGCGACAGCCTCACGCCCCGGTCCGCCGTGCCCGTGCACAGCAGCCCGGCGGTGAAGAGCAGCGAGTCGCCGGGCAGGAAGAACCCGATCAGCAGTCCCGTCTCGGCGAACATCACCACGCCGACGCCGAGCACGCCGAAGGCGGCCAGCAGCGACTGGGCGTCCAGCACATTGACAGCGGGCTGCGACGACAGGTGCGGGGGTGCGATCATCGTCGCGGGCCCTTCCGGTCGGGTCGGGGGCGCGGGGGAGCGGTACCCGAAGAGTGACTACAGATCTGTAGACCGTCTACCGGAGACGATAGCGGTCCGGCCGGCCCTTTCCGTGCCCGACTCGTCGGGCACGTCCGCGTAACACCCCGTCGGCGGCCTGACCTGGCCGAACGGCGGTTCGGGACGCCACGCCGGACTTTTCCCTCCCATGGTCAAGACCAGCCGTCGGCTTTACTGCACATGATGTGCAGGTGGGGGAGGATGGCAGAAGACTGCGCCACGCAGCCGCCCGCACGCTCCGCCGCAAAGGAAAGTCCCTCGCCATGACGGCCCCCTCCGGTTCCACTCCCCTGCTCACCGCCCCGGCCGAGACCGAGCGCTCGGCCTGGCACCGCGTCCGCAGATCGATGACGCGCCAGGAGTGGACCAGGATCGGCGGCATGGCCGCGTTCGTGCTCGCGCTGCACGTGATCGGCTGGTTCACGCTCGTCTGGATCGTCGCGCCGGAGCACTACAGCATCGGCACCAAGTCCTTCGGCATCGGCATCGGCGTCACCGCGTACACCCTGGGCATGCGGCACGCCTTCGACGCCGACCACATCGCCGCCATCGACAACACCACCCGCAAGCTGATGAACGAGGGGCAGCGGCCGCTCTCGGTCGGCTTCTGGTTCTCCCTCGGCCACTCCAGCATCGTCTTCGGCCTCGCCTTCCTGCTCTCGCTCGGCGTCCGGGCGCTGGCCGGGCCGGTCAGCGACGACGACTCCCAGCTGCACGACGTCACCGGCCTGATCGGCACGACCGTCTCCGGGACCTTCCTGTACGTCATCGCCATCATCAACCTGGTCATCCTGGCCGGTATCTGGAAGGTGTTCCGGCAGATGCGCTCGGGCCACTTCGACGAGGCCGCCCTGGAGGAGCAGCTCAACAGCCGGGGCCTGATGAACCGCCTGCTGGGCCGGGTCATGAAGGCGATCGACAAGCCCTGGCAGATGTACCCGCTGGGCCTGCTCTTCGGCCTCGGCTTCGACACGGCCACCGAGATCGCCCTGCTCGTGCTGGCCGGCTCCGGCGCGGCCTCCGGCCTGCCCTGGTACGCCATCCTGTGCCTGCCCGTGCTGTTCGCCGCGGGCATGTCGCTGCTGGACACCATCGACGGCTCGTTCATGAACTTCGCCTACGGCTGGGCCTTCTCCAAGCCCGTCCGCAAGGTCTACTACAACCTGACGATCACCGGCCTGTCGGTGGCGGTCGCCCTCATCATCGGCACCGTCGAACTGCTGGGCCTGCTCGCCGACAAGCTCGGCCTGCACGGCTTCTTCTGGGACTGGGTCGCGGGCCTGGACCTGAACGTCATCGGGTTCGTCATCGTGGGCCTGTTCTTCGTCACCTGGGTCATCGCCCTGGTGGTGTGGAAGGTCGGCCGCATCGAGGAGAAGTGGACCGCGGGCCTGGCCGCCTCCACCGACCCGGCCTCCGAGTGAGCCCACGGCCGGACCGGGCGAATCCGCGGCAGGGGTGATTGGAGCGGGCGCGGCGGGAAATGCGGATCATGACACCCACGACCCCAGTCGCCGCGAGGGAGGCACACCCGTGAGCACCGATCCGATGGCCGACGACGCCTACCAGCCCACCGGGACCAACGAGGAGCAGGAGGACGCCGCGCCGCTGGACATGCAGGACGCGATCGGCGAGCGGACCTACGACGACACCCTCGACGAGGGCTACTCCCCGCCGGAGAAGCCGCTCGGCGTCGACAAGTACGGCACCACGGCCGCCGAGCAGCACGACGGCGAGACCCTCGACCAGCGGCTGGCCCAGGAACAGCCGGACGTGCAGGAGCCGGAGGGCGACGGGGTGGGCGACCTGCCCGGCGGCGAGGGCGAGCCGGTCGACCCGGAGGCGGGCGACGAGCGGGCCGGCCGCCTGGTCGCCCCGGACGAGGGCGCGCACCCCGACACCACGAAGGAGGAGGTCGCCTTCGACGAGGGCATCGACGCGGGAGCGGCGGGCGCCGAGGAGGCCGCCGTGCACGTCGTCGACGACGACAGCGCCCTCCCCGACGAGGAGACCCGCCCCTGATCCCGTGTCCCGTCCCCTGATCACTTCACGCGCCGGTGGGCCCGGAGCACCTCGCTCCGGGCCCACCGGCACGACGGACCACGACGGTACGACGGACTGCGGTAGCCCCGCCGCGGGCTAGGGCAGCAGCTTGTCCAGGGCGGCCGGGCCCTCCGTTTCGATCTTGCGCTTGGCCCATTCCAGGTTGCGGGGGGTGATGTCACGGCCCGCGGCCAGCACGACGTCCTCGGGCGAGACGTCGGTGCCGGTACGGGCGTGGAGCACATCGTCCGGGGTGCAACGGTCCCCGGACGAACGGGATGATGCGTCGGGCTGTGACGTCGACATGTGTCCTCCTCGGGTCCGGCCGGGTCCCGCGCGGGACGGGACTGCGCCGCCCGCGCCGCGGGACCGGGACCTCCCTTTACGATTGCCCGCCGCGCCGCACCCTGCATCCGGAAGGGCCCGCCGCACCGGCCGGGCCGGCAGCGGCCCGCTGGGGGAGTACCTGCCCGCCGGAGGGGAAAACCTCCGTTCCGCCCGCGCGCTCCGTAAGCTGGTAGGGCCCGGGACGGCCGGGCGCGACGGCCGGACCGGGAGCGCCCGCGCACCCGGACAGGAGGCCGCCGCGATGGCCGACACCCCGAGTCCCCCGCCCGTGGCCGGCCCGCGCCGGTACGTCCCGATCGCCGACCACGGCCTCATCGGCGACCTGCGCACGGTCGCCCTGGTCGGCACCGACGGCACCATCGACTGGTACTGCTGCCCCTCCTTCGACGCCCCCAGCGTGTTCGCCGCCGTCCTGGACGCCGAGCGCGGCGGCTGCTTCGAACTCGCCGCCGCCGACGGGGTCCGCACCAAGCAGTTCTACTTCCCCGACACCAATGTGCTGATCACCCGGTTCTTCACCGAGGACGGGGTCGGCGAGGTGCAGGACTTCATGCCGGTGACCGGCGACAGCGCCCAGGCCGGGGAGGCCGACCGGCACCGGCTCATCCGGCGCGTGGTGTGCGTGCGCGGCACCCTGCCGTTCCGCGCCCGGGTGGCGCCGCGCTTCGGCTACGGCGCCGACCCGCACACGGTCCGCACCGAGGGCCGGGTCGTCCTGTTCGAGTCCGCCGCCCTGTCCCTCGCGCTGACGGCCACCGTGCCGCTGGAGACCGAGGGACCCGACGTCCGCGCCGACTTCAAGCTCACCGAGGGCGAGTCGGCCGTCTTCGCCCTCGACCAGGTCGGCGGCGAGGTGGCCCCGCGCAGATGCGCCCGCCTGGAGGCCGAGGAGCAGTTCTGCGCCACCGTGGCCTACTGGCGGCGCTGGAGCGCGCAGTCCCGCTACCGGGGCCGCTGGCGGGAGATGGTGCACCGCTCCGCCCTCACCCTGAAACTGCTCACCTACGCCCCCACCGGCGCCATCGTCGCCGCGCCCACCACGAGCCTGCCCGAGCGGATCGGCGGCGAGCGCAACTGGGACTACCGCTACGTCTGGGTGCGCGACGCCGCGTTCGCCGTCTACGCGCTGCTGCGGCTCGGCTTCAGCGGCGAGGCCGCCGCGTTCATGCGCTTCGTGACCCGGCACGTCAGCCCGGGCGACGGCAAGGCCACCGGCCCGCTGCAGATCATGTACGGCATCGACGGCCGCACCGAACTGCCCGAACACGAACTGACCCACCTCGAAGGACACCAGGGCTCCGCGCCGGTCCGCATCGGCAACGCCGCCGCCGACCAGCTCCAGCTGGACATCTACGGCGCCCTGATCGACTCCATCTACCTCTACGACAAGTGGGCCGAGCCGATCTCCAGCGCCCAGTGGGACGACGTGTGCGCGCTGGTGGACTGGGTCTGCGACAACTGGGACCAGCCCGACGAGGGCATCTGGGAGACCCGCGGCGGCCGTCGGGACTTCCTGTACTCCCGGCTGATGTGCTGGGTCGCCGTCGAGCGCGCCGTCCGGCTGGCCAACCGCCGCGGCCTGCCCGCCGACCTGCCGCGCTGGCAGCGCACCCGGGACGCCGTCTACCGCCGCATCATGGACCGCGGCTGGTCGCGGCGGCGGCAGGCGTTCGTCCAGTACGAGGGCGGCGACGTGCTGGACGCCGCCGTGCTGATGATGCCGCTGGCCAAGTTCATCGCGCCGACCGACCCCAAGTGGCTCTCCACCCTCGACGCGCTCACCGAGGACCTGGTCTCCGACTCCCTCGTCCACCGCTACGACCCCCACGGCAGCCCCGACGGCCTGCGCGGCGACGAGGGCACGTTCTCCATCTGCTCCTTCTGGTACGTCGAGGCCCTCACCCGGGCCGGCCGGCTGGACGAGGCCCGCCTCGCCTTCGAGAAGATGCTCACCTACGCCAACCACCTCGGCCTGTACGCCGAGGAGATCGGCCGCACCGGCGAGCAGCAGGGCAACTTCCCGCAGGCGTTCACCCACCTGTCCCTGATCAGCGCGGCCTACAACCTGGACCGCGCCCTGGGCTGACCGGCCCCGGCGGGGCGCCGCCCGGCTCACGGCAGGGGCTGTTCCGCCCAGATGACCTTGCCCGAGGGCGTGTAGCGGGTGCCCCAGCGCTCCGCGAGCTGCGCCACCAGGAACAGGCCCCGCCCGCCCTCGTCGGTGGACGCCGCGTAGCGCAGGTGCGGCGAGGTGTTGCTGCTGTCGAAGACCTCGCAGATCAGGGCGCGGTCGCGCAGCACCCGGACCCGGATCGGCGCGCCGCCGTAGCGGATCGCGTTGGTGACCAGCTCGCTCAGGACCAGCTCCGTGGTGAACGTCAGCTCGTCCAGGCCCCACTCGGCCAGCCGCCGGCTCACCGAGGCGCGTACCTCCCCCACGGCCGCCGGGTCCGAGGGGACCTCCCACTCGGCGACCCGGTCCGCGCCCAGCGCCCGGGTCCGCGCGACCAGCAGCGCGATGTCGTCGCCCCGGCGGAACGGCAGCCGGGAGTCCAGCACGGCCCGGCAGGTCTCCTCGGGCGACCCGCCGGCCGCCTCCAGCGCGGTGCGCAGCTCCTCCAGGCCGGCGTCGATGTCCCGTTTGCGGTCCTCCACGAGCCCGTCGGTGTACAGGACCAGCCGGCTGCCCTCCGCCAGCTCCAGTTCGGCCGTCTCGAACGGCAGCCCGCCCAGGCCGAGCGGCGGCCCGACCGGCACGTCGGCGAAGGCGGCCGTGCCGTCGGGGGCGACCACGGCGGGCGGCGGATGCCCGGCGCGGGCGATCGCGCAGCGCCGGGAGACCGGATCGTAGATCGCGTACAGGCAGGTCGCCCCGACGACGGGCGCGCCGGTGCCGTCCGCCGACTCGTCCTGGTCGATGCGGGCGACCATCTCGTCCAGCAGGCCCAGCAGCTCGTCGGGCGGCAGGTCCAGGGAGGAGAAGTTGTGCACCGCCGTCCGCAGCCGGCCCATGGTGGCCGCCGCGTGCAGTCCGTGGCCGACGACGTCACCGACGACCAGCGCGACCCGCGCCCCGGACAGCGGCAGCACGTCGAACCAGTCGCCGCCCACGCCCGCCTGCGCCGGCAGGTAGCGGTAGGCGATGTCCAGGGCGTTCTGCTCGGGCAGGCTGCGCGGCAGCAGGCTGCGCTGGAGGGTGACGGCCATGCCGTGCTCGCGGGTGTAGCGGCGGGCGTTGTCGATGGAGACCGCGGCCCGCGCGACCAGTTCCTCGGCGAGGGCCAGCTCCTCGGCGTCGAACGGCTCCGTCTTCTCCGAACGCCAGAAGTTGACCAGGCCCAGCACCACGGTCCCCGCCCGCACCGGCGCGGTGATCAGCGAGTGGATGCCGAAGCGCACGATCTCCTCGGTGCGGTCCGGGTCCTGCGCCAGCCAGCCCGGCGCGGCCTCCAGCCGCGGCTCCAGGACCGCCCGGCGGGAGGCCAGGCTGTGCGCCTGCGGGGACGAGTCGATGAAGTGGATCTGCCGGCCGGCCGGGTACAGCGGGGCGCCCGCGCGGACCCCGTGGGACGCCGTGCGGCGCAGCGCGGCCCCCGGCTCCGGCTCCTCGCCGCGCAGCACGGCGTCGTACAGGTCCACGGTGACGAAGTCCGCGAACCGGGGCACCGACACCCGCGCCAGCTCCTCGGCGGTCCGGGTCACGTCCAGGGTGGTGCCCACGCCCACCCCGGCGTCGTAGAGCAGGCGGAGGCGCTCGCGGGCCACCTCGGCGCGGCCGGACAGCGCGCGCAGCTCCGTCGAGTCGCGCAGGGTGGCCACGCTGCCCGACGGGCCGCCCTCCAGGTCGGTGGGGCGCTGGTTGATCGCCAGCAGCCGGTCGCCGACCAGCTGCACCTCGTCGGTGGCGACCCGCCCGGACGTCAGCAGCGCGGCGGTGGCGGGGTCAAGACCGAGGTCGAGTATCCGCCGCCGCTCGGCGTGCTCGGGCAGCCCCAGCAGCCGGTGCGCCTCGTCGTTGGCGAGCAGCAGCTCGCCCCCGTCGCCGACGATGATCACTCCCTCGCGGACGGAGTGCAGCACCGCGTCGTGATGCTCGTACATCCGCGTCATCTCGCCCGGCCCCAGCCCGTGGGTCTGGCGCAGCAGCCGCCTGCTGACCAGCGCGGTCCCCGCCGTGGCCAGGGCCAGGCCCGCGGCGGCCGCGCCCAGGACCACCGGCAGCTGCCGGTCCGCGAGGCTGCCCGTGTTCCGGGTGGTGATGCCGGCCGCGACCAGCCCCACCACTGTGCCGTCCGGCGCCTTGACCGGCACCACGGCCTGCACGAGCTGCCCTATGGTCCCGTTGATCTCCTCCACCACGGGCTTCCCGTGCAGCGCGGGCCCGATGGTGCCGACGAACCGCTTGCCGATCCGGTCCGGCATCGGGTGGGTGTAGCGGATCCCGGCGGTGTTCATCACCACGATGAAGTCCACGTCCGCGGCCTTGCGGGCGGCCTCGGCGCGCGGCTGGAGCACCGCCGTCGGGTCCGGCGCGGCCAGCGCCGCGCGGGTGCCCGGCGCGTCGGCGAAGGTCTGCGCGACCGCCAGGGAACGGTTGCGCGCCTCCTGGGTGCTGTCGTGCCGCACCTGGAGGACCAGCGCCACCACGGCCCCGACGACCAGCAGCAGCACGATGACGACCTGGAGCACGAACACCTGGCCGGCGACGCTGCGCGCGCCCAGCGTCGACCGCAGGCGACCGGCCCGGCCACCCGAGGCACGACTGCGCTCGGCGCGCTCGCGGGCGCGGAGCGCGGGGCCGGGCTGGAGGCGCTGGGCGCGCAGGCGGCTGGTCGACCGGGTGCCGGTTCGACCCGGGAGTCGGACCATGTGCCATGTCTACACTGTCGCGCCCGGTGAGGCGAGGCCCGTCACATCCTTCTCATGAGGACGCGCGCCGGAGCCGCGAGGCGCCCGCGCGGGCCGGGGGCGCGGGCCGCCGCATGGTGAGCAGCAGGGTGATGTCGTCGGGCCGGTCGGCGGAGTGCCGGGCCGTCGCCGTGAGCCGGTCGGCCACGCTCGTCAGCGGCCGCCCGCCGGGGCGCGCGGCCGACGCCCCGACCCGCGCCAGGGCGACGCACAGCGCGCCGACCCCGTCGTCGATGTCGATACCCGGCCGCTCGACCAGCCCGTCGGTGTACAGGGCGAGGATCGCGCCCGGTGCCAGCCGCAGTTCCGTCACCGGATAGCGGGCGCCCGGCTCCACCCCGAGGACGACACCGCCGGGCACGTCACAGACCTCGGTGCGGCCGTCCGGGTGGCGCAGCACGGGCAGCGGATGCCCCGCCCGGGCCACCCGCGCCACACCGGTGACCGGGTCCAGCCGGACGTAGCAGCAGCTCGCGAACTGCCCGGGGTCCAGGTCGGTCAGCAGATGGTTGGTGCCGCTCAGCACCTCGTCGGGCGGCCGGTCGCCGAGCGCGAAGGCCCGTACCGCGCTGCGCAGTTGCCCCATGGTCGCGGCCGCCTGCACACCGTGCCCCTGGACGTCCCCGATGACCAGGGCCAGCCCGTCCCCGGCGGCCACCACGTCGTACCAGTCCCCGCCGATCTCCATGCCCTGGGTGCCGGGCAGATAGCGTCCGGCGGTCTCCACCTCCGGGTGGACCGACAGCCGCCGGGGCAGCAGCGCCTGCTGGAGGCCGCGGGCGAGGGCGGCCTCGGTGTCGTAGCGCTGTGCCTTCTCCATCGCGTGGGCGATCAGCCCGGCGAGCGCCGTCAGCACCGTGCGTTCCTCGCCGCTGAAGCCGCGCGGGCGGTCGAAGCCCAGGATGCACGAGCCCACCAGGCGGCCCGAGGCGATCAGCGGCAGGAAGGCGCGCGAGCCCACGTCGGCGTCCAGGGCCAGGCCCGGGTAGGTGGCCGCCATCTGGTCCATGGAGTCGAAGAAGAGCGGGTGCCCGGTGGTGAGCGTCTCCACCCCGGGGACATGGGCGTCCAGGCCCACCCCCTCGAACGGGGCGAGGAAGCCGTCGGGGAAACCGGTCTCCCAGGCCAGGTACAGATGCCGGTCCTGGAGCAGGTAGATGGCGAGCCGGTTGCCGCCGAAGGCGGGCAGCAGCTCCCGCATGACCACCGCCGACACCTGGCGGGCGGTGACGGCCTCGGTCAGGGCGATCGCCAGCACGATCGGCCGGTACAGGTGCGCGGCCGCACCGGAACCGGACACGGGCGACCCGGGAGCGGGCCCGTGGGTCCCGCCGGGTCCTTCGGCCGGCTGGGCCGGGGCCGCGGGCAGGGCGGCGGCGTCCACCGGCAGGACGGGCTGCTCGGCCGGCCGGACGACACAGGTCAGCAGGTCGGGGCCGGCGTGCACGGACAGCGCGAGCAGGGCGCCGTCGTGCCGGTCGGCGGCCGCCGCCCTGTCGTCCGCGGGCGGCCGGCTGACGTGGAAGTGCACCGGCCCCGGCGAGAGCAGGGCCGCGCGCAGGTGGTCCTCGCACGCCGGATGGCTCAGGCACGGCGCGCTGTCCCACAGCGGCCGGCCCACCAGTGCTCTGCGCGGCCGGCCCAGGAGCTGCGCGGCGCGCGGATTGGCGTAGACCACCGTCCCCAGTCGGTCCGCGCACAGCACGCCGTCCGGCAGCAGATCGGCCGCCGCGTCGCCCAGCGGGCCGGGACCCGGATCGCGCAGGGTGCCGCTCACCCGGCACGGGCCCGGCGCGCGCCCGGCCTGCGGCGCCCACAGCTCCATCAGCCGCAGCGCGCCGGCCGCGGTGCGCACGGGCAGCGGCAGGGCGGGCGGCCGGCCCGCGGCGGTCTCCCGCAGCGCGGCCAGCACCTGATGGCCCTCCCCGGCCGCCACGGTCTCCGCGAGGGCCCGGCCGGTCCCGGCGAAGTCCGCGGCCGGGCGGCCCAGCAGGACGTGGAAGCGTTCGTCGGCGCTCACGGTGTCGCTCACCGGGTCCCAGACGAACCGCCCGACCCGGCTTTCGACGGCCCGGGCGGCCGGCGGCCGGACGGACAGCGGCTCCCCGTCCCAGACCACCGCGGGGCCGCCGCCGTGCTCCCACCGCGCCAGCTCCGCGCCCAGCCGCTCGGCCGCCCGCGTCACCCGGTCCCGGCAGGACAGCAGCTCGGCGGCCTCCGCCGTCTCCGCCTCCGGCACGGACCGGCGCAGCACGGCCAGCACCCCGAACGTGGCCGCCCCGCCGGTCACCGGCACGTACAGGGAGCCGAACGGGAACGGCAGGCCGGCCGCGAACTGCGGATAGCGGCGCATGGCCTCGGCCGCGTTGGGCAGCACCACCCGGCGGCCCAGCCGGTAGGCGTCGGCGACCGGGAACCCGCGGTCCACGTCCATCCGCCACCAGGGCCGGAACAGCGGCGCGGGCAGTCCCGCGAGCACGGCCAGCCTGAGCAGCCCCGGCGTCGTGCCCGACCGCAGGTAGAGCCCGGCCGCCAGGCCGTCGGCCGCGCCGATCGCCCCGACCGCGGCGTCGGCCAGCAGCGCGCCCAGCCGGGCCGCCGTCCGGTGCGCCTGCTCGGCTCTGCCCGTCATCGGCTCTACCTCGTCCCTGCGCCGTCTGAGGACGACACAGCAAGGATGCGCCAGATGGCCCCCGCCGCGCACCCGGCGCGGGCCGCGGGGCGGGGTCCGGGCGTGCCGCGGGTGCGCCACGGGCCTGCCGCGGGTGTGCTGGCGGGGGCGTCCGTCAGGGCTTCTCGCGGGCCCGGTCGCGGATGTTCTCAGCCACGTCGCGGAGCTTGATGTTGTGGTGCTGGGAGATGCGGCGCAGCACCGCGAAGGCGTCGTCCTCGCTGAGCCGGTGGCGCTCGCGCAGCATGCCCATGGCCTCACCGATGGCGTGCCGGGTCTCCAGGGCGTGTTCGAGCTGGTCGACGGTCCGGGCACCGGCCAGGGCGACGGCGGCGTGCGAGGCGAGCAGCCAGCCGGCCGTCTCGCTCTCCCGGGTGAAGGCGCCGGGGCGGCCGGAGTAGCAGTCCAGCGCCCCGAAGTCCTGCTCGTCCGTGTACAGCAGGAAGCCCATCATGCTGCCGATGCCCAGGTCGCGGGCGGCCGGCGCGTACCGCGGCCAGTCGGGCTGCGGCTCGGTCATGTCGGTGATGCGGAACAGCCGGTCGCCGTCGACCCGGCGGGCGGCGTCGAAGCAGGGTCCCTCGCCCAGCTCGCCCTGCAACCGGTCGGACCGGTCGACCATGTCCCTGGTCGCGGCCAGGGTCACGGCACGGCCCCGGCGCACCGCGAGCACCCCGGCCGCCTCGCACCCGTCGATCAGCTCCACCGCCGCGCGGACGATCTCGTCCAGGGTCGCCTGGGCGGAATCCTGGGCCAGCAGACGCCGGGCGAGGTCGGCCATCTGTTCGGCGAAGTCACGCCAGTCCATCCGTCCGCACCCGCCCTTCTCCCAGCCGCGTGCACCGATGCGAGGGTGACGTCGCCGACGGACGCCGGCACCCGCAGCGTATCGCGCCCGCGCGGCCGTACCGGGGAAGGCGATCATGAGGCCGGGCGTGCCGGGCGTGCCGGGTGGGCCGTACGGCCGTACGGCCGTACGGACCCAGGGGTGTACGGAGGCGAGCCATCGGTGCTGGCGGGCCGCCGTGCGCTGCCCCTGCCGTACGTTCGCCTGCGTGCCCCGGCGTACGCCCTGCGCACCGTCCGCCCGAGGGGACGCGGACGGGATCGGTACGGCGGGGGCCGGCTGACGGTGCGTTGGTCCTACCCGGTGATGAAATCGACTCTGTGCGCGACATCGCGCGCTGTGTCCGCGCACCCGGTCATGGCTTGGCCAAACTCATCCCACACGTTGGCCACTTGTTCACTCGCATCCCCTGATTCCCGCTGCCGGGACGGGCAGAGAGTGGTCGGCGGTCCGTTCCGCACCCGGGCGGGACGTGACACGTGAGAGCCTTTCCCGCTCAAGAAGGGGTAATCATGGCCGAGTTGACACGCCGCAGACTCCTGGGTTCGGCCGCGGGCGCGCTGGGCGGCGCCGCGGCGCTCTCCCTCCTCCCGCCGAGCGTCCAGAAGGCCGTCGCCGCCGAGCCGCCCCGGCACAGCTCGCTGCGTGACATCGAGCACGTGGTCCTGCTGATGCAGGAGAACCGGTCGTTCGACCACTACTTCGGCACCCTCAAGGGAGTCCGCGGCTTCGGCGACCGCGACGCGATCAAGCTCGACAACGGGCGTTCGGTCTTCTACCAGCCGGACACCGAGAACCCCCGGGGCTACCTGCTCCCCTTCCACCTGGACACCCACAAGTCCAGCGCGCAGGCCATCCCCTCGACGAGCCACGCCTGGTCGGTGCAGCACGAGGCGTGGAACGGCGGCAAGATGGACCGCTGGCTGCCCGCGCACCGCAAGGCGGACGGCGTCAACGGCCCCTACGTCATGGGCTACTACACGCGCGAGGACATACCGTTCCAGTTCGCGCTGGCCGAGACGTTCACCATCTGCGACAACTACTTCTGCTCGGTCTTCGGGCCGACCTGGCCGAACCGGCTGATGTGGATGACCGGGACGATCGACCCCGGCGGCACCCAGGGCGGCCCGGTCATCAGCAACTCCGCGCCCACTCCGTACCGCTGGACGACGTACGCGGAGCGGCTGCAGGCCGCCGGGGTCAGCTGGAAGGTGTACCAGCAGGACGACGACTACGGCTGCAACATGCTGGAGCAGTTCGCCGCCTTCAAGAACGCGCAGCCCGGCTCGGAGCTGTACGAGCGCGGCGTGCGCCCCCAGCCGGAGGGCACCTTCGAGGACGACGCCCGCAACGACCGCCTCCCCGCGGTCTCGTGGATCATGCCGACCAGCTACCAGTCGGAGCACCCGGACTACCTGCCGGCCGCCGGTGCCGACTTCGTGGCCTCGAAGATCGAGGCGATCGCGGCCAACCCGAAGGTATGGCGCAAGACCGCGTTCATCCTCAACTACGACGAGAACGACGGCCTGTTCGACCACGTGGCCCCGCCGACCCCGCCCCAGGGCACGTCCGGCGAGTTCATCAAGGGGCTGCCGATCGGCGGCGGCTTCCGCGTCCCGGCCATCGTCGTGTCCCCCTGGACGGTCGGCGGCTGGGTGGCCACGGAGGCCTTCGACCACACCTCGGTGCTGCAGTTCCTGGAGCGCTTCACCGGCGTCGAGGAGTCCAACATCAGTGCCTGGCGGCGGGAGGCGTTCGGGGACTTCACCTCGCCCTTCCGTTTCTCCCGCGCCCGCCCGCGCCCGCCGCGGCTGCCGCACGACACGGCGGCGCAGTTGCAGAAGGCCAAGGAGGAGGTGGCGACGCTGCCGAAGCCGACGCTGCCCGGCGCCGACCAGCGGTTCCCGCACCAGGAGCGGGGGCACCGGCCGCAGCTGTGAGCCCGGTCCCCAGGGACCGGTCCCCGGGGACCGAGCCCGGGGGGCTGAGGCCGACCCGTCAGAACTTGGGCACCGGAGCCTGGCTCTCCACCAGCCGTGCGGCCTCCTCGGGCGTCGCCACGGAGGGTGGGGAGCCGGCCAGCGGACGGCGCGCGGTCTCCTTCATGCAGGCCACCGCGACCACCCCGACCAGCGCCGCCGCCATGGCGTAGTAGGCGGGCATCAGGTCGCTGCCGGTGGCGGAGATCAGCGCGGTGATCACCAGCGGGGTCGTACCGCCGAAGAGGGAGGCGGCGAGGTTGTAACCGATGGACAGGGAGCCGTAGCGCACCTGGGTGGGGAAGAGGGCGGGCAGCGCCGCGGACATCGTGCCGAGCAGGCACACCAGGGACAGGCCCAGCATCAGCATCCCGCCCGAGACGGCGACCAGGCTGCCCTGCTGGACCAGCAGGAACGCCGGGATCGACAGCACCAGGAAGCCGACCATGCCCGTCATCAGCACCGGCTTGCGGCCGATCCGGTCGGAGAGCCGGCCCACCTGGTTGATCAGCAGCATCAGCACCACCATGGTGACGATGAGGATCAGCAGACCGTGCGTCTCGGAGTACCCCATCTCGTCCGACAGGTAGGTCGGCATGTACGACAGGAGCATGTAGTCGGTGATGTTGTAGGCGCCGACCAGGCAGACGCACAGGATCAGGGTCGGCCAGTACTCCCGGAAGATCTTCGCGATGTCTCCCTTGGCGGTGGACTCCACGGCCGACGCCGCCTCGGAGGCCCGGTGCTCGGAGGCGTCCTCCAGCTTCCGGAAGGCGGGCGTCTCGTCCAGCTTGAGCCGCAGGTAGAGGCCGACCATCCCGATGGGACCGGCCACCAGGAACGGCACGCGCCAGCCCCACGACTCCATCCCGT
Organism: Streptomyces sp. NPDC047017; assembly: GCF_040644175.1. Classification (NCBI taxonomy): domain Bacteria; kingdom Bacillati; phylum Actinomycetota; class Actinomycetes; order Kitasatosporales; family Streptomycetaceae; genus Streptomyces; species Streptomyces sp. NPDC047017. Next base: position 197,543 of record NZ_JBEYVW010000009.1, on the reverse strand, counting down.
CGCTGCCGAGCAGCGCCGTCAGCAGCGTCACCAGGCCCGCCGCGCCGACGTATCCGGCCAGCGTGCCCAGCTCCAGGAAGCTGCCGAAGAAGCCGCGCCGCCGGTCGGGGGCGTACTCCGCGATGAACGTGGAGGCGCCGCCGTACTCGCCGCCCGTGGAGAAGCCCTGCACCAGGCGGAAGAGGATGAGCAGGGCCGGAGCCCAGAAGCCGATCGTCCGGTACGCCGGGATCAGGCCGATGGCGAAGGTGCCGACCGCCATCATGATCATGGTCAGGGCCAGGACCTTCTTGCGGCCGATCTTGTCGCCCATCGGGCCGAACACCATGCCGCCCAGCGGACGTACCAGGAAGGAGACCGCGAAAGTGGCGAACGACGACAGCAGTTGGACGGTGCCGTTCCCGGACGGGAAGAACACATGGCCGATGGTGACCGCGAGATAGCTGTAGATGCCGAAGTCGAACCATTCCATGGCATTGCCGAGCGAGGCCGCCTTCACCGCCCGCCGTACGGCGCTCTCGTCGGTGACGGTGATGTCGGTCCGGCGCAGCGGGGGGTTCCTGCGTCGTTCGATCGCCCGGAACAGCGTGCGGTGACGTCTGCGTGCGCCGGGGTCGGCATCGGTCGCCCGAAGATCGTCTCCGTTGTCCGCCATGGTGGGCGCTCCTCTCTGCCGGCGCGGGTCATCCAGGAGATCGCTTGCTCATTCGTGGCAATGGCAAACGGATCACTTGGCGAGAGCGAGATTCGCCACGTCGGCGGTGGGTACGGCACCGGCCGCGCCGGCCGTGGGTACGGCGCGGGCCGCGTGGGCCGTGGATACGGCATGGGCCGCGTCGGCCGTGGGTCACGTCACCGGTCGGCGGCGCGGGCGGCGGCGACCGCCTGCTGCGCGTACCCGCCCCGGAACAGCACGGTGTGCACCAGCAGGGGGAAGAGCTGGTGCAGTGCGACGCGGTCGGCCCAGTCGTCGGCGAGCGGCGCCGCCTCCTGGTAGCCCTCCAGCACCCGGTCCAGGTGCGGGCAGCCGAACAGGCGGAGCATCGCGAGGTCGGTCTCCCGGTGGCCGCCGTGCGCGGCCGGGTCGATCAGCCGGACCTGCCCGTCCGCGCCCCACAGCACGTTGCCGTTCCACAGGTCCCCGTGCAGCCGCGCGGGCGACTCCGGGGGACCGGCCAGCTCCGGCAGCCGCTCCAGTACTCTCTCGATCACGGCCGCGCCGCCGGGTCGCAGGGCGCCCTCGTCGACCGCGCGGCGCAGGTAGGGCAGCACCCGGTGCTCGGCGTACCAGCCCGGCCAGTCGCCGCCGGGGGTGTTGCGCATGGGCGCGAGCCCGATGTACGCCTCCTCCGGGCCGCCGGGCGGCGGCGCCCCGAACGCGGGCGCCCCGGCGGCGTGCAGCGCGGCGAGATCGCGGCCGAAGCGGACGGCGGCACGGGCGTCCGGCGGGCCGGTGGCGACCCGGTCGGTCACCAGCCAGCGCGGATCGTCCCCGTACACCGCGGGAGTCCGTACGGCTCCGGCGTCGGCGAGCCAGCGCAGCCCCGCGGCCTCGGCGCGCACCGCGCCCGGCGGTTCACCGCGTTTGACCATCACCGTCCGGCCGTCGTCGAGGGCCACCTCGGTGAGCGTCGCGGACAGCAGGCGCCGCGCCCGCACGGCGGAGCCGGTCAGCCGGGCCGCGGCGGCCTCCGGGGTCGCCGGGTCCTCCGGGCTCCGCGGGCTGTCCGGGCCCTCCGGGTTCCGCGGCCTGCCCGGGTCCTCCCGGCTCGCCGGGCCGCCGCCGGTCACGACGGCAGGTGCTCGCGCACCCAGGCGAGCAGGCCGGGCACCGCGGCCTCGATCATGGCCAGGACCTCGTCGAAGCCCTCCGGACCGCCGTAATAGGGGTCGGGCACGTCGAGGTCGCCGCTCGTCTCCGGGTCGAAGGCGCGCAGCATCCGCACCCGGGACGGATCGTCCACGAGACGGCGCAGTGCCTTCTCGTGGCCGCGGTCCATGGCGAGGAAGAGGTCGGCGTCCAGGTGCTCGGCGCCGACCTGCGCGGCGACGTGCTCCACCGGGTAGCCGTGCCGGGCCAGCGCCGCGCCGGCCCGCTCGTCGATCGCCTCACCGGCATGCCACGGACCGATCCCGGCGCTGCTGACCCGCACCGCCCGGTCCAGGCCCGCCCGGCGCAGCCGCGCGGCGAACACCAGCGCGGCGGACGGCGACCGGCAGATGTTCCCGCTGCAGACGAAACAGATGTGCACGGGGCCAGGATAGGGCCGCGCCCCGCTCTCCGGGCCGGCTCGGAACCCACCCACGGGTGGAGGCCGGGCCCGCGCGAAATCCACCCGCGTCTCCGCTCACGGGTTGATCACCGCGGCGCGCGCCGTCCCTAGCCTCGCACCATGGACACGAAACAGCACGAAGCCGTCGCCCGGACCATGACCACGGCCATGACGCTGAGCGGGACGCGGAGCACCCCGGCCGCGGAACGACACGCGCACGCACCGACTCCCGCGGACCGCGCAGGACAGTCGGCCGCCGCCGGACGCGGACGGGCCCGGCGCCCCGCCGGCCGCCTCCGTCTGCTGCTCGACCTCGGTCTGTCGCCCGGCGTCTTCTACGGCGCGCAGGCCCTCGGGGCGGGCATCACCGCCTCCCTCCTGGCCGCCGCCGGGGCGGCGGGCGCCCGGCTCGTCTGGACCACGGCACGGGCGCGGCGGATCGACGCGCTCAACGCGCTGATGCTCGGCAGCTACGGCCTGATGCTGCTGCTGGTGTGCCTGTCCCGTGACGAACGGGTCCTGCTCGCCCGGGACCCGGCGACCAGCGCCCTGGCCGGCCTGGTGTTCCTCGCCAGTTGCGCGACGCGCACCCCGGCCCTGGCCTACCTCGCCCGCCGCTTCCGACCGCGCGCGGGGGCCAACACGCCTCGGACCGACCGGATGTTCCGCCGCCAGACCGCCGTCTGGGGCACCGCGCTCGTCGCCGAGTCCGCCCTGCGGTTCGGCCTGCTGCTCACGCTGCCGGTACGGGAGGTGCCCGCCGTCTCGACGGCCGTGGAGTTCGCCACGACAGCCCTGCTGGTGACCTGGACGGTCCGGTACCGCCGCCGTGCCCTGGCAGGTGTGCCGTGCCAGGACGGGTGAGGGCGTCGGACCGAGGGCGCCGGACGCAGGAGGCCGCCCGGTCAGCCGGTGCGTCCGCCCGACGGGGCGGCGGGCTGCGGCTCCCGGGCGTGCACCTGATAGACGTGGAAGGCCCGCCCGATGACCGGCTGGGCGACATTGCGCACCCGCACGCCGCCACTGGTCATGCCGTTCTCCGAGCCGGCGTGCGCGTGGCCGTGTACGGCGAGATCGGCACCGGCCGTGTCGATCGCCTCGGCCAGCAGATAGCTGCCGAGGAACGGATAGATCTCCGGCGGCTCACCGGCCAGCGTCTCGGGCACGGGGGAGTAGTGGGTGAGCGCGATCCGCACATCGCAGCCCTGCTCGCCCAGCTCCTCAAGCGACCGGCGCAGACCGTCGGCGCAGCGGCGGGTGCACCGGACGAACTCCTTCATCAGCGGCTCGCCGAACTCGCCCGCGCTGCGCCCGAGGAACCCGCCGCCGAACCCCTTGGTGCCGGCCACGCCGACGCGCGTACCGCCGCACGGCACCACGACTCCGCGGCCCTCCAGGACCTGCGCGCCGGCGTCCTCCAGGACGGCGGCGACCTCGTCCGGCCGGTCGTCGTGGTGGTCGTGGTTGCCGAGGACCGCGACGACCGGCACCCCCAGGCCCTGGATCTCCCGGGCCACCACCCGGGCCTCCTCGGGCGTGCCGTGCCGGGTGAGGTCGCCGGCCAGCAGCAGCAGGTCGGCGCAGTCGGGCAGGGTCTCGAAGGCGGGCCGGAGCGTGCCCTGCGTCTCGGGCGCCATGTGGATGTCTCCGACGGCCGCTACCCGGATCATGCGAGATCCTCCACGTGGTCGGGGCAGGAGGCGTCGGTGACGGCGATGTCGCAGTGGACCGGGTGACCGGGCAGTTCCGCGTCGACCAGATCGCAGATCTCGTCGCGGCTGTGCGCGGAGGGGACCGTGCCGGTCAGCAGCACCGCCTCGCCGCGCACCTCCAGCCGTACGCCCAGTTCGCCGAGGGGCCCGCCGGCGATCCGCTCCCTGAGATGGGCGACGCGGTACTCCAGGTTGTCCCCGGCGGCCGGAGTGCCGGGGGCCTGCTCTCCGCCGTGCTGGTTCATGACTGCTCCTCGTGCGGGGCGATGACGTTCAGGCGTTCGAGAAGGAAGAAGAAGGAGGCGGGCATGGGTTCGTCACCGCAGGCGCGCCGGACGCGTTCCCAGTCGATCTTCTCGCGCAGCGCGCGGGCGATGGGCAGGACGGCCCCGAAGTCGCAGTGGTGCTCGGAGAACGCGGCGATCAGGCTGCACAGCAGGTCGGTCGGGGCCAGTACGGGCATGCGCACCGAGTCGACCGGCAGTTCCTCGGCGCGGCCGAGCATCTCCCGGGAGACGGGCTGATGGGCGAGTTCGAAGATGACGTCGATGTCCTGGTCGAAGCACTTGGCCTTGATCAGCCAGTCCTCCGGCGGTGTGTAGACCGTCAGACCGCCCTCGCGCAGGGTGTCGGCCACCGTCTCGGCGTCCTCGGGGAGCACGCAGAAGTCCGCGTCGTGCTGGAGGTTCTCGCTGCCGCCGTGCGCGTACACCGCCACGCTCCCGGCCAGGGCGAAGGCGTGGCCGTCGCGCTTGAGGAGGGTGCCCACCTGCTTGGCGGCCTCCAGGATCGCCTGGTTGCGGTCACAGGGCAGTTCCTGCTCCGCCTGCGGCCGCGCCCCGTGGTGCACCGGCCCTGCCGTGGCGCCGGCCGCCGGACGGAGGCCGGGAGATCCCGCCCGCCGGGCGGGAGCCGTGTCGCCTCCGTTCGGTGTCATGCCCTGCTCCCTTCACCGGGTCACCGTGCGCAGGCGGGTACCCGGCGTGGCCGTCCCGACACAGCCTGATGGATCCGCAGGGCTTGAGTGCCTTTCCGTGGGTACGTGAGGGGGGCGATCGACGGGGCGGTGGCCGACGAGGGAGGGGCGAAGGTGAGGACGCGTCCGGGAGTTCACTCCTTCACGGCCCGCCCCATGCGCCGGTCCGCGCCCCGTGAGAGATTGACACGGCAGATGCCCGTTGAGGGTGTTATGTCTGTTTGACCTTCGCCGTGTCCGGTCTCACCCACGGGGAACCGGCGCGACCGGAGACGACCGGCGATCGGACAGCACACGGCCGACGCGCGCGCACGGCGGTACGGCCAGAACCGGAGGAACGGTACTGATGAGCGAGGCCAACCCCATCAAGCATGCCGCCCGCAAGGTGGCCGACGCACTCCAGGGCGACGGCGGGCCGCAGGAAGGCATCCCCGGGAAGCCGGGTTCCGAGTCGCCGTCCGTGGCCGAGCCGACCCGGCCCCGGGAGCCGCTGCCGCCCAAGCCGGACCAGACCGGACCGGAGACCGTCTCGCCCACGGGGCAGCCGACCGGCGCCGACCAGGCCCGCATGGCGCAGAGCGGAAGCTACCTGACCACCGCCCAGGGCGCCCGGCTGTACGACACCGACCACTCGCTCAAGGCCGGTCCCCGCGGCCCCGTGCTGCTGCAGGACCACCATCTGCGCGAGAAGGTCATGCACTTCGACCACGAGCGCATCCCGGAGCGCGTGGTGCACGCCCGCGGCGCGGCGGCGCACGGTGTCTTCCAGAGCTACGGCACGGCGGCCTCGGTGACCAAGGCCGCGTTCCTCGCGGAGGACGTCGAGACGCCGGTGTTCGTCCGCTTCTCCACGGTGCTGGGTTCGCGCGGCTCCTCCGACACGGTGCGCGACACGCGCGGTTTCGCGACGAAGTTCTACACCAGCGAGGGCGTCTTCGACCTCGTCGGCAACAACATCCCGGTGTTCTTCATCCAGGACGCCATCAAGTTCCCCGACGTCATCCACGCCGGCAAGCCGCACCCGGACCGGGAGATCCCGCAGGCGCAGAGCGCCCACGACACCTTCTGGGACTTCGTCACCCTGCACACCGAGGCCACCCACCACACCATCTGGAACATGTCCGACCGGGGCCTGGCGCGCTCGTTCCGGATGATGGAGGGCTTCGGCATCCACACGTTCCGCCTGGTCAACGCGGCGGGCGAGACGACACTCGTGAAGTGGCACTGGAAGCCGAAGCTGGGCGTGCACTCCCTGGTGTGGGAGGAGGCGCAGATCGCCAACGGGGTCGACCCGGACTTCCACCGCCGGGACCTCGCCGACGCCATCGAGGCGGGCGCCCACCCCGAGTGGGAGCTGGGCATCCAGACCTTCCCCGACACCCCCGAGCAGACCTTCGAGGGCATCGACCTGCTGGACCCGACCAACATCGTCCCCGAGGAACTCGCCCCCGTGCAGCCCATCGGACGGCTGATCCTCAACCGCAACCCGTCGAACTACTTCGCCGAGACCGAGCAGGTCGCCTTCCACCCCGGCCATCTCGTCCCCGGCATCGACATCACCGACGACCCGCTGCTCGCGGGGCGGCTGTTCTCCTACCTGGACACCCAGATCACCCGCCTGGGCGGCCCCAACTTCGGGCAGATCCCGATCAACCGCACGCACGCGCCGGTCAACGACATGCTGCGCGACAGCTTCCACCAGACGGCCGTGCACCGGGGCGTGGCCCCCTACCGGCCCAACTCCCTGGACGGCGGCTGCCCGTTCACCGCCGGCGCGGACATGGGCGCGTACATCGAGGCACCCGTGCGCGTCCCGGAGGGGACGAAGGTCAGGGAGGCGCCCGAGACCTTCGCGGACCACTTCAGCCAGCCCCGCCGGTTCTGGCTGAGCATGGCCCCGGTGGAGCGCGAGCACATCATCGGCGCCTACACCTTCGAGCTGAGCAAGTGCTACGAGCAGGCCATCAAGGAGCGGGGCCTGCAGGTGCTGGCCAACATCGACGCCGAGCTGTGCGCCGAGGTCGCCGCCGGGCTCGGCCTGCCCGCGCCGCAGGCCACGGTGGTGCCGGCCGATGTGCAGCCCAGCCCCGCGCTGTCCCAGATCGGGCGGACCTGGCCCACGGACGGCAGGGTCATCGGGATCGTCACCGGTCCGGAAGGGGACCTGGAGGGCGTACGGGCCGTGCGTGAGGCGGTGCTCGGCGCGGGCATGGTCCCGCTGGTCGTCGCGCCGACCGGCGGCACGCTCGGCGACGGCGACGCGCTGACCGTCCAGCGGTCCTACGCCACCGCCCGGTCCGTGGAGTTCGACGCCCTCCTGGTGGCCGGGACGCCGGGCGTGGGCGCCGACGCCTACGGGGCCCGCGACGCCAAGTCCGGGCTGCCCTCCGCCCAGCAGGCCACCCATGATCCCCGGGTCACGCTGCTGCTGTCCGAGGCGTTCCGGCACGGCAAGGCGATCGGCGCGTGGCACGGCGCCGAAGCCGCACTGGAGGCGGCCGGAGTGCCCGCCGACGCGCCCGGCGTGATCGTCGGCGACAGCGGCACCGCCACGCTGGAGCAGATCACCCGGCTCCTGGGCGCCCACCGCGTCTGGGAGCGCTTCCCCGCGGAGGCGTGAGCCGCCGCTGACCATGGCCCGGGCCTCCTCCGCCCGATGTGGCGGAAGCCACGACAGGGAGGAGGCCCGGGCCATGGTGCCGTCGCCGAGCCGCGGGCTACGGTTTCCGGACAGTCCCTGTGTCCGCGAAACCAGTGCGAACGGCCCGGCAGTGCTCGAAGATCTCTCCCCCATCATCGCGGCGACCTCCCAGTGGCTGACCGGAGCCTTCCCGGCGTCCGGCGGCGCCCTGGCGTCCGTCCTGTGCGAGATGCAGGCCCGCCAGGCGGTCACGGTCGCGGCCTCACTGCGCTACCCGACCCCCCTGGACGCCGCACTGGTCGGCATGTCCGGTCCCGGCGGCTCCGCCCGGCTGGACTGGATCACCGGCGCGGACGGCGCCGCCGCCGACCCGGACACGTACGCCTGGCGCACCTGGGTGGACGAGGTGGTCGCGAGCTGGGCCGTCTGCCTGCTCACCGACCCGGCGCTGGCCGGCCGCGCGGTGGCCGCGCTCACCGAGAACGGCTCCACCGCAGGCACCCCCGCCGACTTCCGGCGCCTGCTGACCCCCGACGAACACGACCGCCACGCGGCCGCGCTGCTCCGCCACCCCGACCTCGTCGCCCACGTCTCGACCCTGCACCACGCCCAGCTTCTGACCCGCCTGGGGACGGACCCGACGACCTTGGCGGCGTGACCCGCCTGGGGGGGGTCGGCCGACCGGTCTGCCGGTCTGAGCCGGCTGGGGGCGGGCGGGCAGACGCGCCGACGGGACTCGGCTGGCGGCTGCCGAGTCCCGGCCGCCGAGCACCCGGCCTTCAGCGCTCGGCCGGTACGACTCGTCCCTCAGCGTTCCGTCACCGAGTCCTCGGTCTCCGACGCTCGGCCGCCGTCAGGTCCCGGCTACCTGGACTACGCAGCCGCGCCCGCGCCCCGGTCTACCGAGAGCCGAGTGTCTCGCCCACCGTCTCCCGGGCCGCCGGGAGGGCCGCGGCGCGGTCGGCCGGGACCAGGCCGATGCGGGTGCGCCGGTCGAGGAGGTCGGACTCGTCGAGTGCGCCCTCGTGGCGTACGGCCCACAGGAGTTCGGCGCGGGTGACGGGGTGGTCCTCCAGGACGGGGGCGTGCAGTCGCGCGTCCTCCGTGCTCAGGGCGTGCACGGCCGGTGCCTCGGTGCCGTAGCGGCGGATCAGGCGGCGCGGCGCGCGGAGGGCGGCGAGGGTGCGTGGGGAGGCGGCGCCGACGAGCGGCAGGGTGGCCGTCGGGGAGGGGCCCGCGGCGAGCCGGCGCGCGGTGACGGCCGTGTCGACGGCGTCCTCGGCCATCCGCCGGTAGGTGGTGAGCTTGCCGCCGACCACGGTGATCACACCCTCCGGCGAGGTCAGCACCGCGTGCCTGCGGGAGATGTCGGCGGTCCGCGGCTCCCCGCCGGGTCCGCCCTCCGCGCCGGTGTCCAGCAGCGGGCGCAGCCCGGCGAAGGCCCCCACCACGTCGTCGCGGTGGACGGGCACGTCGAGGGCGGAGCCGAGGACGTCGAGGAGGAAGCCGATGTCGGTCTCGGGGACTTCGGGCACGTCCGGGATCTCGCCGTCGACCGGTTCGTCGGTGAGCCCGACGTAGACGCGGCCGTCGCCCTGCGGGAGGACGAGGACGAAGCGGTTGGTCTCGCCGGGGACCGGGATGTGCAGCCCCGCGGGCAGCGGGCCGAGGTGCTCGGAGCGCAGGACGAGATGGGTGCCGCGGGAGGGCCGGACCCGGATGCCGTCGACCAGCCCGCCCGCCCACACCCCGGAGGCGTTGATCACCGCACGCGCCCTGATCTCGCCCTCCTCGCCGGTCAGTTCGTCCCGTATCCGGGCGCCGGAGGCGGTCAGTTGCAGTGCCCGCACCCGGGTCAGGACCCGCGCGCCACGGGCCGCCGCCGTACGGGCGAGGGCGGTGACCAGGCGGGCGTCGTCGGTGAGCCGGCCGTCCCAGGAGAGCAGTCCGCCGCGCAGCCCGGTGCCGCGCAGGGCGGGGGCGAGGTGGCGGGTCTCCACCGCGGACAGCCGGCGTGGCGCCGGCAGGGTGGCGCGGGCGGTGCGCGCCGCCAGCCGCAGCCCGTCGCCCGCGCGGAAACCCGCCCAGGCCAGGGCGGCCTGGCCCCGGGACACCAGCGGGGTGAGCGGCAGTACGAACGGCTGGGCGCCGACGAGATGGGGAGCGGTGCGTTCCATCAGCACACCGCGTTCGACCGCGCTCTCGTGGGCGACGTCGAACTGGGCGGAGGCGAGGTAGCGCAGCCCGCCGTGGATGAGCTTGGAACTCCAGCGCGAGGTGCCGAAGGCCAGGTCGTGGGCGTCGATCGCGGCGACGGTCAGGCCGCGGGCGGCGGCGTCGAGGGCGACTCCGGCGCCGGTCGCGCCCAGCCCGACGACCAGCACGTCCACGGACGGACCACCGGCGGTCCCGGCCAGTTCGCGGGCGCGGCGCGCGGCGGTCAGCGAGGACCCCGGGAGCAGGGGACCGGCGTCGGGGGAGTCGGGGCGGGAGGCGGGGCTCATGGCGTCAGGGTCCTCTCCAGGAGGGTGCGCAGTTCCGCGAGGAACGCCTCCGAGGTCAGGTCGGGGTCGTCCTCGTCGGTCATCGTGCGCAGCGACAGCGTGAAGGACTGGACGACCAGCAGCAGCGAGCGGGCCTGGCGTTCGGGGTGGCCGGGGCGCACCGATCCGTCGGCGTGGCCGTCGCGCAGGGCGCCGGCGAGCAGTTCGAGCAGGGCCACCTGGCTGGCGCCGCGCCGGTCCAGCACATAGGGGAGCAGCAGTTCGGGATCGACGTCGACGATCTTGCGGAACAGCGGGTGCGCCCGGAACGCCGCGACCCCGTCCACCAGTCCGTCGACGATCGCCGCGCGCGTGTCCGTGCCCGGCCGGCGTTCGGGGATGGCGCGGGTGGCCACGCCGATCCACTCGCGGGTCATCAGATCGCCCACCAGGGACCGTACGTCGGGCCAGCGCCGGTAGAGCGTCATCCGCGAGACCCCGGCCCGCCGGGCCACGTCCGTGAGGGTCGTACGACGGACCCCGACGGCCAGGACGCAGTCGCGCACGGCGTCGAGCACGGGATCCCCGGCGGCCTCGTCCGATCTCTCCACACTGTTGTGACGAATAGGCGTCATGTGTAACAGTGTAACGCCCCGGTGGGGCCGCGACCCGCGAACCCGACCAGCGAACCCGACCACGACCCGCGGACCCGACCACGACCCGCGGAGCCGTACGGCGAACCCGCGGAGCCGTACGGCGAACCCGCGGACCCGTACGGCGAACCCGCCGCACGGCACCTTTCGCTCCGACTCGATCCGACCGGTGAGGAACAACCCATGGACATGCTGTGGAGCGGCTGGGGCGACCCGGCCAAGGCCACACCGCTGCCCGACACGGTGACCGGGCTGCTGCGCGAACTGCTCGGCGTGAAGCCCGACGGCACCGCCCCGGTGGAGCTGGAGCAGATCCGCGTCCCCGAGTCACCGCTGACCGCCGACGCCCGCCGCCTCCTGGAGGACGCCGTGGGCGGCGCGGCGCACGTGCGCACCGACGCCGGGACCCGGATCCGCCACACCCGCGGCAAGTCCACCCCCGACCTGCTGCGCATCCGGGGCGGCGACGTCACCGACCTCCCGGCGGCCGTGGTGCTCCCCGGCGACCACGACGAGGTCCTCGCCGTGCTGCGCGCCTGCGTAGGCCAGGGCCTGGCGGCCGTGCCGTTCGGCGGCGGCACCTCCGTCGTCGGCGGACTCGCCCCCGAGCGGCCGGAGAAGGGCCCGCGCCCCTTCGTCGCACTGGACCTGCGCCGCATGGACCGCCTGCTCGCCCTCGACCCCGTCTCGCGGACCGCCACCCTCCAGCCCGGCCTGCGCGCCCCGCACGCCGAGGCACTGCTCGCCGAGCACGGCTTCACCCTCGGCCACTTCCCGCAGTCCTACGAGTGGGCGACGATCGGCGGTTTCGCCGCCGCCCGCTCCAGCGGCCAGGCGTCCGCCGGGTACGGCCGCTTCGACGAGATGGTCCTCGGCCTCACCCTCGCCACCCCCGAAGGCACCCTGGAGACCGGGCGCGCCCCGCGCTCGGCGGCCGGGCCCGACCTGCGCCAGCTCGTGCTCGGCTCCGAGGGCGCGTTCGGCGTCATCACCTCGGTGACCGTGCGCCTGCGGCCGCTGCCGCGGACCCGCGTCTACGAGGGCTGGCGGTTCGCCTCCTTCGAACAGGGCGCCACCGCGCTGCGCCGGCTCGCCCAGGACGGGCCCCGGCCGACCGTGCTGCGCCTGTCCGACGAGACCGAGACGCTGATCGGCCTCGCCCAGCCCGACGCCATCGGCGCCGCCGGCGCACCGGAGCCCGCCGGCTGCCAGGCGATCGCGGGCTACGAGGGCACCGCCGAGGACGTCGCCCACCGCAGGGAACGGGCCGCGGCCGTGCTGCGCGAGTGCGGCGGCACCCTCCTCGGCGAGGAGCCGGGCGAACGCTGGGCCCACGGCCGCTACTCGGCGCCGTACCTGCGCGACGCGCTGCTGGACGTCGGCGCCTTCGCCGAGACCCTGGAGACCGCCGCCTTCTGGTCCCGGGTGCCCGAGCTGTACGCCGCCGTGCGCGACGCGCTGACCGCTGCGCTCACCGAGGCCGGCACCCCGCCCCTGGTGATGTGCCACATCTCGCACGTCTACGAGAACGGCGCCTCGCTGTACTTCACCGTGGTCTCCGCCCAGGGCGAGGACCCCGTGGCGCACTGGGCGCCCGCCAAGCGCGCCGCGAACGAGGCGATCCTCGCCGCGGGCGGCACCATCAGCCACCACCACGGCGTGGGCACCGACCACCGCGACTGGTACGTCCGCGAGGCCGGCCCGCTCGGCGTCGAAGCCCTGCAAGCCGTCAAGCAACGGCTGGACCCGGCCGGCCTGCTCAACCCCGGCGTCCTGCTGCCCCTCACCCCGCCCCGCTGACCCTTGCCCGGCCGCCCCTCGCCCCGTCCCCGTCCCGGAGGCCCACCGATGCGACAGTTCACCGCCATCGTCAACCCGACCGCGGGCGGTTCCACCGGCGCCGCGGCCCTGCTCCGGGTGGCCCGGCTGCTCCGGGAGGAGGGCGCCGAGCTGGAGACCGCGTACAGCCGCAGCCTCGCCCACGCCCAGGACCTCGCCCGGCAGGCGGGCGAGCGCGGCCGGGTCGTCCTCGCCGTGGGCGGCGACGGCATCGCGGGCGGTGTCGGCGGCGCCCTCAGCGGCACCGGCAGCGTGCTGGGCCTGGTCCCGGCCGGCCGTGGCAACGACTTCGCCCGCGCGCTCGGCCTGCCCGCCGACCCGGAGGCACTGGCCCGGGTGCTGCTGCACGGCGGTCCGCGCGCCGTGGACACCATCGAGGTGGAGTCCGCCGTCCACCCGCGCACCGTCGTCCTCGGCAGTGTGTACGCGGGGGTCGACGCGCTCGCCAACCGGTACGCCAACCAGTCCCGGCTGCTGCGCGGCGCCGCCTCGTACTACGCGGGCGGGCTGCGGGCCGTCGCCGGCTGGCGGACGGCGACGTACCGCGTCACCGTCGACGGCGAGGAGCACCTGCACCGCGGTTACACCGTGGTCGCCGCGAACTCCGCCTACTACGGCTCCGGCCGCATGATCGCCCCCGGCGCCCGGGTCGACGACGGGCTGCTCGACGTGGTGCTGATCAAGGCCGCGCCGCGCCGGCTGTTCTTCGCCCTGATGAACGAGCTGAAGACGGGCGGTCACGCCGGACGGCCCGAGGTGCGGTTCCTGCGCGGCCGGGAGATCCGCGTCGAGGCCGACCGCCCGGTCCCCTACGGCGCCGACGGCGAGGTGGACGCCGCCCTGCCGGTCACGGCCCGCGTGCTTCCCGGCGCGCTGTCCGTGCTGTGCTGATGTGCTGACGGGGCCGCAGGGTGGACGGGCCTGCCGGGCGGGCGGCGGGCGGTACGCCGTCGTCAGGCACAAGCCCAGCGCCACGCCGTCAGGCACAAGCCCAGCGTCACGCCGTCAGGCGCAGGCCCAGGCCGACATGCCCTGGAGGACGGCCAGCCGCCGGGCCACCGCGATCTGTTCCCGGCGGGTGGCCAGGTCCGCGCGGGGCGCGTACTTCAGGCCGCCGGCCGCGATCCAGCTGGACTGGGCGAACTGGAGCCCGCCGTAGTACCCGTTGCCGGTGTTCGCCCGCCAGTTGCCGCCGGACTCGCAGGCGGCGATGGAGTCCCAGTCGGCGGTGAGCCCGCCGTACGGGTGGGCTGACGCGGTGGGACCGCCGGCCAGCGCGGCGGCGGTCGCCGCGACCAGCAGGGCCCCGCGCAGTCCGCGCCGGCGAGGGTGACGAACGGGGGCCGGGCCGTGGTCGAGCCGGACGCGGGCCCTGTCGATGTTCTGCTGCCAGATCATGTGCAGACTGTTACATCATATCAACGGAAAGTAACGTAACGACGCGCCGTGCTGCCGCGAGCCGGGTGGCGGCGGGCGAAACGCCGCAGCGGTCCTTCCCGGCGTCCGGTGAAACGGACACCATGCCGCGTCATGGACATTCTGCTCGTCGCGAGCGCGTTCAACAGCCTCTCCCAGCGTGTCTACGCCGAACTCTCCGACCACGGACACCGCGTGGCCGTCGTCCTCGCCTCGCACGGCACCGACGTCGTCCGCGCCGCGGTGGCCGGCACCCGCCCGGACCTGATCGTCGCCCCGATGCTGAAGACCGCGCTGCCCGAGGACCTGTGGCGGGAGCACACCTGCCTGATCGTGCACCCGGGACCGCCGGGGGACCGCGGCCCGTCCTCCCTGGACCGGGCGGTCACCGACCGGGCGCCGCTGTGGGGTGTGACGGTGCTGCAGGCCGAGGCGGGCATGGACGCCGGCGACGTCTGGGCGGCGGTGCCCCTGCGCACCGCGCCGGTCGGCAAGAGCGACCTGTACCGCAACGAGGTGTCCGACGCCGCCATGGCCGCCGTCCTGCTCGCCGTCCAGCGCTACGCGGACGGCTCCTTCAAGCCGAGCCCGCAGAGCGATCCCGCCCTCCGCGTGGTCTGGCGCGACGTCCTGCGCCAGCCGCAGCGGCGTATCGACTGGGAGCAGGACGACACCGCCACCGTGCTGCGCAAGCTGCGCGGCGCCGACTCCCAGCCGGGGGTGCTCGACGAGATCCACGGCCGGGAGGTCTTCCTGCACGGCGGCCACCCCGAGGACCGGCTGCGCGGCCGCCCCGGTGAACTCCTCGCCACCCGGGCCGGAGCGGTCTGCCGGGCCACCCGGGACGGCGCCGTGTGGATCCCGGAACTCAGGCCGCGCAAGAACTCCGGCGACCCGGCGCCCTTCAAGCGCCCGGCCGCCTCCGTGCTCGGCCGCACCGCGCCCCCCGAGTCACCCGTCCCGCTCGAACTGCCCTCCGGGCGGCGCACCTGGACCGACATCCGCTACCGGCACCACGGCGACGTCGGCTTCCTGAGCTTCTCCTTCCCCGGCGGCGCGATGAGCACCGGCCAGTGCCGCAGGCTGCTCGCCGCCTACCGCCACGCCCTCACCCGCCCCGCCTCCGTCCTGGTCCTCGGCGGCCACCGCGACTTCTTCTCCAACGGCATCCACCTCAACGTCATCGAGGCGGCCCCCGACCCGGCCGCCGAGTCCTGGGCCAACCTCAACGCCATGAACGACCTCGTCGAGGCGGTCCTGCGCACCACCGACCGGCTGGTGGTCGCCGCCCTCGGCGGCAACGCGGCGGCCGGCGGCCTGATGCTCGCCCTCGCCGCCGACGAGGTGTGGTGCCGCACCGGAGCCGTGCTCAACCCGCACTACCGCCGCATGGGCCTGTACGGCTCCGAGTACTGGACGTACAGCCTGCCCCGGCGGGCCGGGGAGCGCACCGCCGAACGGCTGACCGCCGAGGCCCTGCCGGTGAGCGCCACCACGGCGCACGGACTCGGCCTGGTGGACCGGCTGGTGCCCGTCCCCGCCGCGGAGTTCACCGCCGAGACCGAGCGCCGGGCGGCCGAACTGGCCGGGACGACGGGACTCGGCGACCGGATCGCCGCCAAGGCGGCGGCCCGCGCACGCGACGAGGCACGACGGCCGCTCGCCGACCACCGCCGCGCCGAACTCGCCCGGATGCACGGCACCTTCTTCGACCCCGGAGCCCCGTACCACGCCCTGCGCTCGGCGTTCGTCCGCAAGACACCGAACGGCCCGTCCGACCCACTGACCTTCGCCGCGGACCCACTGGCCCCCGCCGCGGACCCACTGACCTTCGCCGCGGACCCACTGGCCCCCGCCGCGGACCCACTGACCTTCGCCGCGGACCCACTGGCCCCCGCCGCGAACCCACTGACCTCCGCCGCGGACCCACTGCCCCCCGCCGCGGACCCACTGGCCCCCGCCGCGGACCCGCTGGCTCCTGTCGCGGACCCCTTGGCTCCCGGCGCGGGCCCGCCGGCCCCCGCCGCGTGTCCGGCGACCTCGCCCGCCGACCCGCTGTCCTCACCCGCCGCCTCGCTGTCCCCGGCCACCTCCTCGCTGTCCCCGGCCACCTCCTCCATCCCCAGGAGCGCCCGATGACGCCCCCGGCCCGGCCAGAAGCCCCCGCCCGGCTGCTGGTCGCGGGCGTCGGCAACATCTTCCTCGCGGACGACGCCTTCGGCCCCGAGGTGCTGCGGGCCCTCGCGGCCCACCCGCTGCCGCCCGGGGCGAAGGCCCGGGACTTCGGCATCCGCGGCCTGGACCTCGCCTACGAACTGCTGGACGGGTACGACACCGCCGTCCTCGTCGACGCCGCCCCGCGCGGCCACCGCCCCGGCACCCTGTCCCTGATCGAACCCGACCCGCCCGGCACCGGCCCGGCCGCCGCCCCGCCCGAGGCCCACGGCATGGACCCGGCCAAGGTGCTCGCCCTCGCCGCCCACCTGGGCGACGGACCGCTGCCCCGCGTCCTCGTCCTCGCCTGCGAACCCGAGATCAGGGTGCGCGGCGACGAGGACGTGATGCCCGGCCTCAGCGACCCGGTGCGCCGTGCCGTCGAGCACGCGGTGCGGGCCCTGCACACGATGGTCCCCGTCCTGCTGGACGACCCCGCGGCCACCCCGCCGTTGAGCCGCCCGGACCAATCCTCGCCCCCGGCCACGGCCGCGCTGCCGCACCTCGCGGCCGGTGGAGCCCAGGATCGGAGGCGTTCCGCTCCCTCCTGCGCGACCAGCCCTCCCTCCACGACCAGCCCCTCCTGAACCGACCTTGAGGAGAAGTGCCATGTGCCGGTCCGTCGACGTCAAAGAGGCCGTCCTCGCCAAGAACGACGACCTGGCCCGTACCCTGCGCGACGACCTCGCGCGGCGGGGCGTCACCGTGGTGAACCTGCTGTCCAGCCCCGGCAGCGGCAAGACCGAACTGCTCGGCCGGGTGCTGGCCCGCGCGGTCGCCCTGGACATCCCCGTGGCCGCGCTCACCGCGGACCTGGCCACCGAGAACGACGCCCGCCGCCTCGCCCGTTCGGGCGCCCCCGTACGCCAGGTGCTGACCGACGGGCTGTGCCACCTGGAGGCCCGCCAGGTGCGCACCCGGCTGGACGGCTGGCTGCCCCCGGACACCGCCGTGCTGTTCGTGGAGAACGTCGGCAACCTCGTCTGCCCGGCCTCCTACGACCTCGGCGAGACCCTGCGGATCGCGCTCATGGCGGTGACCGAGGGCGAGGACAAGCCGCTGAAGTACCCCACCGCCTTCGGCTCCGCCCATCTGGTCGTCACCACCAAGACCGACCTGGCCGAACCGGCCGGCTTCGACGAGACCGCCTTCCGCGCCAACGTGCAGCGGGTCAACCCCGGCGTGGAGATCCTGCGCACCTGCGCCCGCACCGGCGCCGGCGTCGACACCGTCCTGGAACGGGCCCTCGCCGTCCGCGACGGAGCCCCGACCCACCAGCCACCCCTCACCCCGCGCCCGCACAGCCACGACCACGACCACGACCACGACCACAGTCACGACCGCACCGACGGTCACAATCACGACCACGACCACGGTCACGGCTACGACGACGAGCACGGTCACAGCCCCGCGGGCCAGGACACCCCCGGCCACCACACGCACCCCCACCCCGCCGCCACCACCGCCCCCGCACCCGCCTCGTGACGGCGCCCGGCACCGCGCCGGTGCGCCGTCGGCTCACCGTGCGCGGCACGGTGCAGGGCGTGGGCTTCCGGCCGTACGTGCACCGCCTCGCCGCCGACCTGGCACTGGGCGGCTTCGTCAGCAACACCGCGGCCGGTGTGCTGATCGAGGTCGAGGGACCGCCGGACGGCGTGGCACGGTTCTGCGACCGGCTCGCCGCGCAGCCACCCCCGCTCGCCGCGGTGACCGGCATCGGCCACGAGGACGTCCCCGCCACCGGCGCGGGCCACCCGTTCACCATCCGCTCCACCGAGCGGTCCGCGGGCCGCACCCAGCTCCCGCCCGACACCGCGACCTGCGCCGACTGCCTGCGCGAACTGGCCGACCCGGCCGACCGCCGCCACCGTCACCCCTTCATCACCTGCACCCACTGCGGCCCCCGCTTCACCCTCGCCACCGCGATGCCCTACGACCGGGCGGCCACCACCATGTCCGGCTTCCCGCTGTGCCCGGCCTGCGCGCGCGAGTACGCCGACCCCGCCGACCGGCGCTTCCACGCCCAGCCCGTGGCCTGCCCGGAGTGCGGCCCCCGGCTGCGCCTGGTGCCCGGCGCGGACAGTGCCCTGCGCCCGGCCCGCGACGCCGAGGCCCTGGCGGGCGCCCGCGCGCTGCTCGCCGCCGGGCGGATCGTCGCCGTCAAGGGCGTCGGCGGCTACCACCTGGCCTGCGACGCCACCGACGCCCGCGCCGTCGCCGCCCTGCGCGCCCGCAAGGAACGCGGCGGCAAGGCGTTCGCGGTGATGTGCGCGGACCTGGCCACCGTGGAACGGATCGCGGAGCCGACCGGGTACGAACGCGCCGCCCTCACCGGCCCGCGCCGCCCCATCGTCCTGCTGCGCGGGCGGACGCGGCCCGGCGGACTGCGCCTGGCCGACCAGGTGTGCCCCGGCAGCCCGCACCTCGGCGTGCTGCTGCCCTACACCCCGGTGCACTCCCTCCTGTTCGGCCTGGACGGCGATCCGCCCGGCCCCCGTGTGCTGGTGATGACCAGCGGCAACCGCTCCGGCGAGCCCATCGTCACCGACGACGAGGAGGCGCTGACCCGGCTGGCCGGCCTGGCCGACGCCTGGCTCACGCACGACCGCCCCATCGCCTCCCCGTGCGACGACTCGCTGCTGCGGGTCCGCCCCGACGGCACCGAGCAGGTGCTGCGCCGCTCCCGCGGCTATGTGCCCCGCCCGCTGCGCCTGCCCGTCCCGGTGCGGCCCGCGCTCGCGGTGGGCGGCGACCTGAAGAACGTGCCCTGCGTCGGTGAGGGCGAGTACGCCTGGCTGGGCCCGCACATCGGTGACCTGGGCGACCTGGCCGGGCTGCGGGCCGCCGGCCGCGCCGAGCAGCACCTGACCGCCCTGACCGGCCTCGCCCCCGCCCTCGTCGCCGCCGACCGGCACCCGGGCTACCACTCCACCCGCCACGCCCGGCAGCGGGCCGCCCAACTCGGCCTGCGAGGACCGGAGTTCGTCCAGCACCACCACGCGCACATCGCCTCGGCGATGGCCGAGCACGGCCTCGACGGCGGTACACCCGTCATCGGTGTCGCCTTCGACGGCACCGGCTACGGCGACGACGGCACCGTCTGGGGCGGCGAGATCCTCCTCGCGGACTACGCGGGCCACCGCCGCTTCGCCCACCTCGCCCCCGCACCGCTGCCCGGCGGGGACGCGGGGGTGGCCAATCCGTGCCGCCTGGCACTGGCCCGGCTGTGGGCCGCCGGCCTGCCGTGGGAACCCGGCCTGCCCAGCGTCGACGCCTGCACACCCGACGAAGTGACGGTGCTGCGACGGCAGTTGGAACGCGGGCTGGCCTGCGTGCCCACCTCCAGTGTGGGGCGCCTCTTCGACGCCGTGTCCTCGCTGGCCGGTCTCTGCCACCGCGCGGCGTACGAGGCCCAGGCCGCCCTGGAGCTGGAGGCCGCCGCCACCGAGGCCCGGGACGCCGACGCGGCGGCCTACCCCTTCGCGCTCGGCACCGGGGCGGGTCCGGTGCGCTGCGACCCCGCGCCCATGCTCGCGGCGCTCCTCGCCGACCGGCGGCACGGCGTCCCCGCACCGGTGCTCGCGGCCCGCTTCCACCGGGGTCTGGCGCGGGCCGTCACCGGGATCTGCGGGCGCGCCCGCGCGGCCACCGGGCTGGCCACCGTCGTCCTCAGCGGCGGTGTCTTCGCCAACGGCCTGCTGGAGGAGGAGTGCGCCACGCTGCTGACCGGCGACGGCTTCACCGTCCTGCGCCACGGCGAGGTCCCGCCGAACGACGGCGGCCTGGCCCTCGGCCAGCTGATGATCGCGGCGCACGGCCACCGGCGCGAGCACGCGCACCCACGGCACCGGGCGGCCACCGGATGACCCCACCGCACCGAGCATGCCCGGCCCGGGCGCCCGACGGACCACGGCCAGCAGACAGCAGGCGGCAGCCAGCAGCCAGCAGGCGGCAGACACCAGACAGCAGCCAGCGACGAGACGGAGTGACCCATGTGCTTGGCAGTGCCCGGCAAGGTCGTGTCCATCGACCACCGCGCGGACCCGCTCACCGGCCTGATCGACTTCGGCGGGGTGCGCAAGCAGGCGTGCCTGGAGTACCTGCCCGACCTGCGGGTGGGGGAGTACGTCATCGTCCACGTCGGCTTCGCCCTGCAACGCCTGGACGAGGCCTCGGCCCGGGCGTCCCTGGAGCTGTTCGAGCAACTGGGGCTGCTGGAGGAGGAGTTCGGCGACGCCTGGCGGCAGGCGGCCGAGCAGGCCGGGACGGCGGCCCCGCCCGCCCCCGTGGCCGCGGCGGGCGAGGAGAGCGCGAGGGAGGCCCGATGAAGTACATCGACGAGTTCAACGATCCCGGTCTGGCCCGGCGGCTGCTGGACGAGATCCGCGCCACGGTCACCCGGCCGTGGGCGCTGATGGAGGTCTGCGGCGGCCAGACCCACTCGATCATCCGGCACGGCATCGACCAACTGCTGCCCGAAGAGGTCGAGTTGATCCACGGCCCGGGCTGCCCGGTGTGCGTGACCCCGCTGGAGGTCATCGACAAGGCGCTGGAGATCGCCGCGCGCCCCGGGGTGATCTTCTGCTCCTTCGGGGACATGCTGCGGGTGCCCGGCACCGACCGGGACCTGTTCCGCGTCAAGGGCGAGGGCGGCGACGTACGGGTGGTGTACTCGCCGCTGGACGCGCTCCAGCTCGCCCGCCGCCACCCCGACCGGCAGGTGGTGTTCTTCGCCATCGGCTTCGAGACCACCGCGCCCGCCAACGCCATGGCCGTGCACCAGGCCCGCCGGCTGGGCCTGGACAACTTCACCCTGCTGGTCTCCCACGTACGGGTCCCCCCGGCCGTGGAGGCCATCATGGCGTCCCCGGCCTGCCGGGTGCAGGGCTTCCTGGCCGCCGGGCACGTGTGCAGCGTGATGGGCACCGCCGAGTACCCGGAGCTGGCCGAACGGCACCGCGTCCCGATCGTCGTCACCGGCTTCGAGCCGCTGGACATCCTGGAGGGCATCCGCCGTACCGTGCACCAGCTGGAGCGCGGCGAGCACCGGGTGGAGAACGCCTACCCGCGCGCGGTGCGCGAGAGCGGCAACCCGGCCGCCCTGCGCATGCTGGAAGAGGTCTTCGAGGTCACCGACCGGGCCTGGCGCGGCATCGGCCCCATCCCGGCCAGCGGCTGGCGGCTGGCGGACGCCTACCGGGCCTACGACGCCGAGCACCGCTTCGACGTCACCGGCATCCGCACCGAGGAGCCCGCCGTGTGCCGGGCCGGAGACGTCCTCCAGGGCCTGATCAAACCCACCGAGTGCGCCGCGTTCGGCACCGCCTGCACCCCGCGCACCCCGCTCGGCGCCACCATGGTCTCCAGCGAGGGCGCCTGCGCGGCCTACTACCTGTACCGCCGCATGACCGACGCCCCGCCGGCCGCCGCCGCGCCCGCCGCCCCGGCCCGGGGGTCCCGTATCCCGCGCGAGGAGATGAACCCCGTTGGCTGAACTGGCTCCCGCGGCGACCGAGACGCCCGTCGACCCCGCGAACTGGACCTGCCCCGCCCCGCTGCGCGACCAGCCGGTCGTGGTGATGGGCCATGGCGGCGGCGGCGCGCTGTCCGCCGAACTGATCCAGGACGTCTTCGCCCCCGCCTACGGCAATCCGGTCCTGGCCGCCATGACCGACTCCGCCGTCCTCCACCTGGGCGGCGCCCGGGTGGCGTTCTCCACCGACTCCTACGTGGTGCGGCCGCTGTTCTTCCCCGGCGGCAGCCTCGGCGACCTCGCGGTCAACGGCACCGTCAACGACCTGGCGATGAGCGGTGCCCGCCCCGCCTACCTCTCCACGGCCTTCGTCCTGGAGGAGGGCGTCGAGCTGAGCGTGGTCGACCGGATCGCGCGGGCCGTGGGCGCGGCGGCCGAGGCGGCCGGTGTCGTCGTGGCCACCGGCGACACCAAGGTGGTGGAGGCCGGACACGGCGACGGCGTGTACGTCACCACCGCGGGCGTCGGCCTCGTCCCCGAAGGGGTGGACATCCGCCCGCAGCGGGCCAGGCCCGGTGACGTGGTCGTGGTCAGCGGCCCGATCGGCCTGCACGGCGTGGCCGTCATGAGCGTCCGCGAGGGCCTGGAGTTCGGCGTCGAGATCGCCAGCGACACCGCCCCGCTCGCGGATCTGGTGGCGGCCATGCTGGCCGTCACCCCGGACATCCACGTCCTGCGCGACCCCACCCGCGGCGGACTCGCCGCCTCCCTCAACGAGATCGCCCGCGCCTCCGGCACCGGCGTCCGGCTGGCCGAACGCCTCGTCCCGGTCCCGGACGCGGTCGCCAACGCCTGCGGTTTCCTCGGCCTGGACCCGCTCTACGTCGCCAACGAGGGCCGGCTCGTCGCCTTCGTGCCGCCCGCCGAGGCCGACGCGGTGGTGGCGGCGATGCGCGCCCACCCGCAGGGCGCCGGCGCCACGGTCATCGGGGAGTGCGTCGCCGAGCACCCCGGCATGGTCGTGGTCTCCACCGGCCTCGGCGGCACCCGGGTCGTCGACCTGCCGCTCGGGGAGCAGCTCCCGCGCATCTGCTGAAGGACCGGGAAGACGACGGCCCCGGCGGTGCGGACGAGCACCATCGGGGCCGTCGCCTTGCCGACGTACAGTCAGGACTCGGGTGACTGAGCCGGATCGACGGCGACGATCTCCAGTTCCCGGCCGCGGCGCAGCTCCTGCGAGGGGCGGTCGCAGCGCGGGCACCAGAAGAACGGCGGCATGCCCACCGCGAACTCCGCCGCGCACGGATCGCAGTACGCGTGCGCGGTCACCTGTTCCACCACGAGCCGGGCCCCGGCCAGCGCGGTGCCCTCCCGGGCCACCTCGAAGGCGAAGTCCAGGGCGTCGGGCACCACTCCGGACAGCTCGCCGACCCGCACGGTCACCGCCCGGACGGCGCCCGCGCCCTCGGCGAGGGCGACCTCCTCGGCCCGCTCCACGATCGCGGTGGCGATCGACAACTCGTGCACCCTCACTCCTCGCCGCTCATCGCCGTACGGCGCCGGTCCACCGCGGAACGGCGCCCGTCCACCGGCGTACGGCGCCCGTCCCCCGCCGTACGGTGCTCATCTCCGCTCGGTGAGCCCGGCGAAGAACTCCTCCACGGCCGGCCACACCCGGCTGCCGCCGGACAGGCCCCGCCACTCGCGGCGCACGACGGCCACCATGCGGAAGCAGTCGTCGACGGGCACGATCCAGTGGTGGTCGAGCCCGCGGACGGTGTTCACCAGCAGCGCCTCCACGTCCGGCTCCATGGAGGCCAGTTCGGGACACTGCCCGGCCGCCCGCCGCCAGGCCGCCGCGTCCACCTCCCACCGCATCGCGCCCGCCGGACTCGGCCCCTGCGCGGTGACCGTGCCGTCGGCGCGCGGCACGAAGAAGACCAGGCCGACCGGGACCCCCAGGGCCTCGGTGTCGACCCGGCCGAGCCGCACCCGGCGCCGGGGCACCAGCCGGAAGTGCCCGCCGGCCGCACCGTCCCCCGCGAACAGCACCGAACAGGGCCCGCAGGCGCACCGCACCTCGGCCTGCGCGGTGTCGTACACATGGGCGTGCTCCCCGGCGACCGGAGCGGCGCACAGCTCGCACGTCTCCGTGCCCGCTGCCGCCGCCCGGCCGGCCGCCGAGCGGATGACACGGGCCAGGGCTCCGTCCATGGTCACCCGGCCCCCCGCGCCCCGGACGCGTCCGGGCTGCGCCGGGCCACCGAGCCCAGCGGCACGAACGCGGGAGCGGCCGGCCGCCGCTCGGCCTCGGCCGGCACCGGCTCCACCGTCAGCTCCGGGGCGGCGGCCAGCACCACCGCGCGGACGGCGTCCTCCAGGCCGGCCGTCCCCCCGCCGCCACCGCCGCACCCCGAACCGCAGCCGCCCGCCGGACCGCTGACCCGTACCCGGGCCACCCGGTCGGCCACACCGCCCCACTCCAGGTCGCCGCCGCTCTCCCGCACGGCCGGCCGCAGCCGTTCCACGGCCCGCTCGGCGCGCCGCTCGGGGGAGTCCGGGTGGATGCCGTGCAGGACCAGCAGGTGTTCCAGCAGCTCGTCCTCGCCCAGGCGCCGGGCCCGCTCGTCGTCCACGTGCTCCAGCATCCGGGCCAGCGCCTCGCCGTAGACCTCGGTGAGCAGCCCGACCGCCTCCAGCGCGGACCGCACGCTGGGGCCCGGCGCGTCCTCAAGGCCCGCCAGCAGCTCGTCGATGCGGGCGAGCCGGGCCTCGACATCGGGGCCGGCGAGCCGGCCGGCCGGGGCCTGCGGCCGCTCCGGGTCAGCCATGCTGGGCCCCGTAGGTGGGGGAGTGGGTGGTGGTGAGGGTCTTGCCGTTGCCCATGTACATGTGGACGCCGCACGGCAGGCAGGGGTCGAAGCTGCGCACGGTGCGCATGATGTCGACGCCCTTGAAGTCGTCGGGCCCGTTCTCCTCGAAGATCGGCTGGCCCTGCACGGCGTCCTCGTAGGGGCCGGGGGTGCCGTACGGGTCGCGCGGGCTGGCGTTCCAGGGGGTGGGCGGGTACGGGTGGTAGTTGGCGATCTTCTTGTCCTTGATGACGAGGTGGTGCGAGAGCACCCCGCGCACGGCCTCGTGGAAGCCGCAGCCGATCGCCTCGTCGGGCACCTCGAAGTTGGAGAAGATCTTCGTCTCGCCGGCCCGCACCAGCTGCTGGGCGCTCTCCAGGAACTGGAAGGCCATGGCGGCGGCGTAGGCGATGAAGTACGGCCGCGCGCGGTCGCGTTCGATCGTGTTGGACCACTTCGGGATGTTCCACTCCAGCGTGGTCTCGGGCAGCTTCGCGCTCTTGGGCAGCGTGATGCGCACACTGTGCCCGGTGGCCTTGATGTACGGGGTGTCGACCAGGCCGCTCAGCGCGGTGGTCCACAGCCGGGCCAGCGGACCGCCGCCGGTGTCCAGGGCGAGGTGGTCGCCGGTGCGCTTGTCGTACCAGCGCGGGCTCATCACCCAGCTGTAGTTGCCGTCGAAGTCGCGCTTCTGCGGGACCGGCACGGTGGTCTGGTTCCACGGGTGGCGCATGTCCACCGGGTTGCCCAGCGGGTCGTGGGTGACGAAGGGGTCCTCGTTCACCCAGTCCTCGTAGAACGAGGAGCCCAGCAGGACGCGCAGGCCCAGGTTGATGTCGACGAGGTTGTTGGTGACCAGTTCGCCGTCGACGACGATGCCGGGCGTGACGAACATGTCACGGCCCCAGTCGTTCATCGTCGCGTAGCGGTAGTCGCAGGTGTCGGGGTTCTGGAAGGCGCCCCAGCAGCCCAGCAGGATACGGCGGCGCCCGACCTCCTCGTAGCCCGGCAGGGCCTCGTAGAAGAAGTCGAAGATGTCGTCGTTCATGGCGACGGCCTGCTTGATGAAGTCCAGGACCCGCAGCAGGCGGGAGAGGTAGTCGGTGAACGTGGTCGGCTGGGGCATGGTGCCCACTCCGCCGGGATACAGCGTGGAGGGGTGCACATGGCGGCCCTCCATCAGGCAGAACATCTCGCGGGTGACCCGGGAGACCTTCAGCGCCTCCTTGTAGACCTCGCCCTCGAAGGGGTTGAAGGCGCGCATGATGTCGGCGATGGTGCGGTAGCCGTGGATGTCGCCGCGGGGGGCCTGGGTGCGCTCGGCGCGGGCCAGCACACCGGGGTTGGTGGCCTTGACCATGGCCTCGCAGAAGTCCACGAACACCAGGTTGTCCTGGAAGATCGTGTGGTCGAACATGTACTCGGCCGCCTCGCCGAGGTTGGTGATGTGCTCGGCCAGCGGCGGCGGCTTGACGCCGTACGCCATCTGCTGGGCGTAGTTGGAGCACGTGGTGTGGTTGTCGCCGCAGATGCCGCAGATGCGGGAGGTGATGAACCCGGCGTCGCGCGGGTCCTTGCCCCGCATGAAGACGGAGTAGCCCCGGAACAGGGACGAGGTGGAGCGGCAGTCCACGACCTCCCGGTTGGCGAAGTCGATCTTCGTGTAGATGCCGAGGTTCCCGATGATCCGGGTGATCGGGTCCCAGTTCATGTCCACGATCTGCGCGGGCTTGCGTCCCGTCGCGCGCGACTCGGTGGTGGTCATCTGCCTCACTGCCCCTCGTTGTCCGTGGTGCGCGGTTCTGTGTCGGTGGGCCGGTCGGGCAGCGGTTCCAGCTCGTCCGGGCGGAAGTAGTGGAAGCGGCCGTACCAGCTGTGCAGTTCGGCCGCGGGGTCGCCGTCGACGGTGACGGCGAGGTGCGTGCTGCCGTCCACGTCGTGGAACACGCCGGCGACGCGCGCGGTGCGCCCGGCCAGGAACATGTCCTGCGCGTCGGCGCCCCGGACGCGCGGGCGCAGCAGCACCCGGCTGCCCGCCCCCACGCGCACCCCGGCCACCAGGACCGTGTCGGTCGTGGGGGACAGGCCCTCGTCGCCGCCCTCCTGCCACCAGGCGGGCCGCCCCGCGTCCCGGGGCGCCGGGGGCCCGGCCGGGGTCAGCGAGCGGATGGCGCCGTGCAGCCGGGAGAAGACCTCCGGGGGCATGGTGTCGACCCGGTCGAGGATCTCGGCGGCCCGCGGGTCGGTGGCGCGCGCCTCGGCCTTCTCCGCGTCGGTCAAAAGCATCGTGCGCAGCGTCAGGATCTCGTCGATCTCGGCGGCGTCGTGCAGATCCCCCGGGCTCTCGGGCGCCACCTGCGGATGGTCGGACAGGATGATCGGGGCGGAGAGCAGCAGGTCCCCGGTGCCCTCGCGGCCGGGCGCCGGCGCGCCGCCGAGCACCGGGAAGGTGAACGCGTTGCGGCAGCCCCGCGCGTGCCCGGCCACGGCGGCGGGCGGGTCGGTCAGCGACACGAACTCCAGGCCGTCGCCGCCCAGCAGGGTGTGCGTGGCGATCAGGGCCCGGCGCAGCACCGCCTCGCGGCCGGTGCCCGGGTCCCCGGCCCGTCCCGTGTTCTCGGTGCGCACCCGCAGCCGGACGAGGTCCGGGCCGAGCCGTTCGGCCGAGAGCGCGGTGCTCGCCGAGACCTCCGCGCGCCGGCGCACCAGCCGCCCGGCGCCCGCGGGCAGCGGCACGGTCTCCTGGCCGGCCGGCGCCCCCAGCGGCGCGGTGTGCGCGCGGCGCAGCAGCTCGTCCAGGGCGACGGTGACCTCGTTCTCGCGCGGCACCGCCTCGTCGAAGCTCAGGTGCACGGTGCCGTCGTCCGTGCGCAGCGACTCGACCGGGCGGTACCGCCCGTCCGGGCCGGCCGCCTCCACCTGCTTGTGCTGCGCCTGCAGGCAGCGCACCCGCACCCGCAGCACCGCGCCGGGCCGCCGGACGCGCACCAGGCACTCGGTCTGCTGGTACCAGGAGTCGGCGGAGCCGGACAGCCCCGGCACCACCGGGCCGTCGCGCTCCACCCAGTCGCGCGGCAGCAGCACCCCGAACTGCCAGCGGACCCGGTTCTTGGGCGACGAGCGGCGGTAGGGGTACAGCAGATAGCCCTCGTACAGGACGGCGTCGGCCACCGCGCCCAGCGCTTCGAGACCCGGTTTGCCGCCGGGCGGGGCGGCACCGCCGTCGTCGCCGGTGCGGGCGGCACCGGCCTCGGCCACGGTCTCGGGCATCCGGCCTCCTCGGGTTCGCGTGTGCGCCATGTCTTCCACCGCCGGGCCGCCGCTCACGCGCGACCGCCCCCCAAGTCCCCCTGCGTTGGGCCGGGCGGCGCAATACCGCGGGCGCGGGGGCGGCGAGCGCGGCAGACTTCCCCGACGACTCTCCTCGCCCCGCGGACGGCCCATGCAGACCTTCCTGCCGTATCCCGGCTTCACCGACTCGGCGCTGGCGCTCGACCGCCGCCGCCTCGGCAAGCAGCGGGTCGAGGCGCTCCAGGTGCTGCGCGGCCTCACCGTGCCCGGCTACGGGTGGCGCCACCACCCGGCCGTGCGCATGTGGGCCGGCTACGAGGAGGCGCTGGTCCGCTACGGCCTGGACGTCTGCCGGGTCTGGCGGGACCAGGGCCACCAGGACAGCTGCGCGGCCACCCTCGTCGCCGACCTGGCCGTGCACCGCCCCGGCGCCCGGGTGCGCGAGCAGCCGGAGCTGGCCGCCGCCGGCGAGCTGCCGCCCTGGCTCGGCGACGAGGCCCTGCACCGCAGCCACCGCTCCGCGCTGGTGCGCAAGGACCCCGGCCACTACGCCGGACTGTTCCCCGGTGTCCCCGACGACCTGCCGTACGTGTGGCCCGCCTCGGACCGCCCGGGACCGGCCGCGGACCGGAGCTGAGGGCACCACCGCGCCCCCCGGCCGCCCCGCGCATGGAACCGCCTGGCCAGGGCACCTGGAACGGGTGACGTCGGAGCGGGGGCGCCCGGCGCCCGCGGACCCGCGGCCGACCGTGTGGGAGAGCGCGCATGGAAGTGCTGGCCCGGCTCGACTCCTACCAGCGACGGCACCGCTGGGCGGGCCTCCCGCTGGCCGTGATCTACAAGTTCTACGACGACCAGGCCGCCTACCTCGCCGCGCTGATCACGTACTACGGGTTCCTCTCGCTCTTCCCGCTGCTGCTCTTCCTGGTCGCCGTGCTCAGCGCCGTCCTCAGCAGCAGCCCGCACCTCCAGCACGCGGTGCTGAACTCGGCCCTGAGCGAGTTCCCGGTGATCGGGGACCAGATAGGCGGCAACATCCACTCCTTCCACGGCAGCACCGTCGCCGTCACGGTCGGTGTGGCCGGCAGCCTCTACGGGGCGCTGAACGTGGCCCAGGCCGTCCAGCACGCGCTGAACAAGATCTTCGCGGTGCCCCGGCACGCCCGCCCCGACCCGCTGCACTCCCGCCTCAAGGGCCTGAAGTTCCTCTCGCTGCTCGCCGCCGGCCTGTGCGTCACCACCGCCCTGTCCACCGCCGCCGAGTCGGTGTCCGGCCTGTTCGGCGCCCGGCTGGCCGTCGGCGTCCGCGTCGCCGCCGGGCTTCTGGCCGTCCTGCTGTACGCCGCGCTGCTGATCGGCAGCTACCGCCTGCTGACCCGGCGCAGGCTGCCGCTGCGCGTGATGTACGGCCCGGCGCTGGGCGCCGCGTGCGCCTGGCAACTGCTGCTGTGGGGCGGCACCTACTACGTCGGCCACGTGCTGCGGGGCACCACCGCCACCTACGGACTGTTCGGCATCGTGCTCGGCCTGCTGGCCTGGATCTACCTGGGCGCGCTGGTGTACGTGCTGACCGCGGAGATCAGCGCGGTGCGGTGCATGCGGCTGTGGCCGCGCAGCCTGCTCAGCCCGTTCACCGAGCGCGTCCACCTCAGCGCCGGCGACCAGCGCGCCTACCGCTCCTACGCGACGACCGAGGCGTTCAAGGGCTTCGAGAAGATCACCGTGCACTTCGACCCGCCCCCGCACGCCCACTCCGGCGACGACAAGCCGGACCCGGGCGACGACAAGCCGGGCCCCGGCGAGCGGTCGGCCCCTGGCGGCGACCGGCCGGGCCCAGGTGCCCCGGGCCCCGGCCGCCCCTCCTGAACACCCTCCGCCCACCGATTCGCACGATTGGCTGATTGCGGGCATTTCGGGCAGCGCAAAGACTGGCGGGGCCGGTTCCCGACGTGCGCCAGGACGCGTCCGGCGGCGTCGCGGGCGAGAGAGGCGAGGGTGTGGGCACCAACCGCTCTGCTGAGGCACTGGAACGCCTGAGACGCACGGCCCAGTACTTCTTCCCCGGAGAGCAGTCGCCCGACCGGCACGTCCTGTACCGGGACGGGGGCCGGGCGGCGGACGAGTTCTACCGGGAGCGCTGGCGGCACGACCGGGAGGTGCGCTCCACCCACGGCGTGAACTGCACGGGCTCCTGCTCCTGGCGGGTGTTCGTCAAGGACGGGATCATCACCTGGGAGACCCAGGCGACCGACTATCCCTCCACCGGACCCGACTCGCCCGAGTACGAGCCGCGGGGCTGCCCGCGCGGCGCCTCCTTCTCCTGGTACACCTACTCGCCCACCCGCATCCGGTACCCGTACGTGCGCGGCCCGCTGCTGGACCTGTGGCGGCAGGCCCGGGCCCGCACCGCCGACCCGGTGGCGGCCTGGGAGTGGCTGACCGCCGACCCGGAGCGCCGCGCCGCCTACAAAAGGGTGCGCGGCAAGGGCGGCTTCGTGCGCGGAACCTGGGAGGAGGTCACCGAACTGGTCGCGGCGGCCCAGGTGCACACGGTCGAGCGGTATGGCCCCGACCGCATCGTGGGCTTCTCACCGATCCCCGCCATGTCGATGGCCTCGTACGCGGCCGGCACCCGCTACCTGTCGATGATCGGCGGGACGATCTCCTCGTTCTACGACTGGTACGCCGACCTGCCGATGGCCTCGCCGCAGGTCTTCGGCGACCAGACGGACGTACCGGAGTCCGGCGACTGGTGGAACGCCGGCTACCTGATCGTGTGGGGCACCAACCTGCCGATCACCCGCACCCCGGACGCGCACTTCATGACGGAGGCGCGCTACCGGGGGCAGAAGGTCGTGGTGGTCTCCCCGGACTACGGCGACCACACCAAGTTCGCCGACGACTGGCTGGCGGCGGCCCCCGGCACCGACGGCGCGCTGGCCATGGCCATGGGGCACGTCATTCTCACCGAGTTCCACCGCGACCGGCGGGTGCCCCGCTTCACCGAGTACGCCAAGACCTACACCGACCTGCCGTTCCTGGTCCGGCTGCGGGAACGCGAGGGCGTGCCGGGCGCGTACGTGCCGGACAAGTTCCTCACCGCCGCCGACCTGCCGGGCCGCGACGAGGAGGAGGCGGCCGCGTTCAAGACCGTGCTGCTGGACGCGCGCACCGGAGAGCCGGTGGTCCCCAACGGCTCGCTGGGCTTCCGCTGGACCACGCCCGAGGACGGCCCCCGCTGGAACCTGCGCCTGGAGGGCACCGATCCGCTGCTCACCCTGTACGGGCGGCCGGACGCCGAAGCGGTCGCGGTGGACCTGCCGCGCTTCGACACCGGACCGGGCGAGTCCGGCGGCGTACTGCGGCGCGGGGTGCCCGCCACCCGGATCGGCGGCCACCTGGTCACCACCGTCTTCGACCTGGTCCTCGCCCAGTACGCGGTGGCCCGCGAGGGCCTGCCCGGCCAGTGGCCCACCGGGTACGACGACGCGAGCGTGCCCTGCACCCCCGCCTGGCAGGAGGCCATCACCTCGGTACCGGCCCGCGCGGCGGCCCGGGTGGCCCGCGAGTTCGCGCGCAACGCCGAGCGCACCGGCGGCCGCTCCATGATCGCCATGGGGGCGGGCACCAACCACTGGTTCCACTCCGACCAGATCTACCGCGCCTTCCTGGCCCTGCTGATGCTCACCGGCAGCCAGGGCGTCAACGGCGGCGGCTGGGCGCACTACGTCGGGCAGGAGAAGGTGCGCCCGCTCACCGGCTGGTTCCACCTCGCCTTCGGCCTGGACTGGCAGCGGCCCACCCGGCACATGGTGGGCACCCCGCTGTTCTGGCTCGCCACCGGCCAGTGGCGCTACGAGATGTTCCCCGCCGACACCCTCACCAGCCCGCTCGGCCCGGGACGGCTCGCCGGCCGCACCCTGCCCGACTGCAACGCGCTCGCCGCCCGCCTGGGCTGGATGCCCTCCCACCCCGCCTTCGACCGCAACCCGCTGGACCTGTGCGACGAGGCGCGGGCGGCCGGGAAGGAGGTCGCCGACCACATCGTGGACGAACTCAAGGCGGGCCGGCTGCGCTTCGCCGCCGAGGACCCCGACGACCCGGCCAACTTCCCCCGCGTCCTGCTCGTCTGGCGCGCGAACCTGTTCGCGTCGTCGATGAAGGGCCACGAGTACATGCTGCGCCACCTGCTCGGCACCGACGACGCGGTCACCGCCGCCGAGACCCCGCCCGCGCTGCGCCCCCGGGAGGTCACCTGGCGCGAGCAGGCCCCGGTCGGCAAGCTCGACCTGTCGGTGGCCGTCGACTTCCGGATGACCAGCACCTGCCTGTTCTCCGACGTGGTGCTGCCCGCCGCCACCTGGTACGAGAAGCACGACCTGTCCTCCACCGACATGCACCCCTTCGTGCACTCCTTCAGCCCGGCGATCGCCCCGCCCTGGCAGACCCGCAGCGACTTCGACATCTTCCACACCATGGCCGCCGAGTTCTCCCGCCTCGCCGCCGGCCACCTCGGGGTGCGCCGGGACGTGATCGCCGCCCCGCTCGCCCACGACACCCCCGACGAACTCGCCCAGCCGCACGGCGTCGTACGCGACTGGAAGGCCGGCGAGTGCGAGCCCGTGCCCGGCCGCACCCTGCCCAGGCTGACCGTGATCGAGCGCGACTACACCAAGGTCGCCGAGAAGATGGCCGCCGTCGGACCGCTCCTGGACACCCTGGGCACCTCCACCAAGGGCCTCACCTGGACACCCGACGCGGAGATCGCCGACCTGCGGGCCCGCAACGGCACCGTCCGGGGCGGGATCGCCGACGGACGGCCCTCCATCGCCCTCGACCACCAGTTCTGCGAGGCGGTCCTCGCCCTGTCCGGCACCACCAACGGACGGCTCGCGGTGGAGTCGCTGCGCGCCCTGGAGAAACGCACCGGCGTCGCGCTCGCCGATCTCGCCGAGGAACGCTCCGGCGACCGGATCACCTTCGAGGACACCCGCACCCAGCCGCGCGCGGTCATCACCTCGGCGGAATGGTCCGGCACCGAGTCCGGCGGCCGCCGCTACTCGCCCTTCACCGTCAACGTCGAACGCCTCAAGCCCTGGCACACCCTCACCGGCCGCCAGCACTTCTTCCTCGACCACGACTGGCTGGCCGAGTTCGGCGAGCAACTGCCCGTCTACCGGCCCCCCTTGAACATGCTCGCGCACGCCGGCGACCCGCGCCGCGCCCCGGCGGGACACCCCGAACTCGTGGTGCGCTACCTGACCCCGCACTCGAAGTGGTCCATCCACTCCGAGTTCCAGGAGAACCTGCACATGCTCACGCTCTTCCGCGGCGGCCCGGTGATCTGGATGAGCCCGCCGGATGCCGAGCGGATCGGGGCCGCCGACAACGACTGGATCGAGGCGTACAACCGCAACGGCGTGGTCGCCTGCCGGGCCGTGGTCAGCCACCGCATGCCCGAGGGCACCGTGTTCATGTACCACACCATGGACCGGCACCTGAACGTGCCGCGCACCGAGACCTCCGGACGGCACGGCGGCGGCGACAACTCCCTGACCCGGATGCTGATCAAGCCCACCCATCTGATCGGCGGCTACGCCCAGTTCACCTACGGCTTCAACTACATCGGTCCCACCGGCAACCAGCGGGACGAGATCACCGTCATCCGCCGCCGCGCACAGGAGGTCGACTTCCGATGAAGGTGATGGCCCAGGTGGCCATGGTGATGAACCTCGACAAGTGCATCGGCTGCCACACCTGCTCGGTGACCTGCAAGCAGACCTGGACCAACCGGCCGGGCACCGAGTACGTCTGGTTCAACAACGTCGAGACCAAACCCGGTTCGGGGTATCCGCGCCGCTACGAGGACCAGGACAAGTGGAAGGGCGGCTGGCGTCTCGACCGGCGCGGCCGGCTCCGGCTGCGGGCCGGGGGCCGGGTGCGCAAGCTGCTCACCCTCTTCCACAACCCCGACCTGCCCACGCTCGACGACTTCTACGAGCCCTGGACGTACGACTACCGCAGCCTGACCACCGCGCCGCTGTCCGACTCCTTCACCAGCGCCCGCCCCAAGTCCCAGCTGACCGGCCGGGACATGCGCCCGGCGCACGGCCCGAACTGGGACGACGACCTCGCCGGGGCCGCCGTCCACGCCGCCGCCGACCCCAACCTGGAGGGACTGGCCGAACGGGTCCGGCTGGAGTTCGAACACACCTTCATGTTCTACCTGCCGCGCATCTGCGAGCACTGCCTCAACCCGTCCTGCGTCGCCTCCTGCCCGTCCGGCGCGATGTACAAGCGCGCGGAGGACGGCATCGTCCTGGTCGACGAGGACCGCTGCCGCGGCTGGCGGTTCTGCGTCTCCGGCTGCCCCTACAAGAAGGTGTACTTCAACCACCGCACCGGCAAGGCCGAGAAGTGCACCTTCTGCTACCCGCGCGTCGAGGCCGGGCAGCCCACCGTGTGCGCCGAGACCTGCGTCGGCCGGCTTCGCCACCTCGGCGTCCTGCTCTACGACGCCGACGCCGTCCTGGACGCCGCCTCCGTCCAGGACGACAAGGAACTGTACGAGGCCCAGCTGTCGCTCTTCCTCGACCCGGACGAGGAGTGGGTGCGCGAGGCGGCCGAACGCGACGGCGTCGCCCGCGACTGGATCGAGGCCGCCCGGCGCTCACCCGTGTACGCCCTGGTCAAACGGCACCGGGTGGCGCTGCCCCTGCATCCGGAGTACCGCACCATGCCCATGGTCTGGTACGTGCCCCCGCTCTCCCCGGTCGCCGACGCCGTGCACGCCGGCGGGTACCACGACGACGACCCCGACCGGATCTTCGCCGCCATCGACGCGCTGCGCATCCCCGTGGAGTACCTCGCCCGGCTCTTCACCGCCGGGGACACCGCCGTCGTCGAGCGCGTCCTGCGCACCCTCACCACGATGCGCGCCCACATGCGGGCCAAGCAGCTCGGTGAGCCGCCCGACCAGGAACTGCTGGACCGGACCGGCACCACCGCGGCCGGCATCGAGGACCTGTACCGGCTGCTCGCCGTCGCCAAGTACGACGAGCGCTATGTGATCCCCAAGGCGCACGCCGAGGACTCCGGCGCGCTGCTGGCGCAGCACTGCTCCCTGGACTACCCCGGCGGCGTCGGGGACCTCGCGGACCGCGACGAGGACCAGCTCGGCGCGGTGCCGCCCGCGCTGCCCGGGCTGTCGGCGCCCGGCGGCGGCGGTCACTTCCGCGACAGCGACGGAAAGGTCCGCTTCAACCTGCTCGGCTGGAGCGGCGACGGCCCGGCCCCGGGCCTGTTCGGCACGGCGGGCGAGACCCCGTGACGGTGCGCCGCGCCGTCCGCCGCGCCCCCGACACGCCCCTCGTGCACCACCTCGCCGCCGTACTGCTGCGCTACCCCGACGCGGCGACGCTGGCCTGCCTCGACGACGTCAGCGCCGCGCTGCCGGCCGTCACCGACGCCGCCGACCGGGCCCGGCTCGCCGCCGTCACCGCTCACCTCCGCTCGCTCGCCCCGACCGAGGCCGCCCAGCGCTATGTCGCCGCCTTCGACCACACCCGCCGCCGCTCCCTGCACCTGACCTACTACCGGCACGGCGACACCCGGGCCCGCGGCATGGCCCTGCTCGCCCTCAAGCACACCTACCGGCAGGCCGGCCTGGAACCGCCCGAGGCGGAACTGCCGGACTTCCTGCCGCTGGTCCTGGAGTTCGCCGCGCTCGCCCCGGAAGCGGGCCACCGCGTCCTGGTGCGGTGCCGGGCCGGACTCGAACTGCTGCGGCGGGCACTGGCCGAGCGGCCCGACCCCTACCTGCCCGTACTGGAGGCGGTGTGCGGACGGCTGCCCCGGCCGGGCCGCCGCGAACGCGACACCTGGCGGCGGCTGGCCGCCGACGGCCCACCGGAGGAAGGGGTGGGCCTGGAGCCCTTCGCCCCGCCCGCGCACCCGGCCACCGCCACCGCCTCGACCTCGACCTCGACCGGAAGGGACGCATGAACTCCTGGGACCTGTGGTGGTGGGTCATCCTGCCCTACCTCGCCCTCGTGACCTTCGTCGTGGGCCACGTCTGGCGCTGGCGCTACGACCAGTTCGGCTGGACCAGCCGCTCCACCCAGCTCCAGGAGAGCCGGCTGCTCAGATGGGGCGGACCGCTGTTCCACTACGGCACGTTCGCGGCCGTCGCGGGCCATGTGCTGGGCATCCTGGTACCCGAGTCGTTCACCCGCCTGCTCGGCGTCCCCGAGGACGTCTACCGCTGGTTCTCCTCCATCGGCGGCACCGTCGCGGCGCTCGCCGTGCTCGCCGGGGTCGCCGTCCTCGCCGTCCGCCGCACCGCCGTGCCCCGGGTGCGCGCCACCACCAGCCCCGTCGACTGGCTGGCCCTGGTCCTGCTGGCGGTCGTCATCGTGCTCGGTGTCATCCCGACCCTGGGCATCAACCTGTTCGGCGCGGGCTACGACTACCGGCAGTCCGTCGCCCTGTGGTTCCGCGGCCTGTTCGCCGGGAACCCCGACGTGGCGGCGATCGCGCACGCCCCGCTGATCTACCGGGTGCACGCCACCGCCGCCTGGGCGATCCTCGCGGTGTGGCCGTTCACCCGGCTGGTGCACGCCTGGAGCATCCCCCTGTGGTACCTGTGGCGGCCGTACGTCCTCTACCGCCGCCGCGTGCCCACCCACCCCGCCGAGCCGGGCACCGGAGGCCGCCGCTGGCGCCGTATCGGCGTCCGCTACTGACGCGTTCCCCGGGCGACTGGCGGCCGCCCGCCCCGGGTACACGGGAGCGGCGCGCGGGCCGCCGGGCCCGCCCGGAGGAACCGTGAGGAGCCCGGCATGCACAGCACGGCGGACCCGTCCCGGGACGGACGCGACGACGGCCGGGCCGCCCGGCTGCGCGCGGCGGCCGCCGACGTCTACGGCTGGGACACGCTGCGCCCCGAGCAGCTGACGGCCATGGAAGGCGTGCTGGACGGCGCCGACGTCCTCGCGGTCATGCCGACCGGTTCCGGCAAGTCCGCCGTCTTCCAGGTGCCGGCGCTGCTGCTGTCCGGGCCGGTCGTGGTCGTCTCGCCGCTGCTGGCCCTGCAACGGGACCAGATCGAGAGCCTGCCCGGAGGCGAGCGCGGGCCGGGCGCCGTCGCGCTCAACTCCGACCTGACGGCGGCCGGGGAGAAAGCGGCCTGGGAGGCGGTGGACGCGGGCGCCGTGCGGCTCGTCTATCTCGCGCCGGAGCAACTGGCCAAGGACGAGACCGTACGGCGGCTGGCCGCGGCCCGGCCCGCCCTGTTCGTGGTCGACGAGGCGCAGTGCGTCTCCTCCTGGGGCCACGACTTCCGCCCCGACTACCTGCGCCTGGCACAGGCGGTACGGCGGGTGGGGCGCCCGCCGCTGCTGGCGCTGACCGCCACCGCGGCCCCGCCGGTGCGCCGGGACATCACCGAACGGCTCGGCATGGACCGGCCCCGGGTGCTGGTGACCGGCTTCGACCGGCCCGAGATCACCCTGGAGGTCCGCCGCTTCCCCGACGAGGACGAGCGGCGCCGCGCCCTGGTGGAGCGGGCCGCCGCCGAACCGAAACCGGGCCTCGTCTACGCGGCGACCCGCAAGGACACCGAGCACTACGCCGGGGAACTGGCCCGGCTCGGCCTCGCCGCCGAGTTCTACCACGCCGGGCTGCGCGCCTGCGAACGCGCCCGCATCCACGAGGCGTTCCGCGACGGCCGGGCCGACGTCGTCGTGGCCACCTCCGCCTTCGGCATGGGCATCGACAAGGAGGACGTGCGGTTCGTGCTGCACGCCGCGCTGCCCGGCTCGCTCGACGCCTACTACCAGGAGATCGGCCGCTGCGGCCGGGACGGACGGCCCGCCCTCGCCGTGCTGCACTACCGCCCCGAGGACACCGGCATGCAGGCCTGGTTCGCCGCCCGCACGGCCGGCCGGGACACGCTGGGCGAGGTCGCCGACGCCGTGCACGACCACCGGGACGACCCGGCGGACCTGGCGGAACTGCGCGAGGACACCGGCCTGTCCCGGCCCCGGGTGACCGCGGCCGTCAACCTCCTGGAGGAGGCCGGCGCCGTCACCACCGGCGCGGCGGGCGAGGTGCGCCCCGACCCCGGCACCCCGCCCCAGGAGGCGGCCGACGCGGCGGCGCGCACGGCCGGGGAACACCGCCTGGCCGACCGCTCCCGGGTCGAGATGGCCCGGACGTACGCCGAGACCACCGGCTGCCGGCGGCACTTCCTGCTCGGCTACTTCGGGGAGGCCTACGAGCCGCCGTGCGGGAACTGCGACCGGTGCGCGGCGGCCGGACCGGGCGAGGACCCCGGCGCCGCCGGACGCGGGACCGCCCACCCCGCCGCCACCCGCTACCCGGCCGGCACCCAGGTGCGGCACGGGCGGTGGGGCGAGGGCACGGTGCTGAGCGAGGACGGGGACCGCATCACCGTCCTGTTCGACCGGACCGGCTACCGCACCCTCTCCCTGGACGTACTGGCCGGCCGGGACGACGACCTGCTCACCGTGGTGCGCCGCCCCGGCCGGGAAGGGCCGTCCGACTAGGCCGTCAGCAGGCCCCCTCGTCCTGCCACGGCCCCCACTGCGAGGCCCCGGGGATCTCGTTCTGGGTCCACCACTTGGCCTTCCAGTTGTGCTGGTTGTAGGAGACCTCGCTGCCGCCCGTGTACGCCGTGCCCGCGTTCCAGGCCGTCTTGCAGCCGGTGCTCGGCGGCGGGGTCGGGGAGGTGGGCGGCGGACTGGTCGGCGGTGTGGTGGGCGGGGTGACGCCGGCGAACTTCACCGAGTACTTGGCGAAGTCCCAGGAGTTCTGCGCGACGCTGGAGCAGGTGCCGGAGGTGCGGCCGCCGTTGTCGGGCGGGGAGCACTGGCGGTCGCGGTTGAGGGACCAGAACGTGAAGCGGTCCATGTGGTGGCTGGTGGCGTAGTCCAGCACGGTCTGGAAGTCGGCCTGCGAGAAGATCTCGCCGCTGTCGCTGCGGCCGTTCATGCCGGAGAAGCCCTCGTGGGCGTAGGCGGTGGCCTCGTCCCAGCCGAAGGTGGACTGGAGGATCTTGTTGAAGTTGGTCAGCGCGCTGGTCTGGGACGCCGCGCCGTTGAAGCCGCCGTCGAACGGCATGATGGAGAAGTTGTTCGGCGTGAACCCCTGCGACTTCGCTTCAAGCAGCATCTGCTTGCCGAACCAGCCGGTGCCGTCCGCGGTGCCCGCCGTGGTGACGGAGACGTACAGGCCCGGGTTGTTCTGCTGGAGGATCTTCGCGGCGCCGATCTCGTTCTTGATGGCCGCCGTGTTCTCGTACTCCGGCTCCTCCAGGTCGAAGTCGATGGCGTGCAGCCCGTACTTGGTGATGACCTGCTGGTACGCCGCCGCCGTGGACGCCGCGTCCGCACACGCCTGGCCGAGCTTGGTGCCGCCGTAGCCGCCGATGGAGACGGAGACGTCACCGCCCTTGCCGCGGATGGTGTCGATCACCGACTTCACCGCGGTGTCCGAGGAGACCGCGGCGGTGCCGCCCCAGGTGGGGGAGCAGCCACCACCGTTGGGCGCCAGGACGAAGGCGAGCTGGAACGCCTTGAGGCCGGTGGCGTCCATGATGGCGCCCGCGTCCGGCGGGTCGTTGTCCAGCGGCATCAGGTACGGGGCCGCGGCGTACCAGCGGTTGCTCAGCGCGCTCGACGCGGCCGGGGAACTCGGCGCGCCCGCGGCGTTGCCGGCGAGCAGCGCGGTGGTGCCGAGGGCGGCGAGACCGACGGCGGCGGTGGCGCCCAGACATGCGCGAAGGCGTCTCATTGCGTGCCTCCAGGGGAGGGGGTGGGGAAGTGGGCCCACTCTCCTGAGCCTGTTGCGGGCACGTCAATAGATTGGTCTGGACCAGATGAGTCTTTGGACTAGACCATGCGATCTCTTTACTGGCCGGGGGCAGGTGAGGCGATCGGGGGGCACTCGCGAAAACGCCCGTGCGCCCGGCGTGGAAGCCGGGCGCACGGGCGAGGGGTGTGACGGGTGCGGTGGGGTACCGCCGTCACCAGCGGTACCAGCGACCGCGGCGGCCGCCACCGCCGGCCGGCCGCACGATGAAGCCGAGCAGCCACACCACCAGCACGATCACCGCGATCCACCACAGGGCCTTCAGGGCGAAGCCGGCGCCGAAGAGAATCAGGGCGAGCAGTAGAACAAGCAGCAAAGGAACCATAGTTATCAACCTCCTGACCGGCTTCTGCCCTGCATTCCCAGGAAAACTCCCGGCGAATTCCGATGTTTCCAAGATGCTGGGGAGGGAACTCTGGAGGACTGTGACGGTACGTCGTATCGGCCTGGTCGTGCACGGCGGGCGCCCGGAGGCCAGGGCCGCCGAGCAGACCGTGCACGACTGGTGCGCGGAGCACTCCGTGCTCTGCCACGACATCGACGTGTGGCACGACGGCGGGCGGCGCGACGCCGGTTCCGAGGTCGAGGCCGCGGGCGACCCCGATCTCATCGTCACCCTGGGCGGCGACGGCACCTTCCTGCGCGGTGCCCGCTTCGCCGCCGAGCACGACGCCCTGGTCCTCGGTGTCGACCTCGGCCGGGTCGGCTTCCTCACCGAGGTGCCCGCCCCGTTCGTCCGCTCCGCCCTGGACGCCGTCGTCGAGGACCGGCTCACCGTCGAGCACCGCATGCTGCTCACGCTGCGCGCCTCGCGCCGCCTGGAGGTGCCCGCCGACATCGCGGAACTGATGCGCTACGGCCGCCGCCCGCCGCTGCCCCCGCCCCGGGTGCGCACCGACTGCGAGGCCGGCGACGACTGGGGCGTCGCCCTGAACGTCACCGCGCTCAACGACATCGTCGTGGAGAAACTGGCCCGGGACCGGCAGGTGTCCGTGGGCGTCTACCTCGCGGGGCGGCTGCTGGCCTCGTACTCCGCGGACGCCCTGCTGGTCGCCACCCCGACCGGCTCGACGGCCTACAGCTTCGCCGCCGGCGGCCCGGTGGTCTCGCCGCGCGCCGAGGCCCTCGTCTTCACCCCCGTGGCACCGCACATGGCCTTCAACCGCTCGGTGGTGGCCGCGCCGGACGAGCCCGTCGCCCTGCGCGTGCTGGAACGGTCCGGCCAGGCCGCCGTGACCGTCGACGGCCAGATGCGCGGCGTGCTCGACCCCGGCGACTGGATCGGCGTGTACGCCGCACCGCGCAGGCTGCGGGCCGTACGGCTGGGCCCGATGGACTTCTACGGCCGCCTGCGCGAGCGCATGAACCTCACCGACGCCCCGGCCGCCGTGGCCGACGGGACCCCGGCGCCGCTGTGGCCGGTGACCACCCCGCCGCCCGGCGACCTCACCCACCTGGCGCTGCCGCCCGGCCCCGACGGCAGGCCGCGACCGGCGTAAGGGGTCACCGCGGCCGGAGCGGGCGCGCGGCGGCCGCGGGCCGGCCGGTGCGGTCGCGGCGGAACCAGGGGCGGTACCAGCGGCGGAACCGTACGAATTGCCGGGGCCGCCGGGGCCGGAGACGCTGGTAGCGGTCACCTCGCGCACGGCCCGGCGGCCCGCCGGCCGACCGGGGCGCGGCAGGGCACCCGGCCGTGACCGACCCGCTCGACAGCGACTCCCGGAGGCTCGCGTGGCCGTACGGCACCGACTGATCAAGACCAGTCCCGGGACGGTGTGGGACCTGCTCGCGGACGGCACCCGGTACGCCGAATGGGTGGTGGGCACGGCGGCGTCCAAGCCGGTGCGCGGCCGCTGGCCCGAGCTGGGCTCGGCCATCGAGTACGAGGTCCGGCTGGGGCCGCTGCGGCTCACCAATCAGACGATCGTCCGCAACCGCGAAGAGGGGACCCTGCTCGAACTGGAGGCGCAGGCCGGCTTCCTCGGCACCGCGCGGATCGCCGTCGAACTGCGCCCCTGGGGCGAGCACTGCCTGGTGGTCGTGGACGAGCACCCGCTCCAAGGCGCGGGCGGGATGGTGCACAACGTGGGCGTGGAGGCACTGCTCCAGATCCGGCACCGCGCGATGCTCGCCCGGCTCGCCAAGGTCTGCGAGTCCGACGCCGACCACGCCCGCGAACAGCGGGCGCCGCGTCCCGCCGCACGGCCCGGCGCCGCCCCGCAGCGAGGAGGCGGCCGTGCCTGACGCCGTGGTGATCGGGGCCGGACCCAACGGGCTGGTGGCCGCGAACCTGCTGGCCGACGCGGGCTGGACCGTACTGGT
Source organism: Streptomyces sp. NPDC047017 (assembly GCF_040644175.1). Taxonomy (NCBI): domain Bacteria; kingdom Bacillati; phylum Actinomycetota; class Actinomycetes; order Kitasatosporales; family Streptomycetaceae; genus Streptomyces; species Streptomyces sp. NPDC047017. Next base: position 155,506 of record NZ_JBEYVW010000009.1, on the reverse strand, counting down.
CCTGGAGGAACAGCCCGAACCCGGCGGAGCGGTACGCCACGACCGGGGCGTCGACCCCGCCTTCGTCAACGACCTCTTCAGCTCCTTCTACCCGCTCGCGGTGGCCTCCCCGGTGCTGGCCCGGCTGCGCCTCCAGGACCACGGACTGCGCTGGAGCCACGCCCCGCACGTCCTGGCCCACCCGCTGACCGACGGCCGGTGCGCGGTCCTGGACCGCTCCGTGGACATCACCGCCGCCTCCCTGGACTCCTTCGCCGCCGGGGACGGCACCGCCTGGCGCCGGCTGCACGAGATGTGGCTGCGGCTCGGGCCCGACCTGATGGACGCCCTGTTCGCCCCGTTCCCGCCGGTGCGGGCCGGTGCCCGGCTGGCCGCCCGGCTGCGCGGCGCGGGCGGCCTGCGCCTGGCCCGCACCATGCTGCTGCCGGTACGCCGGATGGGCGAGGAGGAGTTCGCGGGCGAGGGCGGCCGGCTGCTGCTGGCCGGCAACGCGCTGCACGCCGACCTCGCGCCGGAGTCCGCGGGCAGCGGCGGATTCGGCTGGCTGATGTCCATGCTCGGGCAGACCGACGGCTTCCCCGTGCCGGTCGGCGGCTCCGGCGCCCTGACCGCGGCCCTCACCCAGCGGCTGCGGGCGCACGGCGGCGTCCTGCGCTGCGGCGAGCGCGTCGAGCAGGTCGTGGTGCGCGGCGGACGCGCCGTGGGCGTACGCACCGCGGGCGGCGAGACGGTCGCCGCCCGGCGCGCGGTGCTCGCCGACGTGTCCGTGCCCGCCCTGTACGGCGGGCTCGTCGCCCCCGAGCACCTGCCCGCCCAGCTCCTCGCCGACCTGCGGCGCTTCCAGTGGGACTTCGCCACTTTCAAGGTGGACTGGGCGCTGGACGGGCCCGTGCCGTGGCGGACCGAGCAGAGCGTGGGCGCGGGCACCGTGCATCTCGCCGACGGAATGGACGAACTCACCCGGTTCGCCGCCCAGATCGCCATGCGGCAGGTCCCCGACCGGCCGTTCGCGCTGTTCGGCCAGATGACGACCGCCGACCCCACCCGCTCCCCGCGCGGCACCGAGTCCGCCTGGGCCTACACCCATGTGCCCCGCGAGATCACGGGCGACGCGGCCGACGAGGGACTGACCGGCGCCTGGGACGCCCGGGAGCAGGAGATCATGGCCGACCGGATGGAACGGCAGGTCGAACGGTTCGCGCCCGGCTTCCGCCGGCTCGTGCGGGCCCGCCGGGTCCTCGCCCCGCCCACCCTCCAGTCGCTCGACGCCAACCTCGACACGGGCTCCATCAACGGCGGCACCACCGCGATCCACCAGCAGCTCGTGTTCCGCCCGGTGCCCGGGACCGGGCGCCCGGAGACCCCCGTGCCCGGCCTCTTCCTCGCCTCCGCCGGAGCCCATCCCGGCGGCGGCGTCCACGGCGCGCCGGGAGCCAACGCCGCCCGTGCCGTGCTGCGCCGCCGGCTGCCCCCGGGCCTGGCCCTGGCCCAGCGGGCGCTGGCCCGCCGCGACCGGGCGGGACGGCCGTACGGGAGAAACCCGGCCCGCTGACCGGGCGGCCCGCCGCACCGGTCCCCGGCCGGCTGCCGCAGCGGTACCCGGCCGGCCGCCTCAGCGGCGGTTCTCGCCGGACAGGCGGTAGGCGGCGAGCGCCGCGATGTCGTCGTCGAGGTGCCCGCCGCTGTAGGCGAGCAGATCCCCGTGCAGACGGTCCAGGAGATCGCGCGGGGCGAGGCCGGCCCATGGGCCGACCCGCTCGGCCAGCGGATAGAAGACTCCCTCCGCGTCCCGGGTCTCGGTGACCCCGTCGGTGTACAGGAGGAGCTGGTCGCCGGGGCGGAACGGCACGCTGTCCACGTGGTAGCCGTCCCCGATCAGCACGCCCAGGTTGATGGGCGGCGAGGGGTCGCTGGCGTGCAGTTCGGCGACGCCGTCCTCGCGGATGAGCAGCGGCGGCGGGTGGCCGCAGTTGACGATGCGGATCACCGGCTCGTGGTCGGGGACCTCCGCGAACACCGCGGTGACGAACCGTTCCGCCGTCTCGCCGCCGGGCAGCAGCGCGGCGTGCCGGCTCATGCTCCGCTCCATCCGCCGGGCCACCCCCGTCAGGTCGGCCTCGTCGTGGGCGGCCTCCCGGAAGGCCCCCAGTATGGTGGCGGCCGTCTCGACGGCGACCAGGCCCTTGCCGCGCACGTCCCCGATGAGCAGGCGCACCCCGAACGCGGTCGGCACCGCCTCGTACAGGTCGCCGCCGATCCGCGCCTCCGCGGCCGCGGACAGGTACAGGGTCTCCACCGAGACCTGGCCCAGCCGGCGGGGCACCGGCCGCAGCAGCACGCGCTGGGCGGTCTCCGCCACGGAGCGCACGGTGGCCAGGGTGCGTTCCCGGCGGATCCGGTGCACCGCCAGGATCGCGCCGAGAATGCCGACGAGGACCGTGCACAGGTAGTTGGCCACATAGTGGCGGTCCCACAGATAACCCACCGAACGGCCCGCGCAGCACGGGGTGCCGGCCAGCACTCCCTCGAACACGATGGCGAACACGGTGACGGCGGCCACCGCGACGGGGCCGTAGGCGTACGCCGCGACCAGCGGCAGCGCGATGAGCAGGAAGCTGACCGGCCAGTCCACCGGGGTGAGCGGTTCGATGGCGAGGACGGCCCCGACGTAGCCGACCGGCAGCCAGCGCAGCCACAGGGGCGGGGCGGGCACCCGCGGCCGCGCGGCCCGCACCCGCGCGGCGCGGGCCTCGCGCGGTCCGCATCGCCCCGGCGCCCTCACCGGGGGCTCCGGACGGGCCCGGGCGCCGGCGCGAGGGACGCGGGAGCACCGGACGGGCGCACCGGCGTGCGCCCCGCCTCCGGACGGCGGCCCTCACGGAAACACTCACGCGGCCTGTTCACAGGAACTCCCGGCGGACTTGATCAGAACACCAGCGTGCTGCGGCACCCCGCCCCGAGCGCACCATTGCTCCAGGCAAGGGCATGTCAGCGACGGCCGAGCGGTGAAGCGGACGATCGCGGGCAGACGGCGTAAGTGATCTTCACAGCCGTGGAGACAGCCATGGAGGAGGGGGACCCGCCCGCCGTGACCATGCCCACCCGCCGCATACGCACCGGCAGACGCCTGCGCACCTTCGACCTGCGTGCCACCGCCCTGTTCTTCACCCTCCTCGCGATCGTCCTGATCGTCCTCGCGTTCACCGTCCGCGCGGCGGCCGCCGCCGCCGAGCGCCGCCCGGCCTGGACCGCGGTCCTGTGCCTGGTGGGCACCTCCGCCGTGGTGCTCACCGTACGCCGACACCGCCGCCGGCACCTCACCAGAAGGGCCGCGCACCAGGCCGCCGCCGCACTCCGGGAGGCGACCCGCTCGGCCCTCGACGCCCTGGAGACACCGGTGGAAGAGGCTCCTCTCGCCTTCGCCGGCCCGGTCCCGGCCGCCGCCCCGGCTCCCCGGGACCTCATGCCCGAGCCGGTACCGGCGTACGACATGCCGGCGTACGGCATGCCGGCCGCCGAGGTGCCGGCCGGCGATCTGGTGACGGAGCCCCTGCCCACCGCGTACGGGGCGCCGGTCGACTACGACGCCCTCGACGCCGACGAGTTCGAGCAGGCGGTGGCCGCGCTGTGCGAGCGGGACGGCTGCTCGTCCGTCGAGGTGGTCGGCGGGGCCGGGGACCTCGGCGCCGATGTGCTGGCCGTCGCCCCGGACGGGCGGCGCGTGGTCATCCAGTGCAAGCGCTACTGCGACACCAACCGCGTCGGCTCGCAGGACCTCCAGCGCTTCGGCGGCACCTGCTACACCGTTCACGACGCCGAGGTCGCGGCCGTCGTGACCACCAGCGAATTCACCGCGCCGGCCGCCGAGTACGCCGCGCAGTGCGGGATCGTCTGCGTGGACGGGCAGGCCCTGCGGGCGTGGAGCGAGGGAACCGGGCCCGAGCCCTGGAGCCCGCTCATCACCGGCCTCCCGCCGACGACCCCGCGACCCTGAGCGCGTGGTCCAGGAACCGCCGGGACACCGGGGGCAGCGTCCGCGCGGTGAGGCGGGCGACGCCGATGTCGCGGGCGCCGTGCACATCGGTCAGCTCCAGGTAGCGGACCGGGACGTCCCCCGTCGCCGCCGCGTCCGGTGAGGACGGCACGATCGACACGCCGAGACCCGCCGCGACCAGGCCGCGCAGCGTGTGCACCTCCTCGCCCTCGAACCCGACGAGCGGGGTGAAACCCGCCTGCCGGCACAGCTCCTCGGTCACACCGCGCAGCCCGTAACCCGGCTTGAGCAGGATGAAGGGCTCCCCGGCCACCTCCGCCAGCGGGACCCGGCCCCGCCCGGCCAGGCGGTGCCCGGTGGGCACGGCGAGCCACAGCGGCTCGACCAGCAGCCGCCGCCAGGTGACCAGCGGATGACCGGGGTCACCGCTGGTGATCACCAGATCCGCGGTGGCGTCCAGCAGGTGCTGCAGGAGGCCGTTCTCCTCGTGCTGGTGCAGTTCGAAGCGGACCTGCGGGAAGGTCTCCCGGAACCCGGTGACGAGCCTGGGCACCAGCCAGGTGCCGAGCGTGTGCAGGAAGGCCAGCGACACCACGCCCGCCTCCGGGTCGACGACCTCGGCCACGGCCCGCAGCCCCCGGTCGTAACCGTCCAGGACGGTGTCGACGTGCTCCTTGAAGACCCGCCCGGCGGGGGTGGGCCGCAGCCCGCGGCCGACCCGCTGGAGGAGTTCGGCGCCCACCTCCTCCTCCAGGCGGCGCAGCGCCCGCGACAGAGCGGGCTGGGTGATCCGGGCCTCGGCGGCGGCCTCCGTCACGGTCAGCCCCCCGGCCACCGCCCGGAAGGAACGCAGCACCTGGAGGTCCATCGGGCTCATCCTCCCATCGCGCCCGCCGCGGCGCACCGGACGGCCGGGAGCGTGGCCGGTGCGGCGCCCAGGTTGCGGGCGCTGACCGCGTCGCAGAGCCGCTCCGCCGACGCGATCTCCGCCTCCCAGTCGGGCAGCCGCCGGCCGGGCCGTCCCGGCTCGCCGTGGGCGTGCGCGGCGGCCCGCCGGGCCTCGGCGAGCCGGTGGTAGGCGGTGCGGCGCAGCGCGTGCCGCTCGGCCGGCGGGGCGCCTGCGGGCAGGTCCCGGTAGCGGCGGGCGGCGGCCACGGCGGCCCGCGTGTGCGCGGTGGCCCGGCGGGCGGCGGAGTCCGGCCACAGCGCGAAGTGCGCGACGAGCACGATCGCGGCGGCCAGCGCGGTGTCGAGGATGCGCGCCGCGTACAGCGCCCGGTGGTCGCCGAGCAGGTCGACGAGGACGAACACCACGGCGGTCAGGCCGGTGGTGGCGAGCGCGTAGTGGTGGCGCACCCCGACCGCCATCAGCGCGCCGAAGGCCGCCACGGCGCCGATCAGGACGTACGTGTCGGTCGTCAGCAGCGTCACCGCGCCGATGGCGGCCACCCCGGCGACCGTACCGGCGCAGCGGTGCAGGGCCCGGCGGAGCACCGGGCCGAGGTCGGGCTTGTAGACGAAGGCCACCGTCATGGGGAGCCAGTAGCCGCGCGGCCCGTGCAGCAGCCCGGCGCACAGCTGGGCGCCGAGCACACAGGCGCCCAGCAGCACGGCGTACCGGACCTGGGCCGCCCGCCCGTGCCAGGGCCGCACCGGCAGGCGCGCCGCCGAGGCGTCCGGACGCGGGCGGTCCGACTCCGCGTACAGCGCGGCGAGGGCGCGCAGACCGGGGGAGCCGGCGGCGGCGTGCGGCGCGGTCGGGTCGGGGGCGCCGGTGGCGTCGGCGTGCGGCGCCGTCCGGTCCGGGGCGCCGGTGGCGTCGGCGTGCGGTGCGATCGGGGCGCCGGTGGCGTCGGCGTGCGGTGCGATCGGGTCCGGGGCGCTGGTGGCGGTGGTGTTCGCGGCGTCCGTCCCCGGCAGCAGCCGGGCGGCCATCCGCAGGGGGGTGTCCGTCACGTGGCGGGGGAGCGGGCGGCCCTCCCAGACCAGGGCCGAGGTGATCTCGCCGAGCCGCAGGGCCGTGTCGAAGGCGGCGCGCAGCGCGGCCGGTTCCGTGCCCGGGTCCAGGGGGCGGGCCAGGTGGCGGCCCATCGCCCGGTGGGCGTGGTCGAGAGCGGCGGTGAGCTGCCGGCGCGCGGGTTCGGCCGCGTCGGTCCCGGCCGCGGCCAGCGCCTCGGCGGCGGCCCGGTACACGGCGAGGACGGCGGCCCGTTCGATGGTGTGCCGCCGCCACGGCCACGGCGCGGCGGAGACCACGGCGACCAGGGCCACTCCGGCGAGCAGGGCGAGCGGCGCGTGCCACCACGGCCCCGGCACCGGGATGCCGCTGCCCACGGTGACACCCAGCAGGAGGTGCAGGCCGGCCACGGAGGCGAGGCGCCCGCGCAGGCTGACGGCGCCCGCGAGCAGGGCGGCGGCGACCAGGGCGACGGTCACCGCGGCCGGGTGCCCGCTGCGCAGCGCGAGTTCACCGGCGAGCAGCCCGAGGGCGGCGGACAGCCCCAGGACGGCCAGCCGCCCCACCCGCGGCCGGTAGGGGTCGCCGCCGTCCTGGCTGACCCCCCACAGGGCGCCGATCCCCGCGAGCACGGCCGGGAGCACGTGCCCGGTGCCCACGCCGACCAGCAGCGGCACCGCGAGCGCGGCGGCTCCCCGCGCCGCCGCAGCCAGCGGCACCGGGGTGAGCGGGAGGCCACGCACTGCCTTCATCCGGTGAGCTGCTCCTTCACTGGGGGACGGGGTGGTGCTTCAGGTCACTGGGGGACGGGGTGATGCTTCAGGGCGCTGCTTCAAGGGTTGAACAAGAAGACGCATGCGTCCAATGTCTGATCGGCAAGGAACACATGCGCCACGGGTATGGGAGGCGGGTGCCGTGAGCAGCGGCCGACCGGCAACCGGGTGAGAGGGCGCGCGTCCGGCCGGGCGCCCCCGGCGGACGCGGGCTAGGCTCGGTCACGAGCAGAGCGCCGGAACCTCCGGCAGCCGGCCGCGCGTTGGTGGTCCAAGGCAAGACACCCCGCTTCCCGTGGGGAGATGCAGGTGCAAGCCCTGCCCAACGCTCGTATGCGAGAGTCCCCCTGTCCGGCGCCGGACAGGGGGACTCTCGCATACGCGGGCGCGCTCAGCCGAGGGCGCCGGTGCGCGCCTCGCGCCACAGGTCGACGCCGCTGTCGGTGGCGTACTGGTCGATCTCGGCGAGTTCCTCGGCGGTGAAGTCGGCGTTCTCCAGCGCGGCCACGTTCTGTTCGAGCTGCTCCACGCGCGAGGCGCCGATGACCAGCGAGGTGACGCGCTCGTCGCGCAGCGCCCAGGCGAGCGCCATTTGCGCGAGGGTCTGCCCGCGCCGTGCCGCGATGTCGTTCAGGGCGCGCAGCCGGCGCAGCATGTCGTCCGACAGCCACTCCTGGTCGAAGGAGGTGCCCTGCGCGGCCCGCGAGTCCTGCGGGATGCCGTAGAGGTAACGGCCGGTCAGCAGACCCTGGGCCAGCGCGGTGAAGCCGATGACCCCGAAGCCCTCCTCCTGGGCCGCGTCCAGCAGTCCGTCGGTCTCGATCCAGCGGTTCACCATGCTGTACGACGGCTGGTGGATCAGCAGCGGGGTGCCCAGGTCGCGCAGGATGGCGACGGCCCGGCGGGTGCGCTCGGTGTCGTAGGAGGAGATGCCGACGTACAGGGCCTTGCCCTGGCGGACGGCCGTGTCCAGGGCGCCCATCGTCTCCTCCAGCGGCGTACTCGCGTCCAGCCGGTGGGAGTAGAAGATGTCCACGTACTCCAGGCCCATGCGGTGCAGCGACTGGTCGAGCGAGGCGAGCAGGTACTTGCGGGAGCCGCCGCCCTGGCCGTAGGGGCCGGGCCACATGTCCCAGCCGGCCTTGGTGGAGATCACCAGCTCGTCCCGGTACGGCGCCAGGTCCTGCTTGAGCAGGCGGCCGAAGGTGGTCTCCGCCGAGCCGTAGGGCGGGCCGTAGTTGTTCGCCAGGTCGTGGTGGGTGATGCCGAGGTCGAAGGCGCGCAGCGCGATCTCGCGCTGGGACCGGAACGAGTGGTCGTCGCCGAAGTTGTGCCAGTAGCCCAGGGACAGGACGGGCAGGTCGAGCCCGGAACGTCCGGTGCGCCGGTAGCGCATCGTGCCGTCGTAGCGCTCGGGGTCTGCGGCATAGGTCATCGGGTGTACTCCGGGTGGTGCGAGCCGGGCTGTCCCGCCGGTGCGGCGGGACAGCCCTCACCCTACGGCTCCAGCCGGACCGGCAGTTCGAACAGGTCGTTCTGGGTGACCACCGGCTTGTTGCGCAGCCCGGCCGCCGGGACGGCGAGGTCCAGGCGCGGGAAGCGGGCGTAGAGCGCGGGCAGCGCCACCCCCGCCTCCAGCCGGGACAGGGCCGCGCCCGGGCAGACGTGCGGGCCGTGCCCGAAGGAGATGTGCCGGGTCCCGGAGGCGCGGGTGAGGTCGAAGTCGCCCGCGCCCGGCCCGTGCGCCCGCTCGTCGCGGCCGATCGCCCCGTACGACACGATCAGCGCGTCGCCCGCCGGGATCACCTTGTCGCCGACCGGGACGTCCTCGGTCGCGAACCGGATCAGGACGTGCGAGGTGGGCGTGGAGAACCGCAGCGTCTCCTCGACCACCGCCGGCCAGTCGGCCTGGCCGGACAGCACCAGCGCCCGCTGGTCGGGGTGGGTGGACAGGTTGACCACGGCGTTGACGATCAGCGAGATCGTCGTCTCGTGACCGGCGGCCACCATCAGCTGCAGCGTGGAGACGATCTCCGCGTCGGTCAGGTGGTCGCCGTCCTCGGACGCCAGGATCAGCGCGCTGGTCAGGTCGTCGCCCGGCGCGGCGCGCTTGGCGGCCACCGTCTCGCCCATGATCCGCGCCAGTTCCGTCAGCGTGGCGACGACCTCGGCGGGCGGGGTCTGGGTGGAGAAGAACTTCTCGAACAGCACCTTCAGCCGGGGCAGCCGGTCCTCGGCGATGCCCATGAGGTCGGCGATGACGTACATCGGCAGCGGATAGGCGAAGGCCGCCTTCAGGTCGACGGCACCGCCGTCGGCGGGGAGCGCGTCCAGCAGGTCCTGGGTGAGTTTCTCGATGCGCCCGCGCATCCGCTCCACCCGGCGCGGGGTGAGCGCCTGCGCGACCAGCGTGCGCAGCCGGCGGTGGTCGGCGCCGTCCACGGTGAGCATCGAACGGCCCGGGTTGGCGAGACCGATCAGCGGCCAGTCGGCCGGGATCTCACCGCGCCGCCAGGCCCCCCACACCTCGATGTCCTTCACCAGGCGCGGATCGGTGAGCAGGGCCCTGGCCTCGGCGTGGTGGGTGACGGCCCACACGGGCACACCGCCCGGCAGCTCGACGGCCGCCAGCGGACCGGCCGCGCGCAGCCGGGCGCTCTCGCCGTCCAGGTCCGTGACGAAGGGGTCGAGGGGTATCCGCGTGGACTCCGGGCCGGTCGTCGCTGTGCCGCTCGTCATCTTGACGTGTCTCCCAGGGCAGGGGTCGGAGTGAAGCGCACGGGCAGTTCGGTCAGCCCCCGCAGCCAGGGCGACGGGCGGCGGGTGAGGGACTCGGCGGGCACCGCCAGGTCGATGTCCGGCAGCCGGTCGAGCACCACCTCGATGCCGGTACGCGCGATCACCTCGGCGACCTCCTGCGCGGGGAAGGGGCAGCGGTGCTCGCCGTGCCCGAAGGAGAAGTGGGCGTTGTTGCCGCCGGTCAGGGCCGAACCGTCGGTGCGGACCTGCGGATCGGAGTTGGCGCCCTGCAGCCCGAGCAGCAGCAGGTCGCCGGCGCGGATCCGGCGCCCGCCGAGCTGGGTGTCGCGCGTCGCCCAGCGCCCCGCCACGTTCTGCGTGGGCGTGTCCTCCCACAGCACCTCGTTCATGGCCTCGGCCACGCTGTTGCGCCCGCCGAACAGGGACGCGGCGAACCGGGCGTCGGTCAGCATCAGCCGCAGCGAGTTGCCGATCCAGTCGGCGGTCGGCTGGTGGCCGGCCGCCAGCATCACCATCAGGTCCTGGGCGACCTCCTCGCCGGTGAAGCCGCCGGTGTCCGCGAGCATCCGCGAAACCACGTCGTCGGCCGGACGCGCCGCCCGGTCGGCCAGCAACCGCCCCATGGAGGAGGCCAGGTGCTGCTGCCCCGCGATCGCCCGCTCCCGGCCGTCGATCATGTCGTTCAGCGAGGTGACCAGGGCCGGGCCGTCCTCGTCGGCGAAGCCGTAGAGCCGCGCGAGGACCCGTACCGGCAGCAGCATCGCGTAGTCGGAGACCAGATCGGCCGCGCCCTCCGCGCACACCGCGTCGATCAGCTCGTCCGCGAACCGCTCGGCGTGGCGGCGCAGTTCGGCGGGCTCCACCGCCTCCAGCGCGTTACTGATCATCGCGGCGCGCTCGCGGTGCCGTTCCCCGACCGTGTACAGGATGGACGGCTGCTTGCGGCCGATCATGGGCAGCAGCGGCCAGTCCTCGGGGATGTCCGCCCACTGGTTCCACAGGTCGGAATCGCGGCTGAACAGCGCCGGGTCACCGGTGACCTGGTGCAGTTCCCGGTAGCCGAGGACCAGCCAGGCCGGGACGTCGCCGTCGAGCAGGACCGGGGTGACGGCTCCGTGGTCGCGCCGCATCTCCCGGTACAGGACGGCGGGTTCGGTCTGGAACCGGGGGCCGCTGAGCGGGACGGCGTCGGGGATCACACGAACTCCTGTCGGGGCGCGGCCGTCTGCGCGGCGGCCTGCCCGGCGTACTCGTTCTTCAGGTGCTGCACGAGGCTGATCAGCACCTGCTTGGCGGACTCCCGCGAGCGGGCGTCGCAGTCCACCAGCGGCACTCGCGGGTCGAGGTCGAGCGCGTCGCGGATCTCGGCGTGCGGGTGGCGCGGGCCACCGAAGTCGTTGCAGGCCACGATGAACGGCGTGCCGTGGTGCTCCAGGCGGTCGATGGCGTACCAGGAGTCACCGATGCGGCGGGTGTCGACGAGGACGACCGCGCCCAGTGTGCCCGAGAACAGCCGGTCCCACAGGAACCAGAACCGCTCCTGGCCGGGCGCGCCGAACAGGTACAGCACGTTGCGCGCATCCAGCGTGATGCGGCCGAAGTCGAAGGCGACGGTGGTGGCGGTCTTGCCGCGCACCCGGCTGACGTCGTCGACGGACTCGCCGGCCTGGGTCATGGTCTCCTCGGTGTTGAGGGGACGTATCTCGCTGACCGAACGGACCAGCGTGGTCTTGCCGACGCCGAAACCGCCCACGACGACGATCTTCAGACCGTTGTCGGCGGAGGCACCCAACGGGGTGCGCGCGTCAGAGGTTGCGGAGTCCAACGAGCACCTGCTCCAGGATGTCGGGGTCGTAAACGGCTGCCTTGCGCGGATGGCGGGCGCTGACCCGGCCCGCCGCCAGCAGGTCGCACAGCAGCACCTTGATGATGCTCACGGGCAGCCGCAGCTCGGCGGCCAGCTCCACCACGGCCGTGGGGGACTCGGCCAGCCGGAGGATCGCGGCGTGCTCGGACTGCATGCCGGGCGCCGGCGCCGACTCCGCCACGACCAGGGTGACCAGGTCGAAGGGGCTGTCGGGGCCGGTGCCGGTGCGGCCGCCGGTGATGGTGTACAGACGGTCCGGGGCGTCGTCCCTGCCGGGCCGGCTCATGACGTACGAGGCTGGGCCGTCAGGTACTCGCCGAGCTGTTCCACCAGCTCGCTCATGGTGTGCCCGACGAGCCCGGCGTCGGCGTCCTCGGTGGTGACGACGGCGAGGTGGGCGCCCTCACCGGCCTCGACGATGAACAGCACGCCGCCGTAGAACTCGGTCATCGCCGAGCGCACCCCGCCGCTGCCGTCGCCGAACTCGGCGGACGCGCCGTGGGACAGCGACTGGATGCCGGCGGCGATCGCGGCGAGCTGGTCGGCCTGGTCGACCGTCAGTTCCGGGGTGCGGCACAGCTTCAGTCCGTCACGGGACAGCACGAGCGCGTGCCGCGCGCCCGGAGTCCGCTCCAACAGGCCCTCCAGGAGCCAGGTGAGCTGGTCGTCGGCGGTGGTCTGGCCGGTCATGAAGTGGGGTCGCCTTCCGGGTGCGCGTGCGGGTGTGACGGGGGGCCGGCCGGTGCGGCCGGGGAGGCGGCGTCGCCATCGGTGTCCGGCCGGGGGGCGGCGGCCTCGGGCGGGGCCGTGGGCTCGGAGGTGGTGGCGCGCACGGCCTGGCGGAAGCTGCCGAACCGGGCGGCGCGGGCCTTGACGTCGTCGCCCGAGGTGCCGCGCGGGGCCGGCGTGCGGGTGGCGGAACGGGCCCGCTCCGCGGCGGCGAGGGTACGGCCCCGGCGCCGCCTGGGCAGCCCGCCGGGCCGCTCGGCCGTGTCACCGTCCGTCCCGTCGGGGGAGAGGCCGTGCTCGGGGGACGGGGTGGCGGAAGGAGTGGTTCCGTACGCGCCGGGCGGGGTGTCGGCGGGGGTGGCCCCGTACGCGGGGGCCGGCGTGGTTCCGTACGGAGAAGCCGTGGTGGCGGAAGGGGTGGTTCCGTACGCGCCGGCCGGGGTGGCGGCGGAAGCGTCGTCGTGTCCGGGGGCCGGGGTGTCCGCGCCGGCGGTCCCGTACGCGGGGGCCGTGGCGTCGGCGGGTGTCCCGTACGCGGGCGCCGGGCCGGTGGGTGCCGGTCCGGTGGCCGGCGGGGCGGTGCCGGCGCCGGGGGCGGCGGGCAGCGCACGGGGGCCGTCCCCGCCCCTCTCGGCCCGGTCCTTCGGCGGCGCGTCCGCGGGCCGGGGACCGGCGGGGGCGGGGCTGGTCAGGATGTCCTGCGGGACGAGCACCAGCACTCCGGTGCCGCCCCGCGCGGACGGCCGGAAGGACACCTTCAGGCCGTACTTGCGGGCCAGCCGCCCGACGACGGCCAGGCCGAGCCGGGTGCCGGTGAGGCCGCCGAGTTCGGTGACGTCGCCGGACACCGCCCGCTCGGCGCGGTTCAGTTGCACCTCGCCCATGACGAGCCCGCTGTCCTCCACGGACACGATGAGCCCGGCGGGCACCTCCTCGACGTAGACGTGCACCTCGGAGGTGGGCGGCGAGAAGTTGGCCGCGTTGTCGAGCAGTTCGGCCAGCGCGTGCATCACGCCCTCGGCGGCGTGCCCGGCGACGGCGGTCTCGCCGGCGGCGTGGACGCGCACCCGGCGGTAGGCGCTGATCCGGCCCATCGCGCCGCGCAGGATCGACTCCACCGGGATGGGCCGGGCCCAGCGGCGGCCCGAGCGCGCGCCGGTGAGCACGGCGACCGAGTCGGCGAGCCGGCCGGCCTGCGCCGTGCGGTGGTCCAGGTGGAGCAGGTCGGCGAGGACCTCCTCGTCGGTGTGGCGTTCCTCCATGGCGCGCAGGTCGGCGAGCATGGCGGTGGTCAGGGCCTGCATGCGCCCGGCCGCGTTGGAGGTGGCGGAGACCGCCGCGTCGCGGGCCCGGGTGGCGCGCTCCAGTTCACCGGCGAGACGGGCGTTCTCCTGCCGGACCTGGTCGAGTCCGTGCGCGGCGGCTTCTTCGACGCGGGCCCGCTCGTGTGCGAAGGACTGCGAGAACTCGGCGTGCTGACGGGCGAGTTCGCCGGTCAGGCGCTGCCGTTCGCGCTGCGCCTCCTCGGCTGTCCGGTGGCGTTCCTGGGCCAGGCGTTCGGCGTCCTGGGTCACCGTGTGCAGCCGGTGCCGCAGGAGCCGGGCCGTCTGCGTGGCGCGTACGGCCAGGAACACCACGACGACCAGGACGGCGGCCGCCAGGCCGGCCCCCCAGGCCAGCGGGGTGCGTACCGGGGCGGGTGCCGCCGCCACCGCTCCCGCGACCGCGGCGACAGACACGACGGTGGTGAGGGCGGGGAGCGGGACGAGTGTGCGGACGGTGGGTCGCTCGCCGGAAGGCGTGGGCGCGGTCATCAATCGGGTCCTCGGGCGGCCGCGGCTCCGTCGAGAGCGGCCATCGGTCGGGTCCTCGGGCAGGCCCTGACAAGTGGCAGGTGTCGTGTGGTGCTCAATTGCCGGTCACTATACGAGCCTTACTGATCAAATTGAAAAGGTCTCGGTTATATCTCCCGGCCCTGGAGCCTACTTCGCGGTGCCGGGCGTGCCGGGCCGGGGGCGGAGTGCCCGGCGGTAACTCCCCGGCACCGGATTTCCCCGGCCGCCTGTCCGGGTGGGGATCATTGCCTAGCATGTGGTCCGTCACGCTCCGCTCGACCTGGGGAGGACGGCATGCGGGTGCCCGGCTCCGGTGGTCTGCGCCGGCCCGGACCGTGGGTCGTGGCCGGGCCGGCCCTGGCGGTGGTGCTCGCCGTGGCGGGCGCGGTCGCCCTCACCCGTACCGGGCACGACCCGGCCCCGGCGGCGGCCGGCCCCCCGCGCACCACCGTCGAGGTGTCAGCGGGCCGCTGCGGCCGCGGCTGGGACGATCCGGTGCCCGGCGTCCAGGTCTTCGACCTGCACAACACCTCCGGCGCCGCCGCCGAGGTCTACCTGGAGGACCCGGCCGGCCACGCCGTCTACGGGGAGGTCGAGGACATCGGCCCCGGCACCACCCGGCCGCTGACCGTACGCCTGGGCAAGGGCGCGTACGCCTTCCGCTGCGTGCCCGAGGACGCCGACGCGGTCATGGGACCCACGGTCCGCCTCGACCGGGGCCGCGGCGGCCCGGCCGCGGCCCCGGTCACCCAGCACGACCTGATCCCCCCGGCGCTCGACTACCAGAAGTGGGTGGCCGGCGGCCTGGAGCGGGCGGTACGCCTGGCCGGGGAGCTGGGGGACGCCGTCGGCCGCGGCGACCTCGCCGGGGCCCGTACGGCCTGGCTGCCCGCGCATCTGCAGTACGAGCGGCTCGGAGCGGCGTACGACGCCTTCGGGGACGCCGACGCGCAGATCAACGGCACCGACGCCGGGCTGCCCGGCGGCGTCCACGACCCCGCGTTCACCGGCTTCCACCGGATCGAGTACGGGCTGTGGCACGGCGAGTCCGCCCGCACCCTGCGCGCCCCGGCCGCCGCCCTCGCGCACGCCCTCACCGCGCTGCGCGACACCTGGGCGCAGGCCCGGATGGACCCGGCCCAGCTCGGCCTGCGCGCCCACGAGATCCTGGAGAACACCGTGCAGTTCGAGCTGACCGGCCGGACCGACTACGGCAGCGGCAGCAACCTCGCCACCGCCCGTGCCAACCTCGACGGCACCCGCGCCGTGCTGGCCCGGCTGCGCCCGCTGCTCACCGGCCGGTACGCCGGACTCCCCGGCCTGGACCGCGGGATGGACCGCGCCCAGGCCCTCTTCGACGGCCTCCGCGACGGGGACCGCTGGACGGCGCCGGCCCGGCTGAGCCGCACCCAGCGGGAGCGGGCCGACGCGGCACTGGGCGACCTGGTGGAGCGGCTGGCCTCGGTGGCCACCCTGTGCGACCCGCGGAGGACGGCGTGAGCGAGGGCGACAGCGGGCGGCGCGCTCCGGCCGGGGCGCTGGGCCGGCGCCGCTTCCTGCGGGGCGCGGCGCTCACCGGCGCCGGACTCGCCGCGGGCGGCGCCGCCGGTGACGTCCGCCCGGCGGCACCGCCCGCGGCGAGTCCGGCGGTCGGGGCCGCCGGCGCGGGCCTCACCGGATACGGCCCCGCGACCCCGACGCTCGCCCCGTTCCACGGCCGCCACCAGCAGTCGGTGCTCGCCGCCCCGCGCCGGTCCGCCGCGTTCGTCGCCTTCGACGTCACCGCGGCCGACCGCGCCGAACTGGCCGACGTACTGCGCACGGTGACCGACCGGGCCCGGTTCCTGACCTCCGGCGGCACCCCCGAGCCGGTGGGCATCACCGGGCCGCCCGCCGACTCCGGCCTCCTCGGCGCCATCCTGCCCCCGGGCGCGCTGGCGGTGACCGTGGGCGTCGGCGCCGCGCTCTTCGACGACCGGTTCGGACTCGGCACCCGGCGCCCGCGCCGGCTCCGGGCCATGCCGTCCTTCCCCGACGACGACCTGCGGCCCGAGTGGTGCCACGGCGACCTCAGCCTGCACCTGCACGCCGACGCCCCGGACACGGTCCTGCACGCGCTGCGCGACATCGCCCGGCACACCCGCGGCGCGCTCCAGGTCCGCTGGCGCCTGGACGGCTTCACCGGCCCGCCGCGCCCGTCCGGCACCCCGCGCAACCTGCTGGGCTTCAAGGACGGCACGGCCAACCCGGACCCCGGCGACGCCCGGGAGACGGACCGCCTGGTGTGGGTCGGGCCGGGCGCCGGCGAACCGGACTGGGCGGTCGGCGGCAGCTATCAGGTCGTCCGGCTGATCCGCATGCTGGTGGAGTTCTGGGACCGGGTCTCGCTCGGTGAACAGGAACGCATGATCGGCCGGGCCCGGGAGTCGGGCGCGCCCCTGGACGGCGACACCGAACAGGACACCCCGGACTACGCCCAGGACCCCAAGGGCGACGTCATCCCGCTGGACGCCCACATCCGCCTGGCCAACCCGCGTACCGCCGCCACCGACGGCGAGCGCGTCCTGCGCCGCGCCTACAACTACGACCGGGGCACGGACGACAACGGCAACCTCGACATGGGTCTGCTGTTCTGCTGCTACCAGCAGGACCTCGCCCGTCAGTTCGAGGCCGTGCAGCGGCGCCTGGCGGGCGAACCGCTCACCGACTACGTCAAGCCGTTCGGCGGCGGCTACTTCTTCGCCCTGCCCGGGGTGCGGGACACGGCGGACTGGTACGGCCGGGCCCTCCTCGGCTGACCGGTCCGCGGACCGACCGGTCCACCGGCCGACCGGTCCACCGGTGGTGCCCCGGAGGCGACTTGATCGTGTACGAGCGGTTTGCTCCTCCGTTCGGTCAATAGACAGTCAAAACATAGCTCGCCTTCCCTGACCCGGTCTTCCCGCACGGGTCATCATGGCCGCTGCGCCACAGCGCCGCCCGACCCGCGGCGCGTCCCGGGCCGTACGCCGCGGACCCGGTCCTGCCCGGAAGGTGGACCCAGATGGCCAGCAGGGGAAGACGAGCGACGCTACGGAGTCTCGGGGCGCTGGCCGGCGCCGCGGCGCTCACCGTCCTGGGCGGCGCCACGCCCGGCCGGGCCGCCGGATCCGGCGGCCACGGCGGACACCCGGCCACGGCGACACCCATCCAGCACGTGGTCGTCCTCTTCGACGAGAACATCTCCTTCGACCACTACTTCGCCACCTATCCCAAGGCCGCCAACACCGACGGCACGAAGTTCACCGCGGCCAGGAACACCCCCCGGGACATCGACACCCTCGCGCACGCCGGACTCCTTGAGCACAACCCCAACCAGTACACGCCCAAGCGGCTCACCCCCGGCCAGGCGGTGACCTGCGACCAGAACCACTCCTACGGGCCCGAGCAGTACGCCTACAACGGCGGCCGGGCCGACCGGTTCGTGCAGAACACCGAGGTCGACAAGTGCAGCGGCGGCCTGTTCGGCGAACCGGGCCTGGTCATGGACTACTACGACGGCAACACCGTCACCGCGATGTGGAACTACGCCCAGCACTACGCCCTGAGCGACCGTTCCTTCGGCTCCAGCTACGGCCCGTCCACCCCCGGCGCCGTCAACCTGGCCTCCGGCCAGACCCACGGGATCATCTCGGTGGACCCGGCCTCCGGCACCGAGCACCCCCGCCAGACCGCCACGCCCGACCCGTCGGTCGTCAAGTCGCCCGACGCGCACGGCGTGGGCACGATGATCAACGACCCGGACCCGGCCTTCGACGACTGCGCGGGCAAGAACCACACCAGCTCCGACGCGCTCGCCGTGATGAAGGGCCGCAACATCGGCGATCTGCTCGACGCGAAGGGCGTCAGCTGGGGCTGGTTCCAGGGCGGCTTCCGGCCGACCACCGCGTGGAGCGGCGAGCAGGGCGAGTACGCGAAGTGCGACGCCGCGCACGCCAACGTGGGCGGCGCCCGGTCCGTCGACTACAGCCCGCACCACGACCCGTTCGCCTACTACGCGTCGACGGCCAACCCGCACCACCTGCCGCCCCGCGACGTCGCCGAGATCGGCCACGCCGGGCGGGCCAACCACAACTACGACCTGACCGACCTGACCGCCGCGCTCAAGGCGGGCCGGCTGCCGGCCGTCAGCTTCGTCAAGGCGCCCTCCTACCAGGACGGGCACGCCGGGTACTCCGACCCGGTCGACGAACAGCACTTCCTGGTCGGCCAGATCAACGCGATCCAGAGTGCGCCGCAGTGGAGGTCCACCGCGATCGTCATCGCCTACGACGACTCCGACGGCTGGTACGACCACGCCTACGCCCGGGTGCGCAACGGCTCGGCGGACACCGCGCCCGGCTCCAACGGCAAGGCCACCGACGCTCCCGCCTGCCAGGCCGGGCCGAAGGCGGCCGGCGGCTACCAGGACCGCTGCGGCCCCGGCACCCGCCAGCCACTGCTGGTCATCTCGCCGTACAGCAAGGTCAACAAGGTCGACCACACCCAGACCGACCAGGCGTCGGTCATCCGCTTCATCGAGGACAACTGGCACACCGGGCGGATCGGCGACCACTCCTTCGACGCCACCGCCGGACCGCTCACCGGCATGTTCGACTTCCGCCACCCCAACGGCAGGCAACTGCTGCTGAACACCGACGGCTCGGTCAAGTCCCTAGGCCCGATCCGCGCCGTGGCACCGGTGGCCACCGGGATCACGCCCGGCCCGGCCTTCGAGAACGCGGCGGCGGCCACCGACACCACCGCCTTCCCGGTCCTCCCGGTGGGCATCGGTGCGGGCGCGCTGCTGGCGGCCGGGGCCACCGGCACCTTCCTCGTACTGCGCCGCAGGTCGCGCGGCCTCTCCTAGGCCAGTAGCCCCGAGCCCGGCGCACCAGGGCCGCCCCGCTGCCGGCGGGGCGGCCCTCGTCGTGCGCCTCGGTGTGCGGTCAGGGCTGGAGCGGCATCGTCAGGCAGTTGGACGGGGCCGGCCTGCCCGACAGGCGGTCGGTCAGCCAGGAGACGGCCGCGCCCTGGTCGGTGAGCAGCGGGCCGAAGTGGTTGAGCAGGGGGCTGACGACGTTCGGCAGGACGACCGGCGCGTAGGTGACGTCGGCGCCCTTGCGGCACCAGTCGACGGCGAGCTGCCGCGCCTGGCCGTGCGGGACGAGGTTGTCGTTGACCCCGGTGGCCACGCGGACCGGTCCGGCCGGCTTGAGCCTGCCGATGCGCTGGGTGTCGAGGAAGGCCCGCAGGGTGGGATCGGCGGCGATGATGGCGCCGAGGCTCTGCCCGTCGGTCGTCCACTTGGCGCTCTTGGCGTACCCGTAGTGGAGGATCGCGTCGCCCACGCACATGGTGGACAGATCGGCCAGCGCGGCCTTGCCGGCCGGGTTGAGGTGGGCCTCGGCGATCGGCCTCAGCTCCGGGTCGGTCTGCAGGAAGCCGTTGAGCGACCAGCCGAGGGCACCGGCCAGTTCGCTGCCGTCGATGCCCTTGGTGACCTCGGCCAGGTCGGCGGGCGGTGCGCCGGAGTAGGTGCCGGCCAGGGTGACGTCTGGCGCGTAGGAGGGCTGGAGTTCGGCGGCGGCCGCGGTGGCGCCGCCGCCCTGGCTGTAGCCGAACAGCCCGACGCGCGAGGCCGCGGTGACCGTCGCGCCGGTGACGGTGCGGGCGGCGCGGGCGGCGTCCAGGACGGCGTGGGCCTCGTCGACGCGGTTGACGTAGGTGTGCAGCCGGTCGGTGGCGCCCAGGCCCACGTAGTCGGTGACCACGACCGCGGTGCCCTCGGCCAGCAGCCGGTAGATGGACAGGTCCTCGTAACCGACGGACACCGTCTGGCCGTTGAGCGACAGCGGGTGCTCCAGGCCGAGGGAGGCCGCGCACTGGTCGCCCTGGCCCATGGTGCCCGGCGCGACGACGACCAAGGGACGCGGCCCGGAGCCCTGCCAGCGGGCGGTGGGCTCGATGTAGGCGCCGGTGACGGCCACCGGGCCGCCGTTCGCGTCGGTCGACTTGTACATCAGCCGGGTGGCCCGGCCGGGCAGCGGCCCGTTCAGGCTGGGCAGGCTGAGGGCGAGGGGCAGCGGCTCGCTGCGGATCAGGGTGCCGTCCGCGGCCGGCAGGTCGGCGGGCGGGTTGTAGAACTCGGGGATGGTGACGCCCCGGGACACCACGGAGCCGGTGGCCGCGGTGGCAGTGGCGGGGAGAGCCTGGACGCCGAGACATGAGGCGGCGAGGACCGCCGCGGCGAGCAGACGTCTGCGCGCGGGCATGGGGGAACCTCCTGGGGTGAGGCCGGGCACGTGGCTGGGAGTGACTGACGCGACCGTACTCACCAGGGGTTACCCCGGGTAGCAGGCGGTAGGTTACGGTTCAGTAATTTGACTCAGCGTCTAATAAGCCGCCGCTGCCCGTCACCGGGCGTCAGCCCCCCCGGCCGTCCTGCCCTCCGCCCCCGGTCCGTCCGTCCCGGGCCCGCCCCCGGAACTCACCAGGCCATCTCGTCGAGCAGCAGCGCCGCGTCCAGCTCGGGCGCGCCGCCCAGGGTCTGCTCCGCCCAGATCACCTTGCCGTTCGCCACGTAGCGCGTCCCCCACCGGTCCGCGAACTGCGAGACCAGGAACAGCCCGCGGCCCCCTTCGTCGGTCGTGGCCGCGCGGCGCAGCCGCGGCGAGGTGTTGCTGCCGTCCGACACCTCGCACACCAGGGTGGTGCTGCCCAGCAGGATCCTGACCCGCACCGGCGGAGCGCCGTAGCGGATCGCGTTGGTGAGCAGTTCGCTGAGGATCAGCTCGGTGGCGAAGGCGGAGTCCTCCAGCTCCCAGTCGCGCAGCCGGCGGCTCACGTCGGTGCGGAGCCGGGAGACCGCGCTGGCGTCGAAGGGCACGTCCCAGACCGCCACCCGGGACGGGTCCAGCAGCCGGGTGCGGGCGACCAGCAGGGCCACGTCGTCGCTCGGGTGCTGCGGCAGCATGGTCTCCATCAGGGCCCGGCAGGTCTCCTCCGGCGTCTGGTCCGGGTGGGCCACGGCCGCACCGAGCAGCGCGAGGCCCTCGTCGATGTCACGCCGGCGGTCCTCGACCAGACCGTCGGTGAACAGCACCAGCCGGCTGCCCTCGGGCAGGTCCAGTTCCCCCGCCTCGAAGGGGTGCCCGCCCACGCCCAGCGGGGGAGACAGGGGCAGGTCGGGGAAGGTCACCCGGCCCAGCGGGTCCACCACGGCCGGCGAGACATGCCCGGCGCGCGAGAAGGTGCAGCGCCCGCCCACCGGATCGTAGATGGCGTACAGGCAGGTCGCCCCGGTGACCTGCGCGCCCTCGCCGTCCGCTCCCTCGCTCTGGGTGTCCAGGCGCATCACCATCTCGTCCAGGTGGCCGAGGAGTTCCTCCGGCGGCAGGTCGAGGGAGGAGAAGTTGAGCACCGCCGTGCGCAGCCGGCCCATCGTCACCGCCGCGTGCAGCCCGTGCCCCACCACGTCCCCGACCACCAGCGCCACCCGGAAACCGGGCAGCGGTATCACGTCGAACCAGTCGCCGCCCACCCCGGACTGGGCCGGCAGATAGCGCCACGCCACCTCCAGCGCGTCCTGCTCGGGCAGGTCCCGGGGCAGCAGGCTGCGCTGCAGGGTGACGGCCATCGCGTGCTCACGGGAGTAGCGGCGCGCGTTGTCGATCGCCACGGCCGCCCGGGCGCCCAGCTCCTCCGCGACCGCGACGTCCTCCTCCTCGAAGCGCGGCGTACCGGCACCCCGCCAGAAGTTGACCATGCCGAGCACCACGCCCCGGGCCCGGAGCGGCACGGTGATCAGCGAATGGATGCCCGACTCCAGCACCCGCTGCGAACCCTCCGGGTCCTGGGCCCGCCAGTCCGCGGCCAGGCGCAGGTCCGGCACCAGCACGGCCTTGCCGCGCCGCAGCGCCGCCACCATCGGGGTGTCGGCCACCACGAACTGGATCAGGTCGCCCACCGGTTGCAGGGGGTGGGCGGTGCGCGACCCGAGCAGCGCGGTGCGGCGCATCCGGTGCACCGCGCCGGTCGGCTCCTCGCCCTGGAGCACCGCCTCCAGGAGTTCCACGGTGACCACGTCCGCCAGCCGCGGCACCGCCACCTCGGCCAGCTCCCGCGCGGTGCGCCGGACGTCCAGCGTGGTGCCGATCCGCACCCCGGCCTCGTACAGCAGGGTCAGCCGGCCCCGGGCCATCTCGGCCCGCCCCGACAGCGCGCGCAGCTCGGTGGTGTCCCGGAAGCTGGCCACCAGGCCCGGCGCGTCGCCGTAGGGCTTGGTGCGCCGGGTGTTGACCGCGAGCAGCCGGTCCCCGGCCGGGCGCACCTCGTCGGAGACGATCTCGCCCGCCACCAGCATCCGGGTCAGCCCCGGTTCCAGGCCCAGCTCGGTGACGTGCCGCTGGTCGGCGTCCGGCGGCAGATCCAGGAGGCGGCGCGCCTCGTCGTTGGCGAGCAGCAGCCGGCCGTCGGCGCCGACGATCAGCACGCCCTCGCGCACCGCGTGCAGCACCGCGTCGTGGTGTTCGTACATCCGGGTCATCTCGGCCGGGCCGAGACCGTGGGTCTGCCGGCGCAGCCGCCGGCTGACGAGCGCGCTGCCCGCGGTCGCGAGCGTGAGGGCCAGCCCGGCCGACCCGAGGACCATGGGCACCTGCTGGTCCAGCAGGTGCCCCAGGTTCTCCACCTGGATGCCGGCGGTGACCACGCCGACCACCCGTCGGCTCCCGTCCAGGACGGGCACCACGGCACGGACCGCGTCGGCCGGCTTGCCGTGGAAGGTGTCGGTGAACGTCTCGCCCGCGACCGCCCGGCTGACGTCCATCGCCTTGGTGCCGATCAGCTGCGGCTGGGTGTCGGAGACGCGGACGCCCTTCGTGTCGAGCACGGAGATGAAGTCGACGCCGGAACCGGCCGCCGCCTGCGTGGTGGGCGTCTGCAGCAGTTTCGTCGCGTCCGGCGACTGGAGGGCGAGGGCGGTGCCGGGGGCGTGCGCGAAGGACTCGGCCGCGGCCAGCGAGCGCTGCCGGGCGCTGTTCTCGCCGTCGTAGCGCCCTTGCAGGACCAGCGCGGCGGCCGCCGCGGCGATGAGCACCAGGACGACGATGACCTGGAGCAGGAACACCTGCGCGGCCAGCGTGCCGAGACTCCAGGACGACGGGAAGCGGCGTCCGGGGGAACGCCGCGGCCTCGGACGGGAGGACGGATCAGCTGACCGCCGGCCGCCGGCCGGCGCCGCCGCCTCCGACCGGGACCGGCGGGAACGTCCGATCATGCTCCCAGTTCTAACACTGCGCTCGCCCGCCGGGCGACCGGTGTGCCCGGTTCTGTCCCTTCGGCGGGCAGCCGGACGGCGCAGCGCCGCGCCGCGCAGGACTCCGCCCCCTGCCCGGTGCCGTACGGCCCCGCCCCGTCACCCGGCGCCCCTGCCGGGAATCTGCTGTTCCGCCCAGATGGTCTTGCCGAGGCCGCCGTAGCGGGTGCCCCAGCGCTGGGCGACCTGGGCGACCAGGAACAGGCCCCGTCCGCCCTCGTCCGTGGTGCGGGCGCGGCGCAGGTGCGGGGCGGTGCTGGCGCCGTCGGACACCTCGCAGATGAGGCTGCTCTCCAGGATCAGGCGCAGCCCGATCGGGCCGCAGGCGTGCCGCAGGGCGTTGGTGAGCAGCTCGCTGACGATCAGTTCGGTGGTGAAGGCCAGCGGCTCAAGGCCCCACCGCGCCAGCTGCCCGGCGACGTGCTCGCGCGCCCCGCGCACGGCCGCCGGATCGGCGGGCACCTCCCAGGAGGCCACACGGTCGGCGGCGAGGACATGGGTGCGGGCGATCAGGAACGCCACGTCGTCGCGGGGGCGGTCGGGCAGCAGCGTGCGGACCATGACGTCGCAGATCTCCTCCAGCGGCCGGTCCGGATGGGCCAGGGTGAAGCACAGGCGTTCCATGCCCGTGTCGACGTCCCGGTCCGACGCCTCGATCAGGCCGTCCGTGTAGAGGGCGATGACACTGCCCTCCTCCACGGCCACCTCGGCCGACTCGAACGGCAGGCCGCCGAGCCCGAGCGGCGGACCGGCGGGGATGTCGGGGAACTCCACGGGTTCGCTCAGATGCGCGATGAGCGGGCTGGGATGCCCGGCGCGGGCCACGGTGATCCTGCGGGCGACGGGATCGTAGACGGCGTACACGCAGGTCGCGCCGATCACGGTGGTGTCCCCGTCGGCCGCCTCCGCCTCGTCCGACAGGCGCACCACCAGATCGTCGACGCGGGCCAGCAGCTCGTCCGGGGCCAGGTCCAGGTCCGCCAGGGTCTGCACGGCCGCCCGCAGCCGCCCCATGCTGGCCGCCGCGTGGAGCCCGTGGCCGACCACGTCGCCCACCACGAGCGCCACCCGGGCGCCGGAGAGCGGGATGACGTCGAACCAGTCGCCGCCCACCCCCGCCTCGGCGTCGGCCGGCAGATACCGGAAGGCGACCTCGACGGCACTGTGCTCGGGCAGCGCCGGCGGCAGCAGGCTGGTCTGGAGGGTCAGCGCCGCCTGGTGCTCCCGGGTGAAGCGCCGGGCGTTGTCCACGCACACGGCGGCCCGCGCCACCAGCTCCTCGACCAGCAGCTGGTCGTCCTCGTCGAACGGGACGGGATTCCTCCAGCGCAGCAGGGTGACCACGCCCATGGTGATGCCGCGCGCCCGCAGCGGGACCACCAGATGGGTGTGCACGCCGAGCCGGATCATCTTCCGCCAGCGGTCCGGGTCGTCGGCCAGCCAGGGCGTCGTGGCGCTCACCGGCTCGCGCAGCGGCCTGCCGGTGGCCAGGCAGCGCCGCTGGGGCGAGCGCGCCGGGTACCGGGTGGGCTCGCCGGGTTCGACGATCACCTCGGGCCCGCTCTTGCGGACCGACTGATGGACCGCCCGGCGCAGCGTGGGCGGGCGGCGCGCCGCCGGGCCCCGGGCCCCGGCCTCCTGGACCACGTCCAGGAGGTCCACCGCCACGAAGTCGGCGACCTGCGGGACGACCACCTCCGCCAGCTCGCACACGGTACGGTCCAGGTCCAGCGTGGTCCCGATGTGCTCGGAGGCGGCGTTCAGCAGCGCGAGGCGTTCCCGTGCCGGGTCCTGGCCGGGGAGGTCGAGGGCTGCGTAGCAGACGCCCAGCGGCCGGCCGGAACCGTCCCGCAGCGGGGTGAAGGCACGCAGCCGGGCCCGGCCCGCGGGCGGACCGCCGGCCGGGCCCGGCCGGGCGGGCAGGGGTTCCAGGGTGACCCCGCACCGCCCGGAGGCCAGTGCCTGCCGGGCCGCCCTGGTCACCACGGGCGGCACACCGCCGGCGCCGTCGGGCGTGCTCGCGCCGTCGCCACCGGACCGCGGGCGCGCGGAGGGCGGGCCGCCGGTCCGCGGGTGCGCCGAGGAGGAGGCCGAGGAGGACAAGGAGTCCTCCCGCATGGCGCTCAGCGCCCGGTTCGTCCACCGGTACCGCAACCGCGTGTCCAGCAGCGCGACACCGATCGAGGACTCCTCCAGCAGGCCGCGCGCGACCTCGCGGTACGTCTCCCGCCGGCGCAGGTCCGCCGCGTCGCACCCGGTCAGGAGCCACTCGGGCGCGCCGGAGGCGGAGGTGAGCGGGCAGATCCGGACGGCCAGCCGCAGGGTGTGGCCCGCGCGGTGGCGGACGGTGACCACCGTGTCCCGGTCGTGGTGGATCTGGCGCAGGCGGCGGAGCACGGCGGCCGGGTCGCCGTCCGGCAGCAGGGCCGCCACCGGCCGTCGCAGCACCTCGGAGGCGGGGTGCCCGGTCAGGTCCTGGGCGCCGCTGCTCCAGCGCGCCACGAGTCCCCCGGCGTCGACGACCGCCACGGCCGCGGACGTGACGGTCGTGGGGCCGAGCGGGACGTCCCGGTGCGCCCTGTTCCCCGCGCGGCTGACCCCCATGCTGTCATCCCCATCCATGGGCAGGACCCCACGCCACATTTTCGCATCGGGGGGCGCGTCCCGCCCGCCCGGAGGGAAGCGGCGGGAGAGAAGGCGGGCGGGGCGCGGCGGGCTACGCCTTCCGTCCCAGCGCGGCCAGCGCCCCGTCGGTCAGCCGGTACACCGACCACTCGTCCTGCGGCCGGGCGCCCAGGGACTCGTAGAAGTCGATGGTGGGGCGGTTCCAGTTCAGCACCGACCACTCCAGGCGCTCGTAGCCCCGGGCCACGCACAGGCGGGCCAGCTCGGTCAGCAGGGCCTTGCCGTGGCCGCCGCCGCGGGCCTCGGGACGGACGTACAGGTCCTCCAGGTGGATGCCGTGCACTCCGCGCCAGGTGGAGAAGCTGAGGAACCACAGCGCGAAGCCCGCGACCTCGCCGTCCGCGTCCTCGGCGATGTGCGCGAAGGCCGCCGGGTGCTCGCCGAACAGTGCCTCGGCCAGCTGCTCCGGGGTGGTGCGGACCTCGTCGAGCGATTTCTCGTACTCGGCCAGTTCACGGATCAGGGCGTGGATGACGGGCACGTCGGCGAGGACCGCGGTACGGATCATGGGCGCAGTGTCACACACCGCCCCCGCCGGGTCCGGGCCGTGTCCGCCCTGCGGGACGGCGGCGGCCCGGCCCCCGTCGGACGGGGACCGGGCCGCGTGCGGTGAGCCGGTCGGCCGGCTGGTGATGGGCCGGTGGACGCGGTCAGACCGCCGGTGCCGGGAACGTCGGGTACTCGACCCCGGAGACGTACTGGACGACCCGGATGACCTGGCAGGAGTAGCCGAACTCGTTGTCGTACCAGAGGTAGAGGATCGCGTTGTCGCCCTCGACCTTGGTGGCGCCGGCGTCGACGATCGAGGCGTGGCGCGAGCCGATGAAGTCGCTGGAGACCGCGTCGGGCGCGCTGGTGAAGTCGATCTGGCGCTTGAGCGGCGAGGTCAGCGAGACGTTGCGGAGGTAGTCGAGGACCTCCTCGCGGTCGGCCTCGCGCCCGAGCTGGAGGTTGAGGATGGCGATCGAGACGTCCGGTACCGGGACGCGGATGGAGCTGCCGGTGATCCGCGCCTTCAGCTCGGGCAGCGCCTTGGTGACGGCCGAGGCGGCGCCGGTCTCGGTGATCACCATGTTGAGCGGCGCGGAACGGCCCCGTCGCTCGGACTTGTGGTAGTTGTCCAGCAGGTTCTGGTCGTTGGTGAACGAGTGGACGGTCTCCACGTGGCCGCGCAGCACGCCGTACTCGTCGTCCATCGCCTTCAGCGGCGGGACGATCGCGTTGGTGGTGCAGGAGGCGCAGGACAGGATCCGCTCGTCCGGCTTGACGGTGTCGTGGTTGACGCCGTGCACGATGTTGGGGACGTCGCCCTTGCCCGGCGCGGTCAGCACCACCTTGTCGATGCCGGGGCGCAGGTGCTTGGACAGCCCCTCGCGGTCCCGCCACTTGCCGGTGTTGTCGATGAGGATGGCGTCCTTGATCCCGTGCGCCGTGTAGTCCACCGACGTGGGGTCGTCGGCGTAGATCACCTTGATCGCGTTGCCGTTCGCGACGATCGTGCTGCTCGCCTCGTCGACGGTGATCGTGCCCTGGAACTGCCCGTGGATGGAGTCGCGGCGCAGCAGCGAGGCGCGCTTGACGATGTCCTGCTCGCCGCCCCCGCGCACCACGATGGCGCGCAGCCGCAGTCCGTTGCCCGAGCCGGCCTTCTCGATGAGCAGCCGGGCGACGAGCCGGCCGATGCGGCCGAAGCCGTACAGGACGACGTCGCGTCCCTCCCGGCGCTCGGCCTTGGCGTCGCCGGTGGCGCCGGCCACGGCCTCGGCGGTGAACTCCGCGACCGTCAGGCCCCGGTCGTCGGCCCGGTACGTCTCGGCCAGCAGGCCGACGTCGATCTGCGACGGACCGAGGTCCAGCGTGGTGAGCGCCCGCACGAACGGCAGCGTCTCGGTGACCGACAGCTCCTCGCCGGCGATCTGCCGGGCGAACCGGTGGGTCTTGAGGATGCTCACCACCGACTTGTTCACCAGGGAGCGGCTGTGCAGCAGGACGGTGACGTCCCGCTCCCTGTGCAGCTTCCCGATCATCGGGATCATCGACTCCGCGATCTCCTCGCGGTGCTTCCAGTTGGTGAACGAGTCGTCGTTGACAGTCACAGGTTTCTCTTTCGAGCTAGGTGGCGCTCATATGCTAACCCCATGATCTGTCGGGCTTTCACGGGGGTCCCGCGCGGAGGTTTCACGGGGGTCCCGCGCAGGGGTTTGGTACTGGCGTTCGACGTGCGTTAAGAAAGCGCCAGGGACCGATCAAGGCAGGGGAGGGGCTCGTGACGCGGCCGGAGGCGCCCGAGGACCATCTGGCGGGCTACACCCGGATCCTGGCCGACGCGTGCCGGACCGGCCGCCGGCTGAGCCGGGACGAACGGGAGTCGCTGCGGGCCGCCGGGGAGCGCGCGGCGGCGGCCGGGCACGGCCTGCGCACCCTGGTGAGCCGGCACCTGGCGGCGGCCAGGACACTCTCCGCCGCCCTGGCACCGGCCGGCGTGGAGCGCGTCCTCACCGTGGTGGAACAGGCCCTCGACGCGTTCGCCGAGGGACACGAGCGGGCCCAGAAGTCCGCCATGCGGCAGGAGGCCGCCGACCGCCGCGAGTTCATCGACGACCTGCTCTACGGCCGCAGCGACCTCGGCCGGCTCGCCGAACGCGCCGAACGCTACGGCCTGCTCTTCTCCCGCGCCCACGCGGTGGCCGTCGCCCAGGGCGCCGAGCCCGTCGACGACACCCACCCGGCGGCCCGGCGGGTCGAGACCTCGGTGCTCGCCCGGTTCGGGGACCGCCGCATCCTGCTCACCACCAAGGACGGCCGGCTCGTCTGCGTCGCCCCCGGCGACCAGGCCGACGTCCTCGCGTTCTTCGCCAAGCACGCCCACGCGGCCACCGACGGCGGCCGGGTCGCCATGGGCCGCCCGCACCACGGCGCCGGGGGAGTGGTCCACTCCTACGAGGAGGCCCTCAACGCCCTCGACCTCGCCGACCGCCTCGACCTCCAGGAGCCGGTGCTGCGCGCCGCGGACCTCCTCGTCTACCCCGTCCTGACCCGGGACCGGCAGGCCATGGCCGATCTGGTCCGCGACACGCTCGGCCCGCTGCGGGGCGCCCGCGGCGGCCCCCAACCGCTCCTGGACACGCTGACCGCCTACTTCGACGCGGGCTGCACGGCCGCGGAGGCGGCACGCCGGCTCAGCCTCAGCGTGCGCGCGTTCACCTACCGCCTCGAACGCATCCACCAGCTGACCGGCGCCGATCCGGCCGACCCCGTGCACCGCTACACGCTGCAGACCGCTGTCATCGGCGCACGCCTGCTCGGCTGGCCCGACCACGAGGTGTGAGGCGCGCACCTCGTGGTCGGAGCGGGGGGTGCGTATCGGACCGGAGTGGGAGCGCGTACCGGACCGGAGCAGGGGCGGACCGGACCGGAGTGGGAGCGCGTACCGGACCGGAGCAGGGGCGGACCGGACCGGAGTGGGAGCGCGTACCGGTCCGGAGCGGGGGGCGGGCCGGACCGGAACAAGGGGGCGCACCGGCCCCGGAGCGGGGGTGCCCGCTCGGCCGGATGCCGGAGGATTCACTCCTTCGCCCCGGCGCAGCGCGCGCTCCCGGGCGAGCGGTGTGAGCCTGGAACAGGAACGGACGGCGCCCACGACCGGACCGACTCCGCGACCCTCTCCAGGGAGGCCGAACACATGACCACCGCCAGCGGCACCACGCAGGTCAGCCAGGAGCCCGAGAGGGCCGGCGAGCGGGCCGGTTTCGACGAGATCCACATTCTCTGGATCTCCGAGGGCCTGAGCTGCGACGGCGACACCGTCTCGATGACCGCTTCGAGCCAGCCCGCCATCGAGGACATCGTGCTGGGCCTCGTCCCGGGACTGCCCAAGGTCAACCTGTACAACAAGGTGCTCTCGCCGAGCCTGGGCGGCGAGGACTACCTCGCCCCGTTCCGCGCGGCCGCGCGCGGCGAACTGGGCCCGTTCATCCTCGTCATCGAGGGCTCGATCCCCAACCAGAACATCATCGAGGGCGACGGCTACTGGACGTCCTTCGGCAACGACCTGGAGACCGGCGAGCCGCTCACCCTCAACTGGTGGCTGGACCAGCTCGCCCCCAAGGCCTGGGCGGTCGTCGCGGCCGGCACCTGCGCGACCTACGGCGGCATCCACGCGATGGCCGGCAACCCCACCGGCGCGATGGGCCTCGCCGACTACCTCGGCTGGGACTACACGTCCCAGGGCGGCCTGCCCGTGGTCAACGTGCCCGGCTGCCCGATCCAGCCCGAGAACTTCATGGAGACCCTGACCTGGGTGCTCTACCACGCGGCCGGTTCGGCGCCGCCCCCGCCGCTGGACCACATGCTGCGCCCGCAGTGGCTGTTCGGCCGCACGGTGCACGAGGGCTGCGACCGGGCCGCCTACTACGAGCAGGGTGACTTCGCCAAGGACTACAACTCGCCCAAGTGCCAGGTGAAGGTGGGCTGCTGGGGTCCGGTGGTCAACTGCAACGTGCCCAAGCGCGGCTGGATGGCCGGCATCGGCGGCTGCCCGAACGTCGGCGGCATCTGCATCGGCTGCACCATGCCCGGCTTCCCCGACGCCTTCATGCCCTTCATGGACGAGCCCACGGGCGGCAGCCTGTCCGCCGTCCTGATCAGGCCCTACGGCGCCTTCGTCCGGCGGATGCGCGGCATCACCAGCATGGCCGTCAACAAGGAACCCAGGTGGCGGCACAACGAACCCGAGCTGACCAGCGGCTACGACCCCCACTGGCGCGCCTGAACGATCCGGGGCGCCGGAACGAACGACCGGAACGACCGGGAGGACGATCATGGGCAGGATCAGAGTCGGCAAGGCCGACGTACGGCCCGACACACCGGGCCACGTCCCCGGGCTGCACGAGGGCAACAAGGGGCCGTACCGGCACCAGACGGGGCACCACGCGGACGGCACCTCCGACGCCCGCCGGTCCACCGGCATCCACTGGAAGAAGCACGACGCGATCCTGGAGAGCATGCCGAACATCTCGCCCGGATGACCCCCGGGCACCGGCACCGCACCGGCACCGCACCCACCCACAGCGACGGCACAGCGACGGACACGGAAGGAACGGGGATGACAGCCAAACACGTGCTGGCGGCGGAGGCAGCCGTCGTCGGCGGGCTGGCGCTCGCGCTGCTCGTCAAGGAGCTGCCGGGGATCGTCCGCGAGATCAGGATCTGGCGGATGGTCGGCCTCCGCCCCGGCGGCGTACGACAGCCGCGCTGACGGCTTTCCGGGCAGCGCACTCGATCGCTCTCCATGGCACTCGATCGGGGCGATCACCAATCCGCTCCCGGGGCGGGACCGGATTCCCCGCGTGAGGGACGAAGAGAAGAAGCGGCGGAAGGGGCCGGGCGTGCTGCGCCCGGCCCTGGGCGCGTTGAACGGAGTGCTGGCCGGATGCGCCGCACTGGCGGTGGCCGAACTGGTGGCGGCGGGAGTCCGCCCGCAGTCCGGCCCGGTCGTCGCGGTCGGCGGTGCGGCCATCGACCGGACGCCCACCGCGGTGAAGGACTGGGCGATCCGCCGGTTCGGCACCGACGACAAACTCGTGCTGCAACTCGGCATCCTGGCCGTGCTGACCCTGCTCGCCCTGGCCCTGGGCGTCCTGGCCGCGCGATACCGCCGGACGGGCTCCGCCGGGGTCCTGCTCTTCGGGGTCGTCGGTGCCGCGGCCGCCACCGGCCGCCCCGACTCGATCGGAGTGCCCGACGCGCTGCCTTCCGCCGCGGGCGCCGTCGCCGGGGCCCTCCTCCTGTACGCCCTCACCGGCCGCCTCCCGGCCGCCGCACCACCGCGCGAGGACACCCGGGGCACGCGGGAAGAGGACACCCGGGGCACGCCGGACGACGACGGCCGGGGCGTACCGGACGACGACACCCCCGGCGCCGGCCCGGTCGCCGCCCCTGCGGCGTCCCCCTCGGCACCCGAGCGCCCCGAGCGCCCCGAAGGCACCGAGGGCCCCGAGGGCTGGGACCGCCGGGGCTTCGTCCTGGCCGCCACCGCCGCCGCGGCGGCCTCCGCCGTCGTCGGCGCGGCCGGCCGGGCGCTCAACGCGTCCAGCGGCCGGGGCGCGGTCGCCTCCCGTGCGCGGGTGGTGCTGCCCAGGCCGGGATCACCGGCCCGGCCGCTGTCGCCACGCACCGGGCCGCGGATCAGCGGGCTCAGCCCCTTCGTCACCCCGAACGCCGACTTCTACCGGGTGGACACCGCCCTGGTGGTGCCCAAGGTGGACGCCGGCGACTGGCGGCTGCGCATCCACGGCAAGGGAGTGCGCCGCCCGGCCGTCCTCTCCTTCGACGACCTGCTGCGCCGGGAGCTGATCGAGCGCGACATCACCCTGACCTGCGTCTCGAACGAGGTCGGCGGCCCCTACGCGGGCAACGCCCGCTGGATCGGCGTACGCCTGGCCGACCTGCTCACCGAGTGCGGGGTCAGGCCCCCTTCCCGGGGTGGCCCGGCCGACCAGATGGTGTCCCGTTCGGTGGACGGGATGACGATCGGCACCCCGGTCGGGGACGTGCTGGACGGCCGCGACGCGATGCTCGCCGTCGGCATGAACGGCGAACCGCTGCCCTTCGCCCACGGCTTCCCCGTCCGGATGGTCGTGCCCGGACTGTACGGGTACGTCTCCGCCTGCAAGTGGCTTCAGGACATCGAACTCACCACCTTCGACTCCTACGACCCCTACTGGGTGCAGCGCGGCTGGTCCCAGCGGGCTCCCGTCAAGACGGAGTCCCGTATCGACACCCCGAAGCCGTTCGCCCGCCCGAAGGCCGGCACGGTGATGGTGGCCGGGGTGGCCTGGGCCCAGCACCGCGGCATCGACAAGGTCGAGGTCCGCATCGACGACGGCCCCTGGCAGCAGGCGCGGCTCGCCGCCGAGGACACCCGGGACACCTGGCGCCAGTGGTCCTTCCCCTGGCAGGCCACCCGGGGCAGCCACACCCTCGCCGTGCGCGCCACCGACCGCACCGGCCGGACCCAGACCGCACGGCGCGCCCAGGTCGTCCCCGACGGCGCGACGGGCTGGCACACCGTGGTCGTGAACGTCGACTGACGCACGCGAAGGCGCCCGCCGGCTCGCAGGACGAGCCGGCGGGCGCCTTCGCACAACCGCTCATACGGCGGCCCGGGCGGCCGAGGGGCCGCCCGGGCGGGCTCAGGACGGCATCCCGAGCACGGCGACCGGCGCGCCGGTCGGCTGCCGCGACCCGCCCGCCGGTTCCACGGTGATGCCGACCCCGGAGGCCCCGTGCACGGCACCGTCCATCAGCATGGCCTGACTGGCGCGCCCGGGTTCCATCAGGCCGGCCGGGCGCATCGTCCCGCCGTCGTCGAACCACAGCTGGTACACCTTGCCGCGGGGCGGTGCGGCCATCCGCGAGGCCATGAAGACGGCCCGGTCCCGGCTGTCGGACACCACCAGCGTGCCCGCGCCGCCGGCCACCCGCGCCGAGAGCGTCTTCGCGTCCGGCGCCATCAGCACGTCCGCCAGCTGTTCGGCGTGCCGCTGGGCCCGCGCCGCCTCCTGCCGGGCGTCCTGGGCGCGTTCGTACTGCCACACCGCGGTGCCCCCGAAGGCGGCCGCCGCGGCGACACAGGCGGCCAGCGCCCAGCGGGCCGCCCGCCGCCCGCGCGGCACTCGCCGGCGCCCTCCCTCCGCCGGCGCGGCGTCCGGCGCCACCTGGCGCACGGTGCTGATCCGGCGCAGCACCTCCTCCCGCAGCGCCGGACGGGCCGGCCCGGTCGCGGCCAGGGCCAGCCGGGCCGCCGTGGCCGTGAACTCGGCGACCTCCTGCGCGCAGGCGGCGCACTCGGCCAGATGGCGTTCGAAGGCGGCACGCTCGTCGTCGGGCAGCGCGTGCAGTGCGTAGGCGCCGGTCAGGCTGTGCGGGTCCAGCGTGGTCATGCGGTCACCCCCAGGCAGTCACGGAGCCGGATGAGGCCGTCGCGCAGCCGGGTCTTGACCGTGCCCAGCGGCAGCGCGAGCGCCTCGGCGACCTGCCGGTAGGTCAGGCCGCGGTAGTACGCCAGGGTGACCGACTGCCGCTGCAACTCGGTCAGGGTGCGCAGACAGCGCCGTACCTGCTCCTGCTCCAGCCGGGTCTCGACCTGCTCGGTCACCTGGTCGTAGTCGGGGGTGCGGTCCAGCAGAGCGGCCTTGTGGTCGCGCAGCGCGGCGGCCTCCACCGACCGCACCCGGTCCACGGCCC
Organism: Streptomyces sp. NPDC047017; assembly: GCF_040644175.1. NCBI lineage: Bacteria > Bacillati > Actinomycetota > Actinomycetes > Kitasatosporales > Streptomycetaceae > Streptomyces > Streptomyces sp. NPDC047017. The sequence goes on along the minus strand of NZ_JBEYVW010000009.1, from coordinate 121,322 downwards.
GGCGGTGGGCGAGGGTGAGGATCCAGTTGATGGCCGTGCCGCGTTCGGCCCGGTAGCGCGGGGCGGTGCGCCACACCTCCACCAGGACGTCCTGCGCCACCTCCTCGGACTGGGCCCGGTCGCGCAGCACCGCGCGGACCACCCCGAACACGGAACCGGCCACCGCGTCGTAGACCGCGGCGAACGCCTCCTGGTCGCCCAGCGCGGTCTGATGCAGCAACTGCTGCAGATCGGGCCCGGCGGGCGAGTGCCTGCCGATCCGCACGGCTTCCTTCACAACGGTCCTCCCAAGAGTGGCGCGACGGGCCGGACGCCCCCCGCGACGGGCCGGGACGTCCCCGGGTGATCCGAGGCCGCCACGGGATACGGATTGGTCGACGCGGGGTGCGCGTCGGCCGGGCGGGGCGGAGATCCGCCGCGCCCGGTACAAGCGCCGCGTGGCGCTCCCGCGTACGGCGCGAGTGCCACGCCCTACGGCGAGGATGTCCTGCGGACTCCACCACAGGGCGCTCCTCTCCTCGTCGTCCGCCGTATGCGGTACGCCGTATGCGGTACTACGAGCGCGGGTCCCCGCGGATGCGGGCACAGGACGTATCGCGGGCGGAATCCCGGGAATCCGCGTCACACCCGAGGCCCGGCCGGGTCCGAAGGACCACGGGAAGCGCACCGGACGGCAGAGAGGACCTGGCTCATGACCCCGCAGACCGCGGTGACCGCCCCGACGCGGCAGAGCACCCGCAGTGCCGGAAACCCGCAGGCCACGCCGGCGAAGGGCACGGGGGGCGCCGACCGGCCGGCCGCCGCGGCGCCGTACACGCCGTACCACCGCGTCCGCCTCGGCGGAGGCCGCCCCCGCCGGGAGCCACGTGTCCGCTGAACACGACACCGACGACACCCACGACACCCACGACACCCACGCCACCCACGACATGCACGACACCGACGAGATGGACCACACGCACGCCACCCCCGACCCCGCCCGGCTCCCGCCCGGCCGGTCCCGGCCGCCGCACCGCACGGGCCACCCGTCCGCCGCCTGGGGGCCGGCCCTGCGGCGTACGCCGGTGTCCATGTGGCGCGACGACGTCTCCGACTACGCCGCCGCCCTGACCTACTACGCCATCCTGACCGTGCTGCCCACCCTGCTCGTCACGGTCATCTCCTTCGCGCTGATCAGCCCGGACACCGCGGAACGGTTCATCACCCAGGTCACCGCCTACGCCCCCGCCCAGTCCGGCAGCGAACTCCACGGCGTCCTCGCCCGCATGCTGCGCGCCGACTCGACGGTGTGGACCCTCCTGGCCACCGGCGCGGGCAGCGCCGTGTGGTCCGCCTCCAGTTACCTGGCCGTCTTCCGCCGCGCCCTGCACCGCATGCACCACGCGGAGGACCCGCGCTCGCCCTGGCGGCGGGCACACCGCATCGTGCTGACCGCCCTCGCCGTGCTGGCCCTGCTCGTCGTCAGCGCCCTCGTCCTGCTGCTGACCGGGCCGGTCGCCGAGAGCGCGGGCCGCTTCCTCGGCCTCGACGCCACCGTCGCCTGGGCCTGGAGCCTGCTGCGCTGGCCGGTGCTGCTGTGCCTGGCGGCCGTGCTGGTGGTCGTCGTCTTCCACACCGGGCCCGCTCCGGCCCGCCGGCGCCGCCACAGCCTGCCCGGCGGTGTCCTCGCCGCCACCCTGTGGCTGGCCGTCTCGGCGGGCTTCGCGCTGTACGCCTCCGCCCTCGGCGCCTACAGCCGGCTCTACGGCTCGCTCGCCGGTTCCGTGGTCTTCCTGGTCTGGCTCTGGCTCTCCAACCTCGCGCTGCTCACCGGCGCCCAGTTCACCGCCGAACTGAGCAGGGCGCCCGCCGAACCCACGGCTTGACGGGCCGCGGGCCGCGGCACCGGCCGTTCGGGTGAACCGCGGATGCGGTCCGGCGGCGGCCCGCATAGCGTCGGAACCGCACACCGGTGGGGGACCTCGCCAGGCGATCCGGACGTCGTCGCGGATGCCCGTCCGGCCCAGGAGGCACGCCGCGATGAGAGCCACCCCTACGCACCGCCGCGCCCGCACCCGTTCGCCGCTCGTCCAGCGGTGGCATGAGGCGGCGGACCGTCATCTCTCGCCACTGCAGCGGTCGCTGCTGGTCACCTGGGTCTCCTTCGGCGTGACCTTCGGCACCGTACGCGTCATCACGCACGGCATCCGCGGCGGCTGGCTGCCCTGGGGCAACGTCTCGGCGGGCGGCCGGCACCTGCACCACTACAACCTCGGCATCGCGACCCTCGCGGGCCTGGGGCTGGTCGCCGTACGCGGTGACGAACGGGCCATCGGACACCCGGCCGTGGCCGTGGCCTACGGCTCCGGGACCGCGCTGATCTGCGACGAGTTCGCGCTGCTCCTCGACCTCCAGGACGTCTACTGGGCCAAGCAGGGACGGCTCAGCGTGGACGTCTCGCTGGGCGTGCTGTCCACCCTGGGCGCCTACCTCACCGCCAAGCCGTTCTGGCACGAGGTGGGGACCGTCACCCGGCACCACGTCGCCTCCGTCGCCGCGCACGGGCTGCACCCGACCGGCTGAGGACCTGACGCGGTGCCCGAACCCGAAGAGGAGACCGACATGGGCCGGGGCAGAAGCACTGCGGGCGGTACGGGCCGTACGAGCGGCACGGGCGGCTCCGGGCGGCGGATCGGGGGCCGGCGGACCGAGAGTCGGCGGAGCACCGCGCGGCCCGGTGGCCCCGCCGCCGACCGGCCGGCGGGAGGCGCCGGGGACCAGGCGGCCGACCGGACGGCCGGAGAGACCGGTAACCCCGCGGCCGGCCCTCCCCCCGCCGACCCACCCCCCATATCCACCACCCCGTCCACCACCCCGTCCACCACCCCGTCCACCACCCCGTCCACCACCCCGGACGAGTCCCCCCGCACCGCCGACGACGTACCCCCTCCCCCTCCCTCTTCCCACGGCACGCGGATGCGGCTGGCCACCGCCGAACCGTGGACGGTGCTGCTGGTGAGCTTCCTGTTCACCCTGGGGTTCCTGCTCTGCCTGGCCGTCACCCTGCAACCCCTGTGGCTGCTGCTGGTCCTGCTGGGGCGCGGGCCCTGGCCGCCGCCCGGCTGGGTGCCGCCCGCCGCGACCGTCACGGTCGTGCTGGCGCCCGCGTTCGCGACCCTGTGCGCCTTCCTCTACAACGTGGTGGCGCGCTGCGCGGGCGGCGTCGAGGTGACCCTGGCCGAGGAGACCCCGCCCAAGGGGCTGCCCGGGAGCGCGGGTTCAGGACCGCTGTGAGGCGGGACGCTGGGCGCCGGGGCCGCCGGGCCCGTCGCGCTCGTCCGGGGCGGCGTCCCAGTCGCCGCCGGCGGCCGTGGCCCGGGCGATGCCGATGCTGCCCGCCCCGATGAGCGCGACACCGATCGCCTCGGGCAGCACCCGCACCCCCAGCCCGATGTACTCCTGGAACAGCGCCCAGCCCAGCGCCACGCTGGTCAGGGCGTCGCCCAGGGTCAGCGCGGGCTGCGACGCGGTCAGGCTCCCGGCGCGGAACGCGCTCTGCAGCAGCAGGAAGCTCAGCCCGCCGACGCCGAGCACGGCGTAGAGCGGCCACTGCGTCAGCATGACGCCCACGCCCTGCTCCAGCCGCCCCATCGCCTCCTTGAGCAGCGCGGCCGTCGCGGCGAACGACACCGCGGACGCCAGGCCCAGCAGAGCGGCCCGCGGAGCGCCCCGTACCAGGCGGGACGCGGCCAGCGCCGCGATCACCACGGCGGCCACCGCGGCGCCCGCCGCGAGCCACAGGCCCGGCTCGGCGGTGGAGCGGCCCTCGGAGGGCGAGGCCGCCCCGAGGAACAGGGACAGCCCCAGCGCCAGCGCGGCGAACGCCAGCCAGGTCCGCCGGTCCGGGCGGCGGCGGAAGACGACACTGCCCACGGCGAGCGTGAACAGCAGCTCACTGGCGAGCAGCGGCTGTACGAGCGAGAGACTGCCCACGGCCAGGGCCGCCGCCTGCAGCACGGTGGACAGCGCCAGCAGCCCGGAGCCCGCGAGCCAGTACGGCCGCCGCAGCACCCTGGCCAGCCAGCGCAGCGCCTGCCGCGCCCCGGAACCGCTGTCGGACTCGTCGGTCGCGGCCCGCCGCTGGAGCACCGACGCCGACGCGTTGGACAGTGCCGCCAGCAGCGCGAGCACGATGGTCAGGGCGCTCACCGGCACCCGCCCGGACGCGGCGGCCGCCCACCGGCGGCGGTGCCTGAGCGGAACCCGCGGGGGAGGTGGGACACGCGGCTGACCTCGGCTGCGACGGGAACGCCGGGGGAGCGGGCCGGACGCGGCCGCCCCGGAGTTCGGACGGGCTGGGCCGTCACGGAGTATCCCTCCGCTCGGTTCCGGAAACGCGGGTACGCCATCCGGAGAGCCAGTGGTGCTCGCAGAACCAGCGGCCGAACATGGCGCCGCCGTAGACGACGAACCCCACTCCGGTGAGCCAGGACTCCACGACCAGCACGATACCGACCGTGCCGTAACTGATCGCGTTGTCGACGATCAGCGGAGTGAACACGAGGTCGGAGAAGACGCGCAGGCCGCCCAGCCCCACCATGGTGGCGAGCGCGCCCGGCAGCAGGGTGCGCCGGCGCAACTGCCCGCCCAGCAGGAAGTGCTCGCCCCACCAGAAGAAGAGCACCCCGAGGGGCGCGGACACCCCGACCCGCCACCAGCCGTGGAACTGGTGGCCGTTCAGCACCTCCTGGTACAGGTACGCGGTCAGCACCGCCAGCCAGGTCGCCTGCCGCCACACCCGGTGCCAGGGGCCGGGCGGCAGCCCCCAGACGCGCTCGTAGCCGTTCTGCACGCTGCCCGCGAAGGACACGCCGAACACGGCGACCAGGACACCGCCCCAGACACTGGTGGTGCTGATGACCCGCACCGGGGGGCTGATGATGTCGGTGACGACGTGCGCGGAGCGGCCCGACAGGCCCATGCCGTCGACCAGCCATGCCGCGAAGCCGCCCTCGCGGAGCGGATCGACGGCGGCGACGACGATGAGCAGGGGCGCCAGTGTGACCAGGGAGAGGGTGGCGAAACCCATCGCCCGGTGCATCAGCTCCAGCTCGCGGCCGCGCCGCACCAGGGCGGTCGCGGCGATCCGGTGCTCCAGGCCGAGCACCGCCTGCCGGACCCGCGGCACGTGGCGCCTCACGACCGCCACTCTGCCCGCGCGCCCGTCCACCCGCAACGCACCGACCGCCACCTGGCCCTACCCCGCCCCGGGCCCGACCCCGGCCGAATGCCGGGCCGGCGGAGCGGGACGGGGATGTTCGGCGGCCGTGCCGGCGGCCAGTGCGGAGGCCAGGGCGAGCAGGGCGAGGACGACGGCGGTCAGCAGGACCACATGCCGCGGCCGGGCGGCCCGGGGCCGGTGGGGCGCGGTGATCTGTTCGAACGTCTCCAGCTTCTCCGCCAGGAGCGGGTCCTGCGTCACCAGCTGCTTCTCGATCTGCGCGAGTTCGCGTTCGAAGTTCACGGGGTGCTCCTTCGGATCCGGCGCTGCGGCGGCAGGCGGCGGCCCCCGGTACGTACGCCGGGAGGGCCGGAGCCCCGCCCGGTCGGGGCCGGTGCGGTCCGTAGCACCGCAGTACCCCGCGCGGCGGTCGGCGACGCGCGCCGCGGCGCACCGGCCGCACCGGCCGCCCCCGGTCATGGCCGGCCGCGCCGGGCGGCCAGGTCCCGCAGCCGGTCGAGCGGCCCCCGCACCTGGGCGGTCACCTTGACCAGCGGTGCCGTCTCCGGGGCGGCGGGCCGGGGCCGGGCGGGCGCGGACCCCTCGGCGTCCCGCACCCTCGCCCCCAGCTCCCGCAGGGTCCGCGGCGGGCACAGCGCCTCCAGCCGGGGGAAGAGCAACTGCTCCTCCTCGACCATGTGTGCGGTGGCGCGGGTGATCACCGACAGCAGCAGCCCGGTGAACCGCGCACCGGCCGGGTCCGCGCCCGCCAGCTCCCCCAGCAGCTCCTCGGTCTCGCGGTGCCCGCGCAGGGCGTGCTCCGCCCAGCGGTCGCCGTCCGGCAGCCGGCGGCGCACCGCCGGGTACAGGTACTCCTTCGTGGCGACCGCGTGCCGGACCAGTTCCCCGCTCAGCTGCTCCACCAGGGCCGACCGCTCCCGGCTGCCCGGGCGGGCCGACCGGATCCGGTCGAACAGGCCCTGGACGCGCCGGTGGTCCCCGGTCAGCTCCTCGACGATGCCGCCGCGACGGTCCACCGCTGCTCCTCGCCCGGCCCGCGCGCGGGCCCACTGTGGCAATGGGGGTGCGCCCGGCACGCCTGCGCCGCACGCCCGGGCCGCACACCCAAGATTGGAGCACCCGGCAGCCGGGCGCCCCCCGGGCCGTCCGCCACCGGCCCGGCGGCGGACGCCGGGGACGACGCGGAGGGAGCGTGGTGCGGGCGTGCTGACGCGGCGGCGCAAGGCGAGGGCGCAGGCCAGGGCCCGGCAGACCGCGTTCCGGGCGTACGTCGCCGCCGACCGGCGCGCACCGGTCTCCGAACTGGCCGGGCAGGTGCTGCGCAAGGCGTTCCCCGACCACTGGACGTTCCTGCTCGGCGAGATCGCCCTGTACGGCCTGGTCGTCCTGGTGCTCACCGGGTCCTTCCTCACGCTCTTCTTCGATCCGAGCCTCGCCCAGTTGCCCTACCACGGGACGTACGGTCCGCTGCGGGGCGTGCTCGTCTCCAAGGCGTACGAGTCCACCCTCGACCTGTCCTTCGCGGTGCGCGGCGGGCTGCTGATGCGCCAGATACACCACTGGGCCGCGCTGGTCTTCGTGTCGGCCGTCGGGGCGCACCTGCTCCGGGTCTTCTTCACGGGCGCCTTCCGCAGGCCGCGCGAGATCAACTGGACCGTGGGCGTGACCCTGTTCCTGCTCTCGCTCCTGGAGGGGTTCTGCGGCTACTCCCTCCCCGACGACCTGCTGTCCGGCACCGGGCTGCGCACCGCCGACTCGATCGTGCAGTCCATCCCGGTCGTCGGCACCTACCTGGCCTTCTTCGCCTGGGGCGGCCCCTTCCCCGGCCAGGCGATCGTCCGGCGGCTGTACATCGCGCACGTGCTGTTCGTGCCGGGCCTGCTGATCGCGCTGCTCGCGGTGCACCTGTTCCTGGTGGTGTACCTCAAGCACACCCAGTGGGCCGAGCCGGGCCGGACCAACCGCAACGTGGTCGGGCAGCCCATGGTCCCCTCGTTCGCCGCCAGGTCGGCCGGGCTCTCGCTGATCGTCTTCGGCGTCCTCGCCGTCATGGGCGCGATCGCCGAGATCAACCCCATCTGGAACTTCGGCCCCTACCTCCCCGACCAGGTCTCCACCGACGCCCAGCCGGACTGGTACGTCGGGTTCCTGGAGGGGGCGCTGCGGCTGATGCCCGGGGTGGAGTGGAACATCGCCGGACACACCGTCCTGTGGAACGTGCTGCTCCCGGCGGTGGTGCTCCCGGCCCTGCTGTTCCTGGTGCTCTACGCCTATCCCGTCGTCGAGCGCTGGCTCACCGGCGACCTGGTGGAGCACCACCTGTGCGACCGGCCCCGCGACCGGCCGGTGCGCACCGGGCTCGGGGTCGGCGCGGTCGTCGGCTACGCCGTGCTGCTGCTGGCCGGCGGCAACGACGTGATGGCGTACGTCTTCGGGACCTCCGTCAACGGCCTCACCTGGATCTTCCGGGTGGCCCTGTGCGCGGCCCCGGTCCTCGCCTACCTGATCACCAGGCGCGTCTGCCTGGCGCTGCAACTGCACGAGCGGCGGCTGCTGCACGAGGGCGAGGAGACCGGCGAGGTCTCCCAGGACCTGCCCGGCGGCATGGCGGAGAGCCACCAGGACATCGGTCCGCGCCGCCGCTACAAGCTGCTGGTCAGGGACGTCCCGCTGCCGCTGGAGCACCCCGGGCCCGGGGCCCCGCTGCGGCACCGGCTGCGGGCCGCGCTCAGCGGCTGGTACTACGGCGTGCGCGTCGAGCCGCCCGCCACGGCGGAGGAACGCCTGCAGATCAGCGGCCGTACGGCCGATCCGGTGGCGGGCGGAGCCGGCTCACCGCGGGAATGACCGGGGTGAGCCGGGGGCGGCCCACGCGTCGTGCCCGCACGTCAGGGTGCGGGCACGACGGTCTTGCCGGTGGGGTCACCGGCGACGGCCTCGGCGTGCCATGCCGATGGTCATCCCCATCGCGGCCAGACCCAGAAGAGCGGTCACCGCACCGACCCAGCAGTTGCTCCAGACGATGCCCGCCCGCGCGCCGTGCGTGAGGGTCACCACCCACGGCGAGATGAACAGCCAGATGCCGAGCGGCACGAGCGCCCAGGCCAGTCGGAACATGCGCTCCGGGGCCAGGGCCAGGCCGAGTCCGATCACGCCGATGGTGATCCCGACGATCAGGTTGTTGACGGTGATGGCGGGCTGGATCGCGAAGTGCACGACCCAGGGGGAGATCGCGGCGTAGAGGCCGGCCAGGACGATCAGGCCCTCCACGGCGATCGCCGGTGGGGTCGAGGCCGTGCGCTCAAGGCGTTCCCGCATCTCCGCCATCTCGGGATGCGAGCCCATCATCTCCGGATGGGTGCCCACGTCACTGGAGCGATGTGGATACGACATTCCTGTCGTCTCCTCTCCAAAAGGGGTTCCTTTGCCTGCTGCAAGGGTTCCCCCGTACGGGTGACTTATGCGCCTTTTATCCCGGTTTCTCCACGAACTCCAGCACCATGCCGATCAGCCCGACGGCGAGCACACCGAAGCCGATGACGAACAGCCACAGCCCGTAGACGACACCGATCGCGCAGACGGTGACGCCCGCGGCGGTCACGACCGGGCGGCCGCTCCTCGGCGGGAAGAAGCCGACATGGCCGCTGCGTTCGTGGATCTCACCGGTCGCCCGGTCCTCCGGGCGCTCGCCCCTGCGCCGGTGGTTGACCAGGCAGAAGAAGGCGATCACCGACGCCATGAAGCAGGACACGGTCAGCGCGGCGACACCGGCCGGCTCCCGCGCGAACCAGCCGTAGGCCACATCGGTGAGCAGGAAGAACACGGCCACACCGGCGAAGAGATACGACTCGGATTTCATTCGCTCCGCGCCCCCAGCGGGTCTTGGGTGGGCTCCGCGGTGCCGTGCGGCGCCGCCGGCAGTTCCCGCACGACCTCCGGGTGGTGCAGGTCGAAGGCGGGCGAGTCGGACCGCACGCGCGGCAGCGCGGTGAAGTTGTGCCGGGGCGGCGGACACGAGGTCGCCCACTCCAGGGACCTGCCGTAGCCCCAGGGGTCGTCCACCGTCACCTTCTCCCCGTACCGGGCGGTCTTCCACACGTTGTAGAAGAACGGCAGGTTGGACAGCCCGATCAGGAAGGCGCCGATCGAGGAGACGGTGTTCAGCGCGGTGAACCCGTCGGCGGCGAGATAGTCGGCGTACCGCCGGGGCATGCCCATCTCGCCCAGCCAGTGCTGGACGAGGAACGTGGTCTGGAAGCCGACGAACAGCGTCCAGAACTGGATCTTCCCCAGCCGCTCGTCCAGCATCCGGCCCGTCAGCTTCGGCCACCAGAAGGAGAACCCGCCGAACATCGCGAAGACGATCGTCCCGAACAGCACGTAGTGCAGATGGGCGACGATGAAGTAGCTGTCGGTCAGGTGGAAGTCCAGCGGCGGCGAGGCGATCAGCACCCCGCTGAGCCCGCCGAGCAGGAAGGTGACCAGGAACCCGATCGACCACAGCATCGGCGTCTCGAAGGAGACGCTGCCCCGCCACATCGTGCCGATCCAGTTGAAGAACTTCACCCCCGTGGGGACGGCGATCAGGTACGACAGCAGGGAGAAGAACGGCAGCAGCACCCCGCCGGTGGCGAACATGTGGTGCGCCCACACGGTCGCCGACAGCATGGTGATCGCGATCGTCGCGCCCACCATGCCGACGTACCCGAAGACCGGCTTGCGGCTGAACACCGGGATGATCTCCGTGACCACGCCGAAGAACGGCAGCGCCACGATGTACACCTCCGGATGGCCGAAGAACCAGAACAGGTGCTGCCACAGCAGCGCCCCGCCGTCGGCCGGGTCGTAGATGTGCGCGCCGAACTTGCGGTCGGCCTCCAGCGCCAGCAGCGCCGCCGTCAGCACCGGGAAGGCCAGCAGCACCAGGATCGAGGTGAACAGCGCGTTCCAGGTGAAGATCGGCATCCGGAACATGGTCATGCCCGGCGCGCGCAGGCACAGGATGGTGGCGATGAAGTTGACGGCACCCAGTGTGGTGCTCAGGCCCGCGACCACCAGGCCCATCACCCACAGGTCTCCGCCGTGGCCCGGGGTGTGCACGGAACTGTTCAGCGGCGCGTAGGCGAACCAGCCGAACGGCGCCGCGCCCCCGTCGACCGTGAACCCGGACAGCACGGTGAGCCCGCCGAACAGGAAGAACCAGTAGGTGAGGGCGTTGAGCCGGGGAAAGGCCACATCGGGGGCGCCGATCTGCAACGGCATGATCGCGTTGGTGAACCCGGCGAAGGTGGGCGTCGCGAACAGCAGCATCATGATCGTGCCGTGGATCGTGAACAGCTGGTTGTACTGGTTCTCGTCCATGATCTGCAGCCCGGGCCGGGCCAGTTCCGCCCGCATCAGCAGCGCCATGACACCGGCGGCCAGGAAGAAGCCGAACGAGGTGACCAGATACAGGTTGCCGATCTTCTTGTGATCGGTCGTGGTCAGGCAGTCCCGGATCGTCTCACCGGCGCCGCCCCGGGGCGGCCGGACGGTGCGCCGGGGTCCGGCCGGGCCGGGATGTGTCGGTGACATGGGCGCCCTCCACGCGCTGAGGACCCGCGACTCGGCACCGGAGGGCAGGTGAGTCATTCGGTCCCGTTCGGCCGCCGCCCCATGCGGGGCTTGCGCCACCTGCCCCGCGCGTTCCGTCTCCCGGGTGACCACGGCGTGTGCGCCGCCCGGCGCGGGTCACCCAGCGGTGACGGCAGCGGTGACGGCACAACTGTCCCCAGGGAGTCAGACATGGCACAGGTGGCCGGCGGGGCGCTGAGCGGGTGCCGGATCGACGCCGTCGACGTGCACGCCTTCGAACTGCCCACCGACGGCCCGGGCGGCACGGAACAGGACGGCACCCTGGAATGGGACGCCGCCACCATGGTCCTGGTCCGGGTGCACGCCGGCGGGCGCACCGGCACCGGCTACACCTACGGTGACGTGTCCGCCGCCGCGTTCCTGTCCGGCGAGGTCGCCCCGCTGCTCCAGGGACAGGCCCCCTCCTCGCCCCCCGGCTGGGGGAGTTGATGGGCCGGCGGATCCGCAACGCCGGACGCCCCGGCGTGGGGGCGATGGCGGTGTCCGGCGCGGACATCGCCCTGTGGGACCTCAAGGCCAGGCTGCTGGACCTGCCCTGCTCCACCTGCTGCCGGCCCACCACGACCGCGTCCCGGTCTACGGCGGCGGCGGCTTCACCGACCACCCGCCGGACCGTCTCGCCGGACAGCCGGGCGGCTGGGTGGAACAGGGCATCGGGCGGGTGAAGCTCAAGACCTCCCGGGACCCCGAGCGCGACCCGCGGCGGCTCACCGCCGTGCGCGAGGCGATCGGCGACGCGCCCGAACTGCTCACCGACGCCGACGGCGCGCTCGGCCGCAAGGAGGCGCTGTACTGGGCGCACCGGTTCCACGACGAGTGGGACGTGCGGTGGTTCGAGGAGCCGGTCGGCTCCGCGGACATCGAGGGCCTGCGGACGCTGCGGGAACGCGGTCCGGCGCGGCTGGAGATCGCCGCGGGGGAGTACGCGTACACCAGCCGCGACTTCGTCGACCTCGTCGAGGCGGGGGCGGTGGACTGCCTCCAGGCGGACGTCACCCGCTGCGGCGGCGTCACCGGCGTCCTGGAGGCCGCCGGCCTCGCGGCGGCCCGGCACCTGGACCTGTCCGCGCACTGCGCCCCCGCCGTCTCCGCCCACGCGTACTGCGCCGTGCGCCGGCTGCGGCACCTGGAGTACTTCCACGACCAGGTGCGCTTCGAGCGGCGGGCCTTCGACGGCGCACTGTCACCGGACGGCGGCGCGCTGCGGCCCGACCCCGGCCGGCCCGGGCTCGGCCTGGAGGTCCGGTGGTCCGACGCGGAACCCCACCGCGTGTACCGGGAGCGGCCGGCCCGACCCGCACCCGGCGCCGGGACGGGCCGGCCGCCCGGAAGCCGGGACAACTGTCCTTACCGGCACGGGAATCGGTGTGCGAGACTGCGGTGATCGACATTCCCGCATGATCCACTCGCACGACGGAGTCCGCCATGGCGACCGGAACCCCCGACCTCCCGTCCCCGCAGATAGACACCAGCAAGGCCCATCCGGCCCGGGTCTACGACTGGCTGCTCGGCGGCAAGGACAACTACCCCGTGGACGAGGCCGTCGGGCGCCGGCTCCCGCCCGAGGCGCATGACGCCGCCCGGCACAACCGCGCGTTCATGCACCGCGCGGCGGCCTGGCTGGCCGCGCAGGGCCTGGACCAGTTCCTCGACATCGGCACCGGCATCCCGACCGAGCCCAACCTGCACCAGATCGTGCAGCGCGCGGTCCCCACCGCCCGGGTCGTCTACACGGACAACGACCCGATCGTGCTGCGGCACGCCGAGGCGCTGCTGGTGAGCCGGCCCGAGGGGTCCACCGACTACATCGAGGCCGATGTGCGCCGGCCGGACCAGATCCTCGAACACGCCCGGACCGTCCTGGACTTCGACCGGCCCGTCGTGCTGTCGCTGATCGCGCTCATGCACTTCATCCCCGACGACCAGGACGCCCACGGCATCGTGGGGGAGCTGCTCGGCGCGCTGCCCTCGGGCAGCTACCTCGTGCTGTCGCACGCGGCTTCCGACCTGTTCCCGGAACTGGTGCGGAAGGTCGTCGACGAGTACGCCAAGGGCGGTATCCGTCTCGGCTTCCGCACCCGTCCGGAGGTCGCCCGCTTCTTCGAGGGCCTGGAACTGATCGAGCCCGGGCTGGTGACCGCGCCCGAGTGGTACCGGACGTCACCCGCGCCCGAGCCCGAGGACAGCGGCATCTACGCCGCTGTGGCCCGCGTCCCCTGACCGGTCAGCGCGGCGGCTGGTCGGTGCCCCGGTCCTGGTCGCCCAGCTGCTGGCGGAGCTTGTCCTGAGCGGTGTCCACCTGGCCGCTGTACTTGCCCTGGGTGCGCTCGTCGAGGTAGTCGCCGCCCTTGTCGATGCCCTTGCCGGCCTGCTCCTCGTGCCCCTTGATGAGGCCCTTGAGCTTGTCCATCATGCTCATCGCGTACTCCTTCACGGCGTGGTTCATTCCCAGCATGGCCGACCCCCACGAGGCGCGCATCCGCAGCCGGCTCAGTGCTGCCCGGGGGCGGCGGGCAGGACGAGTCGCGCGGTGATCTGCTTGCCGCCTTCACGATCCGTGACGGTTACGGTGTCGCTGAGTGCCTGGACGATCTCCAGGCCGTGACCGCCCACCCGGCCGGCGTCGGGCGCGCGGGGCCGGGGCGGCAGCGGCGAGGTGTCCCACACCGAGATGCGGACGATCCCGCCTTCGGGTTCCGCTTCCAGGCTCAGCCCGCAGGGGCCCGGAGCGTGCCGTACGACGTTGGTGATCAGCTCGCTGACCACGAGTTGCGCGTCCTGTACCACGCGGTCGGGAACGGGGGCGGGGCCGGTGACACGGACGCGCTCCAGGAATCTTCCGACGGCTGCGCGGGCTTCGGCGGCGGTGATCTCGCCGCTGTCCCAGTGGGCGTTCCAGCGCAGCGCGACGGGGGTGTCCCCGTTGCGGTCCGGCTCATCCGACGCCTTCTGCCTAAGCGGGATGGCCATAAGGTTGCCTCGTATTGTCACACTGTGTTACATCTCTTCCGTTACTCCGGCTACCCAGCCCCACGCGGAACAGTCCGTTCCTCGTCCACGAGCACGGGAACACGCGATAAACCCCCCGCGCCGCAGGGGGCGCGAGGGGCCTGCCGGGCTCGGTCGTCGGTCACCAGTAGTGGCGGTGGCCGGCCACCGCGGGACCCGTGGAGACGAGGTCAGCGCACCGGGAAGCCGAAGGAGTACCCCTGCTGCTTCAGCCAGGGCAGCACCTCGCGCAGCGCGGCCACGGTCTGGGCGCGGTTGCCGCCCGCGTCGTGGAAGAGGACGGTCGGCCCGTTGGCGACCTCCTTCTTCACGGTGGCGACGATGGCCGCCGTACCCGGGTGCTCGAAGTCCTTGGTGTCCACGTTCCAGCCCAGCGGCCGCATCCCGTGGGAGGCGGCGAGCTGCCGGCTGTACGGGGTGAACGCGCCGCCCGGCGCCCGGTAGTACATCGGCCGGACACCCCCGGAGGCGTCGGTGATCATCTTCTCGGCGTCGAGGATCTCCTTGGACTGGTACGACTCCGGCTTGTGGTCCATGGCCGTGTCGTGCGACACCGTGTGGTCGCACAGCCGGTGACCGGCCGCCACCACCGCCTTGACCATGTCGGGGTGCGCCTTGGCCTGCGTACCGACCATGCAGAACGTCGCCTTCACGCCGAAGTCGCGCAGCACCTGGAGCACCTGCGGGGTCCAGGTGGGGTCCGGTCCGTCGTCGATCGTGATGTTGACGCCCCGGGGGCCCTTGTCCGAGGAGTGCGCGATGGACACATCCACCTTCGCGGCGTCCTGGCCGCCCGCCTGCGGCGTGGACGGCTGCCCCGATATCGCCGCCGGCGACTTGTGCCCCCCGGAGGACTCGGCCTGCGCGGTCCACACCGAGGTGGCGGCCGCCACCGCGGTCACTCCGAGAGCCGCCGCCAGCACCCGACCGTGCCATCCCCGTCCGCCGCCATGCCGCACCATGCCCCGCCCCGCTCCGTGTCGTCTCCGAGTTCCTGCGCACCTTGGATGACGGGGAAACGTCCCGGCGGGATCCCGCGGGCGCCCTCTGTTACTGATCACGGACAATTCCGCCGCCGCCCGGCGACACCACGCCCGCCCCGGCTCCCTCCTGACGGCCCGTCGGGCCCGGCACGGACCCCGCGTCCACCGCCCCGCGCCCCCGTGGGCAGGCCCGCCCGGGGGAGACTCGGAAACAAGTGGCCCGGCTCACATGGCGTGCCGGGAGCGGCGCCGACACCATGGTCCTCGTCACCCGGCAGGCCGAAGGGATCCAGGATGTTCCGCAAGGTACTGGTCGCCAACCGAGGCGAGATCGCGATTCGCGCGTTCCGCGCCGGCTACGAACTCGGCGCGCGCACCGTCGCCGTCTTCCCCCACGAGGACCGCAACTCGCTGCACCGGCTGAAGGCCGACGAGGCGTACGAGATCGGTGAGCCGGGGCACCCGGTGCGCGCCTACCTCTCCGTGGAGGAGATCGTCCGCGCGGCGCAGCAGGCGGGCGCGGACGCCGTCTACCCCGGCTACGGGTTCCTCTCCGAGAACCCGGAACTGGCCCGCGCCTGCGAACAGGCGGGCATCACCTTCGTCGGCCCGGACGCCGACACCCTCGAACTCACCGGGAACAAGGCCCGCGCGGTGGCCGCCGCCCGGGCCGCCGGCGTGCCCGTGCTCGGCTCCTCGGCGCCCTCCACCGACGTGGACGAACTGGTCCGCGCCGCCGAGGACATCGGCTTCCCCGTCTTCGTGAAGGCCGTCGCGGGCGGCGGCGGGCGCGGCATGCGGCGGGTCGAGGACCCGGCCGCGCTGCGCGAGTCCATCGAGGCCGCCTCCCGCGAGGCCGCCTCCGCCTTCGGTGACCCCACCGTCTTCCTGGAGAAGGCCGTCGTCGAACCCCGCCACATCGAGGTGCAGATCCTCGCCGACGGCGAGGGGAACGTCATCCACCTCTTCGAGCGCGACTGCTCGCTTCAGCGCCGCCACCAGAAGGTGATCGAACTCGCCCCCGCGCCCAACCTCGACCCGGCGCTGCGCGAGCGGATCTGCGCCGACGCGGTGCGCTTCGCCCGCGAGATCGGCTACCGCAACGCGGGCACCGTGGAGTTCCTGCTCGATCCCGCCGGCCACCACGTCTTCATCGAGATGAACCCGCGCATCCAGGTCGAGCACACGGTGACCGAGGAGGTCACCGACGTCGATCTGGTCCAGGCCCAGCTGCGCATCGCGGCCGGCGAGTCGCTGGCCGGCCTCGGACTGTCCCAGGACACCGTGCGGTTGCGCGGCGCCGCCCTGCAGTGCCGGATCACCACCGAGGACCCGGCCAACGGGTTCCGCCCCGACACCGGCCGGATCAGCGCCTACCGCTCCCCGGGCGGCTCGGGCATCCGCCTGGACGGCGGCACCACCCACGCCGGCACCGAGATCAGCGCGCACTTCGACTCCATGCTGGTCAAACTCACCTGCCGGGGCCGCGACTTCCAGGCCGCCATCGGCCGCGCCCGGCGCGCGGTCGCCGAGTTCCGCATCCGCGGCGTCGCCACCAACATCCCCTTCCTCCAGGCCGTCCTGGACGACCCCGACTTCCAGGCCGGGCGGGTCACCACCTCGTTCATCGAGCAGCGCCCGTACCTGCTCACCGCCCGCTCCTCCGCCGACCGCGGCACCAAGCTGCTCACCTACCTCGCCGACGTCACCGTCAACAAGCCGCACGGCGAACGCCCCGAGACCATCGACCCGGCCACCAAGCTCCCGCCGCTGCCGGCCGGCGAGGTGCCCGCGGGCTCCCGGCAGCGCCTGGTCGAACTCGGCCCCGAGGGCTTCGCCCGCGCGCTGCGCGAGGCACCCCTGCTCGGCGTCACCGACACCACCTTCCGCGACGCCCACCAGTCCCTGCTGGCCACCCGGGTACGCACCAGGGACCTGCTCGCCGTCGCCCCGGTCGTCGCCCGCACCCTGCCCGGACTGCTCTCCCTGGAGTGCTGGGGCGGCGCCACCTACGACGTGGCCCTGCGCTTCCTCGCCGAGGACCCCTGGGAACGGCTGGCCGCCCTGCGCGAGGCGGTGCCCAACATCTGCCTGCAGATGCTGCTGCGCGGCCGCAACACCGTGGGCTACACCCCGTACCCCACCGAGGTCACCGACGCCTTCGTGCGAGAGGCCGCGGCCACCGGCATCGACATCTTCCGCATCTTCGACGCGCTCAACGACGTCGGCCAGATGCGCCCGGCCATCGACGCCGTACGGGAGACCGGGACGGCCGTCGCCGAGGTCGCCCTGTGCTACACCGCCGACCTGTGCGACCCCGCCGAACGCCTCTACACCCTGGACTACTACCTCCGCCTGGCCGAGCAGATCGTCGAGGCCGGCGCGCACGTGCTGGCCGTCAAGGACATGGCCGGGCTGCTGCGCGCCCCGGCCGCCGCCCGGCTGGTGTCGGCGCTGCGCCGGGAGTTCGGCCTGCCCGTGCACCTGCACACCCACGACACCGCGGGCGGCCAGCTCGCCACCTACCTGGCCGCGGTCCAGGCGGGCGCCGACGCGGTGGACGGCGCGGTCGCCTCGATGGCCGGCACCACCTCCCAGCCGTCGCTGTCGGCGCTGGTGGCCGCCACCGACCACTCCGAGCGGCCCACCGGCCTGGACCTCAAGGCGGTCGGGGACCTGGAGCCGTACTGGGAGAGCGTGCGCCGGATCTACGCCCCCTTCGAGGCGGGCCTCGCCGCCCCGACCGGCCGCGTCTACCACCACGAGATCCCCGGCGGCCAGCTGTCCAACCTGCGCACCCAGGCGGTCGCGCTGGGCCTCGGGGACCGCTTCGAGGAGATCGAGGCGATGTACGCGGCCGCCGACCGCATCCTGGGCCGCCTGGTGAAGGTCACCCCCTCGTCCAAGGTGGTCGGGGACCTCGCCCTGCACCTGGTGGGCGCCGGGGTCGCCCCGGAGGACTTCGAGCAGTCCCCCGACACCTTCGACATCCCGGACTCCGTGATCGGCTTCCTGCGCGGCGAACTGGGCACCCCGCCCGGCGGCTGGCCCGAGCCGTTCCGCACCAAGGCGCTCAAGGGCCGCGCCGAGGCCAAGCCGGTGGCCGAACTGACCGCCGAGGACCGCGAGGGCCTGGAGAAGACACCGCGCGCCACCCTCAACCGGCTGCTGTTCCCGGGTCCCACCCGCGACTTCGAGAACCACCGCCAGTCCTTCGGCGACACCAGCGTGCTGGACAGCAAGGACTTCTTCTACGGACTGCGCCCCGCCAAGGAGTACGCCGTCGACCTGGAGCCGGGCGTACGGCTGCTGATCGAGTTGCAGGCCGTCGGTGAGGCGGACGAACGCGGCATGCGCACCGTGATGTCCTCGCTGAACGGGCAACTGCGCCCCATCCAGGTGCGGGACACCGCCGCGGCCTCGGACGTCCCGGTGACGGAGAAGGCCGACCGCACCGACCCGGGCCATGTCGCGGCGCCGTTCGCCGGTGTGGTGACGCTCGCGGTGGCCGAGGGCGACGAGGTGGCGGCCGGGGCGACCATCGCCACCATCGAGGCGATGAAGATGGAGGCCGCCATCACCTCCCCCCAGGCCGGCCGGGTGGGCCGGCTCGCCGTCAACCGCATCCAGCAGGTGGAGGGCGGCGATCTGCTGATCGAGGTCCGCTGAGCCCGGCCTGGCCCGGCCTGGCCCGGCCCGGCCCGACCCGAACGCCGGGCGGCAGGGGCACAGGGTCTCAGGGGGCGCCGCTGCCGGAAACGGTGGCCGGCGCCCCCTTTTCCGTACGCCGTACGCCGTGCGCCGTCAGGGCCGACGGGCCGGGAGGTCCCGGCCGTTGAGCGCCCGGTAGGCGAACCGGGTGATCACCTCGACGGCCTCCTCCTCGGGGATGTCCGGCCACAGCTGGCCGAGGCTGTCGAACATCGAGGCCAGCAGGGTGAGAGTGACCGTGGGGGAGGCCGGCAGGTCAGGGATGTGCGCCAGGTGGTCGCGCAGATCGTCGAACTGGGTACGGCGCCAGGCGCGCAGGGTGCGGGCGAAGTCCTCGTCCACCAGCGCCGCCTGGTGCAGCGCGAGCATGGTCGCCGCGTGCTCCCGGTACACCCGCGCGTACCCGGCGACATGCCGGCGGATCGCCTCGGGGTCGGTGAAGTCGGCCTTGTGCTCGGCGCTGCTCGCCTCGCGGTCGCCCGCCGCGCCGACCTCCGCGAGCAGCGCCTCCAGCAGCTCTTCCTTGCCCGCGAAGTGGTTGTAGAAGGAGCCCGCCGAGCGCCCGGCCTCCGCCGTGATGTCGGTGATCTTGGTGTTGAGATAGCCGCGCGTGGCGAACAGCCGCTTGGCCGCCTCGATCAGCGCGGCCCTCGTGTCAGCCGCCTGCGCCGCACGCTTCACGCCGTTCTCCTCGTCTGCTTGACAGCGCACGCTAGCAGCCCCCACGATGAATCTACATTCACTGAATGGAGATTCACTATGCGTGTACTCGTGGCCGGCGCCGGTCCGACCGGCCTCACCCTGGGCATCGACCTGGCCCGGCGCGGCGTCGAGGTCCGGATCGTCGACAAGGCCCTGGCCTTCTTCGACGGCTCACGCGGCGACGGCATCCAGCCGCGCACCCTGGAGGTCTTCGACGACCTCGGCGTCCTGGAGGCCGTGCTGAAGGAGGGCGCGCCGCCGGCCGCGATCCGCGTCCACCTCGACGGCCGCCCGGCCGGTGAACGCCGCATGGTCGACCTGCGCGAGCCCCGCCCCGACGTGCCGTACCCGAACCCGTGGGTGCTGGGGCAGTCGCAGCTGGAGGCGATCCTGCGCGCCCGCCTCGCCGAGCTGGGCGTCCGGGTCGAACTCGGCACCGGCCTGGTCGGTCTGGAACAGGACGGGGAACGGGTCACCGCCCGGCTGTCCACCGGCGAGACGGACCGGGCCGACTACCTCGTCGGGGCCGACGGCGGCGCCAGCCTCGTCCGCAAGGCGATCGGCGTCGCCTTCCCCGGCACCACCGACGAGACCTTCCGCGTGCTGGTCGCGGACGTGACCGCCCCGGACCTCGACCCGGCCCTCGGCCACTGGTTCGCCGCGCCCGGCGACCCCGCCTCGGGCGTCGTCATGACTCCGCTGCCGGGCACCGGCACGTTCCAGTTCGCCACCGTCCTGGGCAGCGGCGACGACGCCTCGCTGGAGAGCATGCAAGCCGTCCTGGACCGCTTCTCGGCCGGTGTGCGGCTGACCGGACACGGCTGGTCGACGGTGTGGCGGCCCAATGTGCGGCTGGCCGAGCGGTACCGCGCCGGCCGGGTCTTCCTGGCCGGCGACGCCGCCCACGTGCACCCGCCGACCGGCGGCCAGGGCATGAACACCGGCGTCCAGGACGCCTACAGCCTCGGCTGGCGACTCGCCGCCGAGCGCGACCTCGACCGCTACGAGACCGAGCGGCGCGCCGTCGCGGCACGGGTGCTCGGCGTCAGCACCGAACTCCTGAACCGGTACGCCGAGGGCCGCGAGGACGCCTACCGCCGCGGCGAGGAGAGCTTCGGCCTCGACATCACCTACCGCGACCCCGAGGCCACCGGCCGCCTCGTCAGCGGCGACCGCGCCCCCGACGCCCCGGTGCACGACGCCGCGGGCGCCCCCGTCCGCCTCTTCGACCTCTTCCGCGGACCGCACTCCACCCGCCTGGTCTTCGGCGCCGCCGCCCCCGCGGGCGAGCCGCACACGTACAGCGTGCTGCGCCCCGGCGCGCCGGTGCCGCCCGCCGACAGCGGCGTCGCGCCCTGCGTCGTCGACACGGACGGACACGCCCACACGGCCTACGCCGCCGCGCCCGGCGACAGCGTCCTCGTCCGCCCGGACGGCTACCTGGCCTGACCGGCTGCCCGGCCCGACCGGCAGCGCGCGCGGCGGGCCGCCGGGGCAGTCACGCGGTCCGCTGCCGCCGGCCGGCCATCACGGCGTACACGAGCACGCCCGCGAACAGGAACAGCACGCCCTGGTACACCGCGGCGTACCCGGCGCCCGCGACCAGCCACAGGGAGAAGGCGGCGGCGACCGCCGCGACCACGGCGTCCCGCGCCAGGCGCCCCCGGTCCACCAGCTCACGCCGGCCGGCGACCAGATGGAAGAGCTGCGCGGCGGTGGCCAGCAGATAGGGGACGGTGGCGGTGAAGGTGGTGACCAGGACCAGGGTCTGGAAGACCTTCGCCGAACCCGACGTGTAGTTGTAGACGGTGAGCAGCGAGGCGAGGACCACGGTGACGGCGACACCGAAGGTCGGCACGCCCCGCCGCCGGCGCGCGAAGGCGGCGGGGAACAGGCCGTCCTCGGCGGCGGCGTACGGGGTCTGGGCGCTCAGCAGCGTCCAGCCGTTGAGGCAGCCGGTCATCGACACCAGCGCGGCCAGCGCGACGGCCCAGCCGCCCCAGGACCCGCCGAACATGGCGTTCACGGCGTCCGAGAAGGGGGCGGTGGACCCCACCAGGCGGTCGTGGGCGACCGTGCCGAAGACGGACAGCGTGCCCAGCAGGTAGACCAGCGCCGCTCCGGCGGTGCCGATGACGGTGGCGCGCCCGACATTGCGCCGGGGGTTCTCGACCTCACCCGCGCTGACGGCGGCGGACTCCACGCCGAGGTAGGAGAAGAGCAGGATCGCGGCGGAGGCGGAGACCGCGCCGACCGCGCTGCCGCCGCCCGGGTGGAACGGGCCGAGGTTGCGCGGGTCGAAGAAGAACAGCCCGCCGACGGCCACCAGCAGCAGCGGCACGAACTTGAGCACGGTCGAGACGAACTGCACCGCGCCGACGTACCGGGTGCCCGCGAAGTTGGCGAGCGCGGGCAGCCACTGCAGGGTGAGCGCGGCCAGGCAGGCGCTCCAGCGGTGGCCGTTCACCGGGATCAGCACGTCGAGGTAGCCGACGGCGGCCACGGCCAGCGCGGCGTTCGACACCCAGGTGGTGATCCAGTACGCCCACGCGGCCAGGAAACCGGCGAAGTCGCCGAAGGCCCCGCGGGCGTAGACGTAGGGGCCGCCGGTGCGCGGGTCGCGTCCGGCGAGCCGCCCGAAGACCAGGGCCAGGCAGATCGCGCCGACGGTCAGGACGCCGAAGGCGACCAGGCTGACCGTGCCGTACGGGGCGACGGAGGCCGGGAGCAGGAAGATGCCGCCGCCGATGATGTTGCCCATGACCAGGGCGGTGGCGACGGGCAGCCCGAAGCGGCGGGTGTGCCGGCCGGCGGCCGGGGACGGGCCGGTCGGGGGCGCGCTGTTCGGGGGCGTGCCGGTCGAGGGGGCGGCGGGGCTTTCCTGCGGGGCCGGAGCCGACGGCGGGACGGTTCCGGGGACGTGCATGGGGTGGTGCGCCTCTCGTCGAACGGGTGCCCGGGATCGCCGGGCGGCACCCATGGTCCGGCACCGTCCGGCCTGTCGCCAAATGACCGGTTTTTGTCTCGTGCGAGGTCACCCGGGCCGGTAAAAGTACGTCGGCGCGCCCCCTGGGCCGGGAATCGTCCACCCGCCTCCCGTGCCGCCGGAACCAGATGTTCCGCTCTGATCCGCTCCGATCCGCTCCGATCCGTTCCCTCGGCCCGGCGGTGGCGGGGCGGGCGTGCCGGTCGTCGGCGAGAGGAGTGACGGCAGGATGACCTAGCGTGGTCGGTATGTCCGAGATGCCGCATGGTGAGCACGGCCGGCCGCCCACCCCGGCCGAGCGCTGGGCCGCCTTCCGCGAGTCCCCCTTCCTGCCCGCCTCCGTCCTGGTGCTGATCCTCGCCGCCGCCGCCGGACTCTTCGCCGGCTCCTACACGTACGCCATGGCGAACCCCACCCCGCACACCATCCCCACCGCCGTCGTCGGCGCCTACGACCAGCCGCAGGGCGGGCGCTTCATCACCGGCATGGAGAAGGCCCTGTCCGCCTCCCTCAAACTGCACCCGTACGACAACCTGCCCGCGGCCCGGGCGGCGGTGGACGACCAGCAGGTCTTCGCCGTGCTCGACGTCCCCGAAGGCGGGAACACCGTCCGGCTCGACGTGTCCGGCGCCTCGGGGGCTACGGTCGCCCAGGTGCTGGAGGAGGCGGCGCAGCAGGTCGGCAAGGCCACCGGCGTGCCGGTTGTCGTCCTCGACCTCAAGCCGCTGCAGAAGGGCGACCCGCGCGGGCTGGCGATCTTCTACATCTCGCTGGCCGCCGTGATCATCGGCTTCGTCGGCGCCATTCAGCTCAGCGTGCACGCGTGGGCCCTCAATCCGCTGGAGCGCATCCTGTTCACCGCCGCCTACGCCCTGCTCGGCGGGTTCGTGATCGCCGCGGTGGTGGACTGGATGCTGGGCGCGCTGCACCTGCCGTTCGTCGAGTCCTGGATGATCCTGGCGCTGACGATGTTCACCACCGGCATGGTCTTCTCGATGTTCAACACCCTGTTCGGGCGCTGGGCCATGATCCCGACCTGGGGGCTGATGGTCCTGCTCGGCAACCCGTCCTCCGGCGGCGCGGTCTCCTGGCCGCTGCTGCCCTCCCCGCTCGGCCGGATCGGCCGCTGGCTGCCGCCCGGCGGATCGGTGAACGCCCAGCACACGGCCGTGTACTTCGCCGGTCACCAGCACGCCTTCCCGTTCCTGGTGCTCACGGCCTGGGCGCTGGTCTCCTGCGCCGTCTTCTGGGTGTGGCGGCACCGCCACCCCGGCGGCCGGCAGGCGACCCCCGCGCACGCGGCCCCCTGACGTCCCATGACCCCGGAGGTAATCGATCCCGTACGGCGGTCCTGGCATGATCTGCGGTGCAGGAACCGAGCGACCGACCGGAGGACCCGATGACCGCGTACGCCATAGCCCACCTGCGTGACGCCGACCCGCACCCGGAGATCGCCGAGTACATCGAGCGCATCCCCGGCACCTTCGCGCCGTACGGCGGCCGCTTCCTCGTGCACGCCAGCCGGCACGAGGTGATGGAGGGCAGCTGGCCCGGGCACGTCGTGGTGATCGGGTTCCCCGGGATGGCGGAGGCCCGCGCCTGGTGGGACTCGCCCGCCTACCAGGAGATCGCACCGCTGCGCTCGCGCCACATCGAGAGCGACATCGTCTTCGTCCCGGGCGTGCCCGAGGACTACGACTCGGCGTCCACCGCCCGCGCGATGCGCGAGGGGCCCGCCGGGCCGGAGGCGGCGCCGGGTCACTGACCCGGCGGGCCCGCCCGGCGCGGCCCACGCAGGCCGCCAGCCCGCCCGCGCGGCGGGCGTGTGCAGCCGTGACCTCGCCGTGCGGGGCGGCGCTCAGGGGCCGACGGCGACCGGCCGCACCCACCGCGCGGGGCCGCCCGCCCGGCCCTCCGCGTCCGGGACGCCGGTGGTGACGGTTCCGGTCCCTGCGTCCGGGAGATCCGCACGGGCTGTCGGGACACCCCCGCCGGCTCCGGCGCCCAGGGCGTCCGCGCCCGGACGGCCCTTCCTGCCGAGGGCGTCCGCGTCCGGACGGCCCTCCACGTCCAGGACGTCCGCACAGGGCCCGGAGTCCAGGGCGTTCGCGCGGTCCCCCGCGTCCAGGCCCCCCACAGCGACCCCCGCTCCCGAAACGCCCGCGCGGCGCAGCCACTCCCGGTATGCCGGTGCCTGGTCGGCAGCCTCCCAGTAGGCCGCCTCCAACTCGGCGTACGCCTGGTCGAGTTGGTCCTCGGTGCGGGCGGCGAGCAGCAGGCGTACGCCGATCGGGTCGCCCTCCAGCGGCCGGATGGCGAGATCGGAGCGCGGGTGGGCGGTGGGCTGGCTGACCGTGACCACCTCGCCGGTGGCGGCCAGGGAGTACGCGGTGAGGTAGTCGCCGTGCAGCAGGACCGGCTCAAGTCCCGCCCCGCGCAGCACCCGGCACAGCGCGTCCCACTCGCCGTCCACCGTGGCGTCGACCATCCAGCGGTCGCCGGCGAGATCGG
This sequence comes from Streptomyces sp. NPDC047017, assembly GCF_040644175.1. Taxonomy (NCBI): domain Bacteria; kingdom Bacillati; phylum Actinomycetota; class Actinomycetes; order Kitasatosporales; family Streptomycetaceae; genus Streptomyces; species Streptomyces sp. NPDC047017. The sequence goes on along the minus strand of NZ_JBEYVW010000009.1, from coordinate 96,565 downwards.
CGAGCCGGACCTCGGGCCGCGCCGCCGCCGGGTGGTCGACCGCCAGGGACACGAACTGCGGTTCGCGCTCCACCAGCACCCGCAGGCACAGCCCGGGCGGCACGCGCAGCGGGCTGCCCTCCACCTCGTGCACGAAGGCCATGTCGAGCCGGCCCGAGGCGACCATGCGCAGCAGGGAGTTGGCGGACACGTCCATCTGGAGTGTGGGTCCGCCGTGCGGGCCGCGGGCGCGCAGCCGGCGCAGCCAGCCCGGTATGGCCCGGCTCGCGGTGGCGCCGATGCGCACCTGGGGCCCGCCGCTCGCGCGGGCGGCCGCCGCCCGGGTGTCGGCGACCAGCGCCGAGAGTTCGGCGACCAGCGGCCGGGCCCGGCTGAGGACGGCCCGGCCCAGCGGTGTGGGGCGGCAGCCGGTGCGCGCGCGGACGAAGAGCTGGCCGCCGAGCGCGTGCTCGATCCGGCGCAGCTGGGTGCTCAACGAGGGCTGCGCCAGGCCGAGTTCACGGGCCGCCCGGTGCAGACTGCCGGTGTCGGCGATGGCGCACAGCACCCGCAGATGCCTCACCTCCAGCTCCATGGGGGGAGCGTAGGGCGGCCCGTGGTGCCGCACCAGATGTTCAAACCCCAACGGAACCGTACGAGTCGGCCGCCGATAGCTCCGCGCTATCCCCGGTTGCCATCATCCGCCGTCCCGTCGCCTGCCCGAGACTCGTGCGCAACCGATCGTTCACCCCACATGGAACGAGTAGGAGCCCCCACATGAAGCCGCTCCGCACGAAGCCGGCGTCCGCGAAGACCTCCAGGAGACTCGTGGCCCTCGCGCTCGGTCTCGGCCTGGCGTCCGCCGCGCTCGGCACCGCGCTGCCGGCCAGCGCCCAGGACGCCGCCGCCCCGTCCGGCACCGCCGCCGGCTACGCCCGGTACGCCGGCTCGGCCGAGAACGCCGCGAACAACAAGGCGTTCTTCGACGCCGTGCTGCGGTCGGTCGCCGAGAGGCAGGCCGCCCACCCGAACCTGAAGGCGGTGACCGTCTACTACAACGCCTCCCAGGCGCCGAGCTTCCGCTCGCAGATATCGAGCGCCGCGTCCATCTGGAACAGCTCGGTGTCCAACGTCAAGCTCCAGGCGACCTCGGGCAACGGCGACTTCGCCTACTACGAGGGCAGCGACCCGCAGGGCTCCTACGCCTCCACCGACGGCCACGGCAGCGGGTACGTCTTCCTCGACTACGCGCAGAACCGGCAGTACGACTCGGTCCGCGTCGCCGCCCACGAGACCGGCCACGTACTGGGCCTGCCGGACCACTACAGCGGACCGTGCAGCGAGTTGATGTCGGGCGGCGGCCCCGGCCCGTCCTGTACCAACCGCTACCCGAACGCGAACGAGCGCGCCCGCGTCAACCAGCTGTGGGCGAACGGCCTGGCCAAGGCCCTCAAGCAGGCGCAAGCGGCGCACTGACCGGGCCGGAGCGCCCCGCGGGGACCGTGACGCCGGCCACGGTCCCCGCCGGGGCGCTTCCGGTCACTTGCTGACGGCGAAGCGCATCAGGGCGTGCTCGTCGCCCTGCTTGATCTTCCCGGTCACATTGATCACTTCGAGCTTCCAGGCGCCGCCGACCCGCACGGCCTTGGCGACCGCGCAGCCGTTGTCCTGGGTGAGCAGGCTGGGCCAGATGTCCGCGACCTGCTGGGTGGAGCCGCCAGTGGCGTCGTACACCTTGAAGCTGATGTTGCGGGCCTTCTGGAAGGAGCTGTTCTTCTTGAAGGCGGCGGCGACGAACACGATCGAGGTGATGTTCTGCGGAACCCGGGCGAACTCGACCGTGATGACCTCGTCGTCGCCCTCACCGCGCCCGGTCTGGTTGTCGCCGCTGTGGGTCAGCGAGCCGTTGCCCATCGGGTCGAGGGAGTCGAGCCCGGCCAGCCGCACCGGGTCGCCGCCCTGCATCGCGATCGCGATGAGGTCGAGGTCGGTGCCGGCCTTGCGGCGCAGCGCGCCCAGCACGCCGCCGCTGGAACCCGCGGTGGGGTCCCAGGACACCCCGATGGACAGGTGGGTGACGCCGTCCAGGTCGGCGGGACCGTCTTCCTTCGTCAACGTAATCATGCGTTCGATCATCCTCTGTTCATGAGACTGCCGCAGGTACAGTCTGCCTGCAGCACAGGAAGAGACGTTCCCCGGGGCGTCCGTCGGTTCCCGCCGGGGCGTACGAGCGGGAGAACTCCTCGACGCCCTTCGAAGCCCGCCGCCTCGACCACCTCGCGCAGAACGGCCCGTGGACAGCCGGACACCGGATCGTGCGGCCCGGGAAGGGGATCGGCACGTCGTCCAGGCCGGCCTCCACCATCGACAGCACGAACAGCCCTCCGGGCGGCAGGAGATGGCGTACGGCCGCCGACGCGTCCGGGATCTCCGCGCGCCCCGGCACGAGCAGCGAGAAGAAGGCGCCGACCGCGTCGAAGCGGCCCAGGTCGCGGGGGCCGCGCGGGCGGGGGTCCGCGATGTCACGCGGCGGGCGCGCACCGGCGGACTCGTCGGCGGGCTCGTCGGCGGGGCTGCTCATCCGTCCTCTCCCCTCCGCGCCGCGCGGTGCGCCGTGCCGCGCGGCCGGCACTCCGTCAAGCCGCGGAGGGTGACGCTACCGGCCGGTGCCCGGCACGGTACAGATCACGGAGCAGGGCGATCTCGGCGCCGTGGCGCAGCAGTTCCCGGCCGACCCAGGGTGTGGGCGCCGGCGGTGCGGTCCGCGCGCAGGGTGTGCGGCTCGGCCGGGTGGCTCAGCCGCCACGCGGGGGTGGTGAACGGTGGCGGGCAGGGGTGGGGGTAGGGCGCCGCGTCGCGTCCCCGGTCGCCGGCGCCGTCCAGCCGGGACGGCCGGGGGCCTCGGCCCCGGGCGCGCCCGGGGCCGACGGTACCGCCGGGTCAGTGCAGGGCGGGCGGCGCGTCCTCGGGGCCCGTGCCCCAGGAGGACGGCGCGGTGCCGACCGTGAAGGCGAGGGACCGGGTGTGCCGCAGGGTGTCCGTCGTGAGGTACGTACGGCCGTACGGCGAGCCGTCCACGCGGGCCGACCGGACGTAGCGCCGGGCGTCCGAGGTGCCGGGCGCGGTGATGGTGAGCGCACCGCGCGGGTGGTAGCGCCGGTCCAGGGTGAGGTCGACCCGGTCGAAGACGGGCGTGGACAGGCCCCAGGTGGAGTAGCCGGGCTGGACCGGGTAGACACCGATCGAGGAGAGCACGTTCCAGGCGGACATGGTGCCCAGGTCGTCGTTGCCGGTCATCCCGGTCGGGGTGTCGGTGAACAGGGTCAGCGCCGCGTGCACCACGTCGGTGGTCTTCCACGGCTGCCCGGTGGAGAGATAGGTGTACGGGGCGATGAGGTCGGGCTCGTTCTGCGGGTTGTACTTGTCGGCGTTGTAGTAGTCGTAGGGACCGTTCACCCACACCTGGCGGGCGGTCCTGGCCGGGTCCTTCACCAACTGGTCGTAGGCGAAGAAGGAGTCCAGCCGGGCATCGGCCGCCTGCTCGCCGCCGATCAGGCCGATCATGCCGGGCAGGTCCTGCGGCACGAGCCACTGGTACTGCCAGGCGGTGCCCTCGTGGAAGCCCTCGCTCCGCGCGGGGTCGGCCGGACCGGTGAACGCGCCGGAGGCGTCCCGGGCCCGGAAGAAGCCGGTCGAGGGGTCGAAGATCCGGCGGTAGTCCTGCGCCCGGGCGGCATACCGGGCCGCGTCCGCGTCATGCCCCAGGGCGCGGGCCATCTGCGCGAGCATGGCGTCCGACAGGGCGTACTCCAGCGTCGCGGACGCGCCGTGGTCGTAGTCCGAGTCACCGGGCTTGGCGTGCGGGCGGCCCTTCACATAGGGCGCGAAGCCGCCGGCCAGGTACTCCTTGTTCGCCTCCCGGCCCACGGCCGGGGAGCCGGCGGGCGGCACCCCGTCGGCGTTCTTCTTCAGGGCGCGGTACGCCCGCTCCTCGTACCCCTTGAGCAGGCCCTGCTGGAAGGCGTTGGTGAGGAACGGGGTGACCGGGTCGCCGGTCATGATGTTCGTCTCGACCGTGCCGTAGCCCCACTTGGGCAGCCAGCCGCTCTCCTCGTCGATCCTGACGACCGATATCGCCATGTCCCGCGCCTCGCGCGGCGCGAGCAGGGACAGCAACTGCGACTGGGTGCGGTAGGTGTCCCACAGCGACCAGTTCTGGTAGTACGTGAAGTCCCGCGCCCGGTGGGTCTTCTGGTCCCAGCCGGTGTAGCGGCCGTCCGCGTCGCTGCCGATGTTGGGCGCGAGGAAGGACCGGTACAGCGACGAGTAGAAGGTGCGGCGCAGGGTGTCGGCGCCGCCCTGGACCCGTACGTCGTCGAGCCGGTCCCGCCAGGCCCGATGGGCCGCCGCACGGACCCGGTCGAAGGAACGCCCGCCCTCCGCACGGAGGTTGACGGCCGCGCCGCGGGCGTCGACGTAGGACAGCGCGGTGGTCGCCTCCACCGTGCGGTCGCGGCTGGTGTCGAAGCGGACGTAGGCGCCGTCCCGGCCGGTCCTCGATCCGGCGGTGACCGCGGACCCGTCCCAGGTGCCGTAGGCGGTGAAGGGCCGGTCGAAGCGGGTGATGGTGTAGACGGTGTACGGCTTCGTGTCCTGGCAGAAGCCGCGGCCGGTGATCGCGGTGCGCACGGTCCGGTTGTCGAGCACCTCGACGCGGCTGGACACCATGCTGTGCAGCGACTGGCCCGCGTCGAGGAGGACGTCGGCCTTGTCGGTGGCGGGGAACGTGTAGCGCTGTACGCCGGTGCGGGCGGACGCCGTCAGTTCGGCCCTGATGCCGTTCTTCAGGTCCACCTTGTAGTAGCCGGGGCTCGCCTGCTCGGTGTCGTGGCTGAACTCGGCCTGGTACTGGGCGTTGTCCGTCCGGGTGATGTCGCCGGTGGCCGGCAGCACCGGCAGGTCACCGCCCAGACCGCAGCCGACGCCGGAGAGATGCACCAGGGAGAAGCCGCGGATGTGGTTCTGGGAGTGGTCGTAGCCGGTGTTGTGGCCGGTGTCCGGGGAGAACTGCACCATGCCGAAGGGGACGGCCGCGCCGGGATAGGTGTTGCCTTCGTTCTCGGTGCCGATGAACGGGTTGACGTAGGTGGTGGGGTCCGCGCCGGGCCGGGCGGCGGCCGCCTGGGCCGGGGGCGCGGCCAGCGCGGCGCCGAGGAGGGCGACGACGGCCGCGAGGACCCCTCCCGCCCCGCGCGTGCGCCGTGTGCGCCGGAACCGTCTCATGGGGCGTCAGCTCCTCGTGGAGAAGAACAATCGGACAACGTTGTCAGCGAGCGCTCATTCTTCGACGCATTGCGTGTACTCGTCAAGAGTGCCGCCGGGTCGGCGCACCGGCCGCGTAGTACCGCGGTACCACCCCCGGGCCGCCGTTCGGCCCCCTGGTACCAGCGCCGCGGCCCGGTGCGGACCTAGCGTTGCCGGTGAGGCGCGTGACACCGGGTGCGCGGCGACCGAGGGAAGGAGCGCCGGTGATCGAGGCACAGCAGCTGAGCAAGAGGTACGGGGAGAAGACGGCCGTGGACCGGCTGGACTTCGTGGTGCGGCCGGGCACCGTGACCGGGTTCCTGGGACCCAACGGCGCCGGGAAGTCCACCACCATGCGGATGATCGTCGGCCTGGACGCCCCGACCCACGGGTCCGTCACGGTCAACGGCCGCCGCTACGCCCGGCACCGGGCGCCCCTCCAGGAGGTCGGCGCGCTCCTGGAGGCGAAGTCCGTGCACCCGGGCCGCACGGCGTACCAGCACCTCAGAGCCCTGGCGCTCACCCACGGCATCCCGCGCCGCCGGGTCGACGAGGTCGTCGAACTGGCCGGCCTCGGCGAGGTGGCCGGGAAGCGGGTGGGCGGCTTCTCCCTGGGCATGGGCCAGCGGCTCGGCATCGCGGCGGCGCTGCTCGGCGACCCGCAGACCGTCATGCTGGACGAACCGGTCAACGGCCTCGACCCCGAGGGCGTGCGCTGGATCCGGGACCTGCTGACCTCGCTCGCGGCCCAGGGGCGGACGGTGTTCGTCTCCTCGCACCTGATGAGCGAGATGGCGCTGGTCGCCGATCACCTGATCGTGGTGGGACGCGGACGGCTGCTCGCCGACACCACCGTGCGGGAGCTGATCCGGGAGACCGGCGGCGACACGGTGAAGGTGGCGGCGCAGGACCCGGCCCGGCTGCGGGACGTGCTGGCGGGCCCGGACGTCGTCGTCACCGGCCGGGTCGGCTCCGAGGAACTTCAGGTCACCGGGGTGAGCGCACGGGAGATCGGGCTGAAGGCGGCCGAGCACGGCATCGCCCTGTTCGAACTGAGCACCCGGGCGGTCTCCTTGGAGGAGGCCTTCATGGAACTGACCAGGGACGCCGTGGAGTACCACGGCGCCACCGGCACGGACACGCTCAGGAGGCCGGCATGAGCACCCTCACCGCGACCGCCGCCGCCCGGCGGGCCGCTTCCGCGGGACCCGAGTACCGGGTCACCGGACGCCGCGTGCTGCGCTCGGAGTGGGCCAAGCTGTGGTCGCTGCGCTCGACCTGGATCACCCTGGGCCTGGCCCTGCTGTTCCTGGTGGTGTTCGGGCTGATCGCCTCGGTCCGCTACCGGTCGGGGATGAACTCCGGCCGCATCGATCCCGGCTTCGCCCGGCAGTCGGCCGTCAGCCTGTCCCTCTTCGGGACGAACTTCGCCCAGCTCGCCCTGGGCGTGCTCGGGGTGCTGGCCACCGCGGGGGAGTACTCGACCGGCACGATCCGCTCGACGCTGGCGGCGGTGCCGCGCCGCCTGCCCGTGCTGTGGTCCAAGGCGGCGGTGTTCGGTCTGGTCGCCCTGGTGGTGGGCACGGCCGGCGCCTTCGCCGCCTTCCTCGCCGGCCACCGGGTCCTCGCGACGACGCCCGCGGCCATGGACCTCTCCCACGACGGCGCCGTACGCAGCCTGCTGGGCGCGGGGCTCTACCTCGCCCTGGTCGCGGTGATCGGCACCGCCGTGGGCGCGCTGCTGCGCTCGATCGCCGGCGGCATCTCGGTGCTCGTCGCCGCCCTCCTGCTGATCCCGGGACTGACCACGCTGCTGCCCAGCTCCTGGAAGGACACCATCGGCCCCTATCTGCCGGGTGACGCGGGCGCGTCGATGTACGCCCTCACGCACGACTCGACCACCTTGTCCCCGCTGGCCGGAGGGCTGGTCCTGCTGGGCTGGACGGCCCTCGCGCTGGCCGGGGCGGCGTACCGGCTGAAGCGCGCGGACGCCTGATCCACGCCACCATGGCCAGGTGACCTGTGCGATCACCGACGACATCGGCGGACTGGGACCGCCGGCCGCCCGGCTGGTCCGGGCGGCCCGGCGGCTGCGCCTGGCCGACCGGGCCCGCCCGTGGGTCCTGGACACCGCCGTCGTGGCGGCGGCCCTGCTGCTGGTGTGCCTGCCGGACCTGCTGCACGCCGCGGCCCCGGACGGTGCCGGCCCGCGCCGGTTCCACCTGGTCTTCAGCCGGCTGCCGCCGGCCGGCCTGCTGGTCCTGCGGGCCGGTCTCGTGCTGCCGCTGCTGTGGCGCCGGCGCCGCCCCGCGCTCGCCTTCACCACCGTCGCCGCCGTGTTCGTGCTCCAGTGGTCCCTGGGCGCCGCGCTGCGCGGCGACATCGCCCTGTTCATTGCGCTGTACAGCCTCGCCCTGCACGGACGGCTGCGGCAGCTGCCCTGGGCCTGCGCCGTCATGGCGGCCGGAATGGCACTGGTCGCGCTGCGCATGGCGCCGGTGGTGTCCGTCTGCGACGCCCTGTTCTTCCTGCTGGGCACGGCCACCGCGGCGCTCGCCCTCGGCCTGGTGGTCCGCATCCGCCGGGCCCAGCTCGCCGGACTGCGCGAGCGCGCCGCCCGGCTGGAGATCGAACGCGACCAGCGCAGCAGGCTCGCGGCCGCCGGTGAACGCGCCCGGGTGGCCCGCGAGATGCACGACATCGTCGGCCACAACCTGTCCGTCATGATCACCCTCGCGGACGCCGGGGCGTACGCCACCGGCAGCGCCCCCGAACGCGGGCAGGAGGCCCTCCGGCTGATCGGCGACACCGGACGGCAGGCCCTCGGTGAACTGCGCCGCCTGCTCGGTGTCCTGCGCGCCGCCGCCGACGGCCCGCCGGGCGAGCCGGAACTCAGCCCGCAGCCCGGCATCGCTGACGTCGACGCGCTGTGCGCCGGGGTGCGCGCCGCCGGGCTCGACGTCGTCTACCGCACCGCGGGGAACATGGACGCCCTGGACGGCGGAGTGCAGCTGACGGTGTACCGGATAGTGCAGGAAGCCCTCACCAACACCCTCAAGCACGCGGGCCCCGGCACCCGGGTCACCCTGGAGATCGCGGTGGAGGACACCCGGCTGCGTGTCCGGGTCCGCGACACCGGACCGCCCGCGGGCGCCTGTGGGCCCGGCCCGGCGAGCGGGGAAGGGCACGGCCTGGTGGGCATGCGGGAGCGGGCCGCGCTGTACGGCGGCAGCGTCGGCGCGGGACCGGCGCCCGGCGGCGGATGGAGCGTGGACGCGGCCCTCGACCTCGCGCCCGTGCCGCGGGGCGGTGATGGCCGGTGACCACCGTGCTCGTCGTGGACGACCAGCCGCTCCAGCGCTTCGGCTTCCGCATGCTGCTCGACTCCGTGCCCGGTACCGAGGTGGTCGGCGAGGCCGGGCACGGTGCCGAGGCCGTCCGGATGGCCGCCGGACTGCGTCCCGACGTCGTCCTCATGGACGTTCGCATGCCCGGCATGGACGGCATCGAGGCCACCCGGCGCATCGTCGCCGCGGGCGAACGCTCGCGCGTCCTGGTGCTGACCACGTTCGGCCTCGACGAGTACGTCCACGCCGCGCTGCGCGCCGGGGCCAGCGGCTTCCTCGTCAAGGACGCCCGCCCCGAGGAACTCCTCGCCGGGATCCGCGCGGTGGCCGCCGGGGACGCCGTCATCGCCCCCGCGCTCACCCGCCGCCTGCTGGAGGAGTTCACCCGGTACGTCCCGCCGCGGCCGGAGCGGACGGCCGCCGATCCCCGGCTGGGCGCCCTCACCGACCGCGAGCGCGAGATCCTCGTCGCGATCGGCAAGGGCTGGACCAACGCCGAGATCGCCGCCCGTTTCGTCCTGTCCGAGTCCACCGTCAAGACCCATGTCGGCCGGGTCCTCGCCAAGACCGGCGCGCGCGACCGCGTCCAGGCGGTGATCTTCGCCTACGACCTCGGGCTGGCCCGCCCCCAGGCGTGCTGAGGGGCGGGCCGCCGGTGTTCAGCGGCCGGGGCCGCAGCGGTACAGCGTCTGGGCCTCGGCCGCCCCGGGGTCCTTCCCGGGGCGCGGGGCGGCCGAGGCGGCGCCGGAGGGCCGCGTGCGGCCGGAGGGTTCCGTGCCGCCGTACGCCGAGGCCGGCACCTTGACGCAGGAACCCTCGACCCAGTGGGTGATCCGCTCGGTGGCGGACTCGCCCGAGCCGCCGAACAGGGCGCTCGGGCCGCGCCCGCCGCCCAGCACCACGTACCGCAGCCGGCCCGTGTCGACCAGCTGCCGGAACCGCGCCTCGGTGGGGAACGGCACCCGGCCGCTGAAGCCGCCGAGCGGCAGGATGCGGGCGCCCGTGGTGAGGATGTACGGGGACGCGCCGTTCCAGCCGGTGGTGGCGAAGACGTAGGCGGCCGAGCCCTGATGGGCGGTGGTGTAGCGCAGCAGCCCGCGCTGTGCGGCGGTGAGCCGGCCGTCGGTGCCCCGGGGACCGGCGAAGCCGCCCGCCGGGCCCTGGGCCGCCGCCTTCCCGCGCGCGGTGCCCGCCTGGGCCGGCGGGCCCGGCCGTCCGGCCGCCGAGGCCACCCGACCGTGACCGCCGCCCGCCCCGGTGGGGCCGACCGCGCCCCTCCCCGAACTGCCGTACACCGGGTCGAAGACCTGCACCGCCCACGCGGCCGGCGCGAGCAGCACCGCCGCGAGGGACGCCGCCAGCCCCGCGACGGCGAGCCGGCCGCCCCGCGCGGCGCCGCCCGTGCGGCCGAGCACCAGGAGGAGGACGGCGCCGAGGGCCAGCAGGCCCACGGCGGGTGCCAGCCACGGCAGGAACGAGGGGAACTCCCCGGCGAGGTACGCGCTCCACGCCGCCGTCGCCGCCACCGCGCCCGGCAGCGCCCAGGCCCGGCGGCCGCCCGCCCGGTGGGCGCGCCACAGCAGCACGGTGCCGCCGCCGGTGAGCGCGGCGAGCGGCACGGCGATCACGCCCATGTAGTAGGTGTGGCCGCCGACGCTGCCCGCGCTGAACACCAGGAAGTACGTCGCCAGCCAGGTGCCCCACAACAGATATCCGGCGCGGACCGGGTCGGTGCGCGGCCTGCCCCGGCGCCACAGCAGCCCGCAGCCTGCGGCGACCGCCGCGATCGGGTAGAGCCAGCCGGTCTGCGAGGCCAGCGAGGTGCCGAACATCTTCGACCAGCCCTCCTGGCCGCCGGTCCGTACGCCGCCACCGCCGCCGCCCGTCGTCCGCCCGGCCTGCTCCCGCGCCCCGCCGCCGGCGGCCTCCGCGGTGTGCCGCGCGGTGCCGTGTCCGCCCGTCCGGCCGCCGCCCTGGGTCGCGCTCACACTGCCGGTGGCGGCGGCGCTGACACCCAGTGAGGAGAAACGGTTCAGGAAGTTGTAGCCGACCACCATGCTGAACGCCGAGTTGTTGGTGGTCCCATCCACATAGGGCCGGTCCCGGGCCGGGGTCAGCGTCACGGCCAGCACCCAGGACGCCGACACGGCGGTCATCACCACGGCGGACACGGCCAGATGCGCCAGCCGCCGCCGCGGCGGGAGCGGCGCCGACACCAGATACACCAGGGCCAGCGCGGGAAGCACCGCCCACGCCTCCAGCATCTTGGCCTGGAAACCGAGGCCGACCCACACCCCGGCGAGCACCAGCGGGCGCGCCCGGCCGTCCCGCGCGGCCCGCTGCACGGCCTCGGCGGCCAGCAGCACGCACAGCGTGAACAGCGGGTCCTCGACCGCGGTGCGGAACAGGCCCACCACCACCGGCGTCACCAGGAACGCGCCCGCCGCGATCAGCGCCGCGTGCACGCCCGCCCAGCGGCGCACCAGCCGGTACAGGACCAGCAGGCTCGCCACCCCTTCGAGAACCTGCGGAAGGACCAGCGACCACGGATGGAAACCGAGGACGCGGGCGGAGAGCGCCTGCGGCCAGAGGAATCCGGGGAGTTTGTCGAGCGTGATGGAATTACCGGGATCGAAAGAGCCGTAGAAGAATGCCTTCCAGCTCTCCGTCATACTGCGGGCGGCGTTCGCGTAGAACGTGTGGTATTCGCTGTGGCCGATGCCCCAGGTGTAGAGCACGGCGGCCAGCACGGTGATGACCAGCAGCGCCGGACGCGCGTACGCCGGCTGGTCCGCCGGCGATCTCCACGGCGCGCGCCGATCGGCGCCGGCGGGGGCGGTCGGGTCGAGGACTGTCGTAGCCATGGGCAGCAGTCTTCGCCACGGCTCAGGCCGCCCGAGCCGGGGCAGGCCGCTTCAAGTGAATTCTCATCAACCTCAGAACAACTCTTTAACCGGCCTTCGTCGAATTCAGTACGGGCCCGCCTTCATTTCTGGCCGCGCGCGAAGTAGGCGGCCGGTTCGGGGTCGAGGGCGGGCATGCCGGAGCAGGGCCGGCAGCTCCCGCGACCGTCAGGCGTCCCGTCCGGCCGGCCCTTTGGCGCCGAAGCCGCGCCACGCCCCGCCCCGGCGTGGCCTCTACGGGCAGTGAGCGCTTTCCCGCGTACGCCGTCCGACCGGCCGTAGAAAGACGCAGAAACATCGCACCGCCTCTTGCTCTCGGACGGCAACCGCTTACATGCTGTCCGGCGGCTCCCCGCGCACCACGCCCACGGTCGCCCGCCTTCGAGGGAGTGCGAGGGAGAACGTATGCGCATCTCCGCACGCCCCGGCCGCGGTTGCGTCCTGCTCGGCCGGGCCGGCACCGCCGCGGCACCGGGCGCCGGCCCCGGCCCGCACCGGGGTGAGGCCGGACCGGCCGCGCCGCACCTGCCCGCGCCCACCACCGACCCCAGCACCCTCACCGACCGACACCGCCGAGTAGGACACCCATGACCTTCGCCCAGCCCCGCCGCCGGACCCTGCTCGCCGCCGGTGCCGGCGGCCTCCTGCTCCCGCTCGCCACGGGAACGCCGGGCGCGCGCGCCGCCACAGAGCCCGTCGCCACCGAGCCCGCCGCGACCGCGACCGACCCGGCGGACCCGTTCGCCGCCCTGCGGGCCCGGGCCGCCGAACTGACCACCGGCGGCGCCATCGACCCCGCCGACCCGGTCTTCGCCGCCGCGCTGACCGCGCTCGACACCGCCGCCGCGGCCCAGTGGACGGCCATGGACCGCGCCACCGGCCGCACCGCGCTCTGGCCCGACCTCGCCCCCGTCACGGACCCGGGCAACTTCAGCCAGTCCTACGGGCGGCTGCTCACCCTCGCCACCGCCTGGGCCACCCCCGGCACCGCGCTGCACGGCGACGAGACCGTGGCCGGCGCCCTCACCGACGCCCTCGCCTTCCTCGACGACACCGCCTTCAACCCGTCCCGGCCCGAGACCGGGAACTGGTGGTTCTGGGAGATCGGCGCCCCGCGCGGCCTCATGGACCTGTGCGTCCTGCTGTACGACCGCATCCCCGCCGAGCGGATCGCCGCCTACTGCGCCGCCGTCGACCGCTTCTGCCCCGACCCGGACCGGCGCACCAACAGCCCCTCACTGGCCGAGACCGGCGCCAACCGGGCCGACAAGGCGGCCATCGTCGCACTGCGCGGCATCGTCGGCCGCAGCGCCGGCAAACTCGCCCTCGCCCGGGACGGACTGTCCGACACCCGCGACGCCGGCCGGTACAGCCTGTTCACCTACGTCACCTCCGGGGACGGCTTCTACCGCGACGGCTCCTTCGTCCAGCACGACTGCGTCGCCTACACCGGCACCTACGGCAACGTCCTGCTCAGCCGCGTCGCCTACCTCGCCGCCCTGCTCACCGGCTCCGACTGGGAGATCACCGACCCCGGCATCTCGGTGATCCACGACGCCGTCGAACGCGCCTTCGCCGCCGTCACCTTCGACGGGCTCACCATGGACGCGGCGCGCGGCCGGGCGATCTCCCGCGAACGGGAGAAGGACTACGACACCGGCGCCGGGACCACCACCAACGTGCTGCTCCTGGCCACCGGCGCACCCGCCGCCCACGCCGCCCGCTGGCGGTCGCTCGCCAAGGGCTGGATCCGCCGCAACACCGACACCCCGTACACCGGCCTCGCCGGTCTGCCCGCGCTGCGGCGGGCCGCCGCCGTGCTGGCCGACCCCGCCGTCCGCGCGGCCCCCGCCCCGACCGGACACACCGTCCTCGCCGACATGGACCGGATCGTGCACCGCCGCCCCGGCTGGACCGCCGCGCTCAGCCTGTCCTCCCGGCGGATCGCCGCCTGGGAGGCGGGCAACGGCGAGAACCTGCGCGGCTGGTACACCGGCGACGGCATGCTGTACCTGTACGACAGCGACCGCACCCAGTTCTCCGACGGCTTCTGGCCCACGGTCGACGCGTACCGGCTGCCCGGCACCACGGTGGACACCCGTCCCCGCGCCGATCTCGGCACCGGCGGCGGCACCGGCACCTACCGGCCGGCCAACGCGGTGGCCGGCGGCGCCGTGCTGGAGGACCGGTTCGGGGCCTCGGCCATGGAACTGATCGCGGCCGGCAGCACCCTGCGGGCCAGGAAGGCGTGGTTCTTCCTCGACGACGCGGTCGTCGCCCTCGGCGCGGACATCACCGCCTCCGACGGCCGCACCGTCGAGACGGTCGTCGAGAACCGCAGCCTGCACGCGGCGGGCACGGCCCGGCTCACCGTCGACGGCGCGGCCCGGTCGAGCGCCCCGGGCCGCGACAGGGCCTACGGGCACGTCCGCTGGGCCCACCTGGAGGGCGTCGGCGGCTATGTCTTCCCGGAGGGGGTCGCGCTGCGCACCCGGCGCGAGGAGCGCACCGGGGCCTGGTCGGACATCAACACCGGCGCCGACACCGCCGGTTCGGCCACCCGGCTGACCCGCCGCTACGAGACGCTGTGGATCGACCACGGCGTCTCCCCGGCCGCCGCGGACTACGCCTACGTCCTGCTGCCGGGCCTGGACGCCCGGCACACCGCCGCCTGGTCCCGCTCCCGGCCGGTGCGGGTCCTCGCCAACACCGCGCGGGCGCAGGCCGTCCACGTGCCCTCGCTCGGCCTGACCGCCGTCCACTTCTGGAGCGCGGGCACCGCCGGCGGCATCACCTGCGACGGGCCCGGCACGGTCCTGGTACGGCGGCGGGGCGGGGGCGTCTCGGTGGCCGTCGCCGACCCCGGCCGCACCGCCACCACCCTCACCGTCACCCTGCCCTGGCCCGCGTACCGGGTGCGCGCCGCGGACGGCACGGTCACCGTGGCCACGGGCCGCCGCCCCGCGCTCACCGTGGCCGTCGGCGGTTCCCACGGCCACACCCACACCGCCGAACTGCGCTGACCCCCACCGGCCCGGGACCCGCCCGCCTGCCGGGACGGGCCCCGGCCCGGACGGCCGCCACGTGCACGTGTCCCCGGTGGTGCTGTCCGGGGACAGGTCCGTCCCCGGCAGCCGGGCGAGGCGGTGACCGTGGCCTTCCCGGGCGGCACCGCGCTGCGCGCCCGACCTCACGCCGAGCGCGTGGTCTCCTCGTGGTGCACCGGGTGCGCGAACGGCAGCCCGGCGGTGTAGCGGGCGAGTTCGTCGGCGGCGGCCGCGGCCATCCGGTGCAGCTCGCCGCCGAGCGAACCGGCGACGTGCGGGGTGAGCAGCACGTTCGGCAGGTCGTACAGCGGCGAGCCGGCGGGCAGCACCTCGGGTTCGGTGACGTCAAGGACCGCGTCGAGACGGCCGGTGACGAGTTCGGCGACCAGCGCGTCCTGGTCGATCAGGGAGCCCCGGGAGGTGTTCACCAGGGTCGCGCCGTCACGCAGCAGGGCCAGCCGGCGGCGGTCGATCAGGTGCCGGGTGGCGGGCAGTTCGGGGGCGTGCACGGTGATCACGTCGCTCGCCGCGCACAGCTCGTCCAGCTCCACGGCACGGGCACCGAGCCGCTCAGCCTCGGCGGCGTCCACGTAGGGGTCGTACAGGAGCAGGTCGAGATCGTGCGGGCGCAGCAGCTCCAGGACCCGGCGGCCGATGCGGGAGGCGCCGACGACACCGACCGCGCGCCGGTAGTTGCCGATGTCCGGGTAGGCGGCCAGCCAGTCCTGGGGGGTGCCGCGCCGGGCCCGGTAGTCCTCGCGCAGCCGCAGCAGCCGCTTGTTGGCGAGCAGGACGGCGGCCACCGTGTACTCGGCTACCGGCAGGGCGTTGGCCCAGGCCGCGGAGGTGACCTGGATGCCGCGCCGCCAGCAGGCGTCGGTGATGTGGTGCTTGACCGACCCGGCGGCGTGGATGACGGCGCGCAGCGCGGGCGCCCGGGCGAGCACGTCCTCGTCCAGCGGCGGGCAGCCCCAGCTGGAGACGATGACCTCGGTCCCGCGCAGCGCCTCGGCGGCCCGCGGGTCGGTGAAGTCGTCGACGACCAGGGCCGGGTCGAGGTCGGCGAGGGCGGTGAGCCGGTCCCGGGTGGTGTCGTCGATCAGCCGGCCGGCGAGGTCGGCGTGCATGGCGAGGAGGGTGCGCGGGCGCCGGTGCCCGGTGGGGCCGGGGGCGGGCTGCGCGGCGGGTGCGGTCGGGGGGTTGGACACTCGGTTCTCCGGTGCGGGTGCGGCAGGGGCGGACGTCACTTGACGCTTCCTGCGGTGAGGCCGGCCTTCCAGTGGCGCTGCAGCGCGATGAAGGCGACGACCAGCGGGACGATGCCGAGCAGGGAGCCGGTGACGACCAGCGGGTAGTACTCGGGGAAGGCGTGGGTCTGGGTGTTCCAGCTGTACAGGCCGAGACTGAGCGGGAAGAGCCGGTTGTCGGACAGCATCACCAGAGGGAGGAAGAAATTGTTCCAGATGGCGGTGAACTGGAACAGGAACACGGTGACGAAGCCCGGCATCACCATCCGCAGGCCCACCGACCAGAAGGTCCGCAGCTCGCCGGCGCCGTCCATGCGGGCGGCCTCCAGCACCTCTCCCGGCACGTACCCGGCGCAGAAGACCCGGGCCAGGTAGACCCCGAAGGGGTTGACCAGGCTGGGCACGAACACGGCCCAGAAGGTGTTGACGACGCCCAGCTTCGACGCCAGCAGGTACATCGGCAGGGCGAGCGCGGTGGTGGGCACCAGCACCCCGAGCAGGACAAGACCGAAGAGCTGCTCCTTGCCGGGGAAGCGGTACACATGGAAGGCGTACCCGGCGCAGACGCACACCAGCGCGCACAGCACCGCGCCGATCCCGGCGTACAGCAGGGAGTTGACGTACCAGCGGACGTAGATGCCGTCGCCGGTGGTGAACAGGGCGTGCAGGTTGGCGCCGAGGTGCCAGGTGGCGGGGGACAGGGTGCGCCCGCCGAGCAGGTCACCGGTGTTCTTGGCGGCGGCGGTGAGCAGCCAGCCCAGCGGCAGCAGGGTGTAGGCGGTGGCCAGCACCAGGGCGCCGTTGACGGCGGTCCTGGACAGCGACCAGGGGCGGTGCTCGCCGCGGGTGGCGCCCGGCCGTGCGGTGGTGGTGGTCATGCGGCGGCCTCCGTTCCGTGCGGGGAGCGGCGCTCGCCCCGGCCGCGGGTGACCCGGGTGACGACGAAGGAGAGCGCGGCGGCGGCCAGCGCGAGCAGCACCGAGGAGGCGGCGGCCAGGCCGTAGTCGTGCCGTTCGAAGGCCGCGGTGTAGGCGTACATGTTGGGGGACCACGTGGAGACGACGCTGGGTGTGGTGCCGTGCAGGATCATCGGCTCGGTGAACAGCTGGAGCGAGCCGATGACGGTGAACAGGCCGACGACCGTGAGCGAGGAGCGGATCAGCGGGACCTTGACGCTGAGCGCGGTGCGCACCGGCCCGGCGCCGTCGACGACCGCGGCCTCCAGGACCTCGCGCGGGATGGCCTGCAACGCGGCGAAGAAGATCACCATGTTGTAGCCGGTCCACTCCCACACCGCCATGTTGACGACGGCCGGCAGCGGATGGCCCAGCAGATCGGCCTGGGTGCCCAGGGAGTTCAGCGCGCCGATCACCGGGCTGATGCCGGGGGTGTAGAGGTACACCCAGATCAGGGCGGCGATGGTGCCGGGCACCGCGTGCGGCAGGAACAGCGCGAGCTGGAAGAACCGGCGGGCCCTGACCAGGGCGGAGTCCAGCAGCAGGGCCAGCACCAGGGCGAGGCCCATCATCAGCGGGATGTACAGCAGGCAGTACTCGGCGAGGCCGGCGAAACCGCCGCGGAAGGCGGCGTCGCCGAGCGCCCGGGTGTAGTTGCCGAGGCCGGTGAACACGGTCTCGCCGCCACCGAAGCCGAGCCCCGAGCGGTGCTCGGTGTACAGGCTCAGGTAGACGGCGTAGCCGATCGGCACCAGCGTGGCGCCGGTGAAGAGTACGAAGAACGGCGCGAGCAGCACGGTGGGCGCCGCGAACCGCCGCCGCCCGCGGGCGGCGGCGGTTCGCGGCGGCGCGGCGGGGACCGCGCGGGTGGCCGTGGGGGCGGTCCTGGGGGCGGTCCCGGGAGTGGTCGGTGTCATCGGGTGGAGACCTTCAGGCCGCGGTTCTTCAGCTCGCCGACGGTGTCCTTCTGCGCGCCCGCCAGCGCCTGGCCGATGGTGCCGGAGTGGTTGGCGAGCTTGCCGAAGGCGTCCTTGAGGGAGTTGTTGGTGACGCCCATCGCCGGGCCCCAGGTCCACTTCTGGCCGATGGACTCGGCGGCGCCCTGGTAGACCGCGTACACGTCCGTGCCGCCGTAGAAGCCGGCCTTGAACGCCTTGGCGGCGACCGGGACCAGCGCGGGGTCGGCCGGGTAGGCGGAGGAGTCGCCGGAGGAGATCCGGGCCTGGATGCCCTGGGCGGTGGTGGTCGCCCAGGTGGCGAACTCGACGGCGGCCTTCGCCTTCTCGCTGTCCTTGGAGACGGCGAAGGTGGTGCCGCCGAGCATGCCGCTGGCGGCGGTGCCGTCCCAGGAGGGCAGCGGGGCGACGGCCCACTTGCCGGACTGGTCCTTGGGCAGGGTGCCCTTGAGCACGCCGCCGCCCCAGGACGCCCCGAGATACCCGGCGGTCCGGCCCTTCTGGAGGGAGGCCGTCCACTGCTGGCTGAAGGACGGCTCGACCCGGACCAGATCGTCGTCGATCATCTTCTGCCAGTAGTCGGCGACCTTCTTGGTCTCGGCACCCTCCAGGCCCACCTGCCAGGTGTCGCCGGAGGTGCCGAACCACTGGGCGCCGGCCTGCCAGGCCATCGCCTCGAAGGTGGTCGGGTCGTCGGGGAAGAAGGTGGCGATCCGGCTCGCCGGGTCGGCCTTCTTCAGCTTCTCGGCGGCCGTGCGGAACTCGTCCCAGGTCCTGGGCACCGCGATGCCCGCCTTGTCGAACAGATCCTTGCGGTAGTAGAAGGACTGCGGCGCGGCGTCCAGCGGCAGCGCGTAGCTGGCGCCGCCCAGGGTGGTCAACCGCACCGCCTGCGGCAGGTACTTGGCCTTCAGGTCCGCGCCGACGTACTCGCTGATGTCCTTCACGGCACCCTGGCTGACGAAGTCCGGCAGCTGCGGGTACTCGACGTTGAAGACGTCGGGCGCGTTGTGCGCCTTGACCGCGTTGGAGAGCTTGGCGTAGCCGCCCGCCGAGCCGGAGGGGATCTCCTCGTAGGTGACGTGGACGTCCTTGTGCGCGGCGTTGAAGGCGTCCACCACCTGCTGGGTGCCCTTCGCCCAGCCCCAGAAGGTGATGTCGACGGCCTTGCCCGAACCGGCCGACGGGGAGTCGTCGCTGCCGCAGGCGGCGAGGAGGGTGGCGGACAGCGCGGCGGCGGTGAACGCGGCGGCGGCGCGGAGGGCTCTGCGACTGCGGGCGGGGGCAGCGGACATGGCTCGGCTCCTGGGAGACGGGACGGGTGGGGCGGGATGGGTGGGGTGAGCTGGGTGGCGGGTGCCCGGCGCGTGCGTCGGAGGCGGCGAGCCCGGGGCCGCCGGGCTCCGAGGTCGTCGGGCCCGAGTAGGCACATCTTGGGAAGAGTTCAGATCGAAGTCAATACCTTTCGATCGAACGATCGAACCTGATCGCGGGGTTGGGTGGCTTCGATGCGGTCATTCTGGGGATTTCGCGGCATCGGCGCCCAAGCTTCAGATCATTCGATCGATCGCATTGACGATCGATCGGGCCACTCCTAGATTCGGAACCCCGAGCCAGGAGCCCGCCATGCCTGCCATGCCGTACATGTCCCTCCCGTCCGAGGACCGTTCGCTCAGCCCGTACACGGGCTGGACCCGCGCCCACTGGGAGGCCGCCGCGGACGGACTGCTCACCGCGGCGCTGCGGCACGCCGGACCCGGCCACGCGCTGATCGCCCTGCCCGGCCCGCGCCCGAGCCGCTCCGGACCGCGCTCGGACGCGCTGGAGGGCTACGCCCGCACCTTCCTGCTCGCCGCCCTCCGCGTCACCGGTGCCGGCGGCCGGGACCCGCTGGACCTGCTCGGCCGGTACGCCGAAGGACTGGCCGCCGGGACGCGTTCCCCCACCGCCGAACGGGAGCTGACCGGCCGTGACCCGGCCGCCTGGCCCCGCGTCACCGACCGGGGACAGGCCATGGTCGAGGCCGCCTCCGTCGCGCTCGCCCTGCGCCTGACCCGGCCCTGGCTGTGGGACCGGCTGCCCGGCCCGGTCCGCGCCCGGGCCGCCGACTGGCTCGCCGGAGCGCTGCGCCACACCCCCGTGGACAACAACTGGTGGCTCTTCCAGGTCACCGTAGGCGGCTTCCTCGCCGCGACGGGCCACCACACCGAGGCCGCCGAGGCGGCCGTCACCCGCGGCCTGACCCGGATCGAGCGGTGGTACCGGGGCGACGGCTGGTACACCGACGGCCGGCCGCGCGCCTTCGACCACTACAACGGCTGGGCCTTCCACCTCTACCCCGTCCTGCACGCCCACCTGTCCGGCGACAAGGACCTGCTCGACCGCTACGGCGCCCGGCTCGCCGCCCATCTGGAGGGGTACGCGCACACCTTCGGCGGCGACGGCGCCCCGCTGCACCAGGGCCGCTCGCTCAGCTACCGGTTCGCCTCCGCCGCCGCGCTCTGGTCCGGCGCCCTGACCGGGCACACCCCGCTGTCCCCGGGCACCACCCGGCGGCTGGCCTCCGGCGCGCTGCGCCACTTCCTGGACCGCGGCGCCCTGAACGAGGAGGGACTGCTCACACTCGGCTGGTACGGCCCCTGCCCGCCGCTGGTGCAGTCCTACTCGGGCCCGGCCTCGCCGTACTGGGCGAGCAAGGGCTTCCTCGGCCTGCTGCTGCCCCCTGGGCACCCGGTGTGGACCGAGGCTGAGGAGCCCGGGCCGGCCGAGCGCGCCGACGCCGTCGTCCCGCTGAGCGGGCCGGGCTGGCTGGTCCAGTCGACGGCCGCCGACGGTGTCGTACGCGTGCACAACCACGGCAGCGACGACCAGCCGGCCGACGAGGTCCTGCCCGACGACCCGCTGTACGCGCGCCTGGCGTACTCCACCGTCACCGGCCCGGCCTGCGCGGGCACCGCCGGAGACCGCGTCGGTGTCGCCGACAACCACTTCGCCCTGCTGACCGGGCAGGGGGCGAGCGAGCGCGGCCGGATCCTGCCGCTCGGCACCGGGCCCGGCTGGGCGGCCTCCACCCACCGGCCCCGGGCCGGCGGCGCCGAACTGCCCGGCGTGCGCGTCACCTCGCTGGTGCTGGCCGCGGGCGCCGACGAGATCCACGCGCATCTGGTCACCGGCGCCGCGGCCGGGACCGAAGTGCGGCACACGGGGTGGGCGGTGGCCGGGGAGACGGTGGAGACGGACGCGGGTGGCGGCCGGGCCCGGGTGCGGGCGGCCCGGCCCTCGCCGGGGTCCGGGTCCGTGCCGGGGTCCGGGGCGGCTTTTGTGTCCGGGCCGGATTCGGCGTCCGGGGCGGCTTTGGTGTCCGGGCCCGCGCTGGTGTCCGAGGCGGCCGCCCTGCACGGTCTGCGCACCGCCGCGGCCGAGCCTGTGCCGGCGGGTACCGCGTTCGGGCCGGCGGCGGCGGTTCCGGTGCTGGCCGGCACGGTCACCGGGGACGCGTGCCTGTTCGTCTCGGCGCTGCGGCTGAGCGCGGCGGAGGCCGGGCCCGCGCCGCGCGTGCGGGTGGTGGCCGGGACCGCCGCGCACCGGCTGCTCGTCACCTGGCCCGACGGCCGCCGGTGCGAGGCGCTGGTCCGCGCGGACGAGGTGACCGTGGACCGCGGCGACCGATCAACGATGACCGATGACCTGACCGATGACCGATGACCGATGACCGATGACCGATGACCGATGACCGGGGATCGGGGATCGGTCGACCGGTGAGCGCCGCGGTCCCTCGTCCGTACGGCACTCAGAGTCCCGGGCCGTTGTACGCCCCCCGGTGGGGCTTGGCCGTGGCGCTGACCGGGTTGCCCCAGAAGTCGCGGCCGCCGTTGTCCGTGACGACACCGCCGTTGCCCAGCGCGGGCGAGTCGGCGCGGAGCCGGTAGCCGTCGGCGGAGGCGAGGGTGTCGCCGCCGGTGCCGGGGGCGGTGAACCGCGGGTCGCCCGTGATGCCGTTGGCCGTGGGCCGGGGCACGCCCTGGAAGACGTTCCACTGCCAGGAGATGCCGGACCCGGTGGGCAGCCGGGAGTCCGCGGAGCCGACCCAGATGTTGTTCTCCAGGACGCTGTGCGCGGGCACCCCGACGGAGAGCGTGCGGCCGGGGCAGTAGACGACGTTGTCGTAGAAGTTCAGGGCCGACCGGCCGCCGGCGGCGCCGACCATGCGGCAGTCGTTCTGCGAGACGTTGTAACGCACCACCTCGGTGGCGCCGCCGCTGGTCCCGCAGCCGTCGCAGTCCAGGAAGAGCCCGCCGGCGTTGTCCCGGCTGTAGTTGTACTGGACCGTGCAGTGGCCGGTGTTGCCCCAGTCGCAGTCGAACGCCTCGCTGTCGTGGGCGGACATGACGCTGCCGTACACGGCGTTCTTCTGGATGACGGCGTCGTGGTCGCCGAGCACCCAGATCCCGGCGAAGTTGCCGCCCGTCCACGGGTAGGTGCCGGTGCCGAGACCGGCCGCGGTGTTGTACTCGATCAGCGGCGACTCGGCGTAGGAGACGATGATGCCGTCCCCGCCGACCGTGCCGACCGTGTTGCCGTCGACGTGGACGCCCTGTCCCAGGCGGGTGTTGACCGAGCCGACCCGGACCTTGATGCCGCCACCGCCGCAGTTCGACACCCGGGTGCCGTGCACACGCACGTCGCCGAGGAGTGAGCCGGTGCCCGTGACGCCGGTGCGGATGCAGGCGGACTGGGAGAACGCCGTGGCCTGGGCCGCCTTGTCGGTCTGCCCGGCGACCTTGTCGACGATCAGACCGTCCACGTCGAACCCGGAGTGCGTCCGGCCGTCCGTGGACTCGATGAGCAGCCCCTGGCGCTGGGCGAGGGTGCCGGCCGGGTTCGTCAGCTCGACGGCCTTGATGCTCCAGTGGTCCTGGTTCACCAGGTGCAGCGCGTTCTCCGCACCGCCCGCGTCGATGACCGGGGCGGCGCCGGTACCGTACGGGGTGATGGTGACCGGGGCGTCGGCGCTGCCGCTGCCCTTGGGGGCGAGCGTGCCGTGGCAGGTCGTGCCGGAGGTGATGGCCAGGGTGTCGCCCGGCCGGAAGGTCAGGGCGTCGACGGAGGCCAGGGAGTTGTACGGATCGCTCGCGGAGCCGGTGCCGTCGGTGGACCGGGAGCAGTCCAGGTGGACGGTGGTGCCCGAGGCGGCCGGGGAGACCGGGGCGGCGGAGGCCGGGGCGGGGGTGAACGCGGTGGCCGCGGCCAGGGCCGCGGCGAGGATTCCGGTGGCGAAGGCGCTGTTTCTCATACAGGTGCACTCCTGCGCTGGATGGGCTCCAGAAGCTAGGAGCACCCTCTGAGCGAGTCAATGCACATGAACGAGGCGATCGAATATCGATCAGATCGCTGAGCAGTAGATCAGGTGTGTATCGAATGATACACTCGGAGTGAGTCAGGCCAGGGAGAAAGGGACCGTCATGTCGATCGCGGCTGACGAGCGCCGGACGCGGATCCTGGAGATCGTGCGTCAGCTCGGCACGGTCCGGGTGACGGACCTGGCGGCCCGTCTGGACCTGCCGGCGGTCACCGTACGCCGGGACGTGGCCGGCCTGGCCGAGGCCGGCCTGCTGCGCCGCTCGCACGGCTCGGTCTCCGGACCCGACGAACGCACCGGCGCCGGGGCCGACGCCCGCACCCTCGGACTGATCGTGCCCACGGTGAGCCACACCGTCAGCCAGTACTTCGACGAGGTGATCGCCGGTGCGCGCGCCGCGGCCGCCGACGCCGGGGCGCATCTGGTGCTCGGCATCTCCTCCTACGACCCGGGAGCCGACCGGGGCCAGGCCGAGCAGCTGCTCAAGTCGGGCGCCGAAGGGCTCATGCTGACGCCCAACTGGAGGTCCCCCGACGCCCCGGACGAACGCCTCTGGCTGAACGAACTGCCGGTGCCGGCCGTGCTGGTGGAGCGCCGCGCCGCCGCCGGCACCGCCGCCGCGGAACTCGACTCGGTCAGCTCCGACCACCACCACGGCGTCCTGCTCGCCCTGCGCCACCTGGCCGCGCTCGGCCACGAGACCGTCGTCCTCGCCGCCCGCCGCGACACCTGGACGGCGATGAAGGTGCGCAGTGGCTACGAGGAGGGCTGCCGGACCCTCGGGCTCGCGCCGCAGCCGGTGATCGACGTCGACGATCCCGCCACCGCCCCCGAGCGGGTGGCCGGCCGGCTCGCCGAGGCGATCGCGCAAGGCGTGCGGGCGGCGCTGGTGCACAACGACCAGGACGCCATCCAGCTCCCGGCGCTGCTGCGCGCGCGGGGCCTGTCCGTGCCCGAGGACCTGGCGCTGATCAGCTACGACGATGTCTTCGCCGCGCTCGGTGCCCCGCCGCTGACCGCTGTCGCCCCGCCCAAGCGGGCGGTCGGCGCGGCCGCCGTCGACCTGCTGCTGCGCCGGCTGCGGCACGGCGCGGCCCTCCCGGTCCACCGGGTCGAACTGCTCCCGGAGCTGAAGGTGCGCGCCTCCTGCGGCCGCCCCGGCACCGCCTGATCCGACCGGCACCGCCTGATCCGACCGGTTCAGCCCGTCCGACCCGGTTCAGCCCGTCCGGCCTGGTCGGGCCCGGTCCGGTCCGGTCCGGGTGACAGGACCTGAAAAACCCAGGCCCACAGTTCGGCGCTGTCGCAGACGTGGGTGTACGGCAGGCGGTCACCCGGCGCCGGGCGGCGGAAAGTGATTCGGTTGCGGACTATTGGCAATCCATTCATGACGCCATAGTCTGCATAGTCATATGCAGTCGGTTAGAGGCTCGCCCGGCCGCGCCACAGCGTTCCGCGGCGTCCGAACTCCTCACGGGGCGTCGACCGGCCCCGGCGCCGGTGCCCGCGCGGCACCCCGCGCCCCCCTGGCCCCCGACCGGCGCCCACAGGACGGAGCAATCCATGGCCCAGATAATGGTGGAACGGCGTTCCATCGATGTCGTCCCGGACGAGGAGCGCCACGGAACGGCGTTCTCGCAGTTCACCCTCTGGCTGGGGGCCAACCTCCAGATCACCACCGTGGTGACCGGCGCCCTCGCCGTCGTCCTCGGCGGTGACGTGATCTGGTCGCTGGCCGGCCTGCTCGCCGGCAACCTGCTGGGCGGCGCGGTGATGGCCCTGCACTCGGCCCAGGGCCCCCGGCTCGGACTGCCGCAGATGATCTCCTCACGGGCGCAGTTCGGCGTCCGCGGAGCGGTGGTGCCGCTCGCCCTGGTCGTGGTGATGTACGTCGGCTTCTTCGCCAGCGGATCGGTCCTCGCCGGACAGGCCGTCGGCAAACTCACCCACCTCGGACCGGTGCCCGGCATCGTCATCTTCGCGCTGATCACCGCCGTGACGGCGATCGTCGGCTACCGCGTCATCCACGCGCTGGGCCGGGTGGCCAGCGTGGTGTGCGCGCTCAGCTTCCTCTACCTGGGCGGGCGGCTGCTGAGCCGCGCCGACCTTGGCCACCTCGCCCACCAGCACCACTTCACGCTGCCCATGTTCCTGCTGGCGATGTCCCTGTCGGCGTCCTGGCAGCTCGCGTTCGGGCCGTACGTGGCGGACTACTCGCGCTACCTGCCCCGCACCACCTCGCCCCGCGCCACCTTCGGCTGGACGCTGGCCGGCACGGTGCTGGGCGCCCAGTGGTCCATGTGCTTCGGCGTCCTGGTGGCGGCCACCGCGGGCGCCGCGTTCCTCGACGATCAGGTCGGCTACGTCGTGGGCCTGGGCGGCACCGGCCTGATCGCGTCCTTCCTGTACTTCGTCATCGCGCTGGGCAAGCTCACCGTCAACGTGCTCAACACCTACGGCGGGTTCATGTCGATCGTGACCAGCGTGAGCGGCTTCCGCGGCCGGCGCGTCCTGTCCCAGCGCGGCCGCACCGCCTACATCGCCGCCATCATGGTCGCGGGCACCGCCGTGGCGATCGTGGGCCGCAACTCCTTCCTGGACTCCTTCGCCGACTTCCTGCTGTTCCTGCTGACCTTCTTCACCCCGTGGTCGGCCATCAACCTGGTGGACTACTACCTCATCTCCAAGGAGCGCTACGACCTGCCCGCGCTCAGCGACCCGCACGGCCGCTACGGCGGCTGGCGCTGGGAGGCCCTGACCGTCTACGGCATCGGCCTGGCCGCCCAGTTCCCGTTCCTGTCGACCAGCTTCTACACCGGCCCCCTGGTGAGCCCGCTGGGCGGCGCGGACATCTCCTGGATCGTGGGCCTGGTCGTACCGGCCGTGCTGTACCGGTTCGCCGGCGCCCGCCGGAACGCCTCCACCCCGCCGCCCGCCCCCGCCGCCCCGGCCGCGCCCCGGGAACAGGCCGCGGCCGTCCCCGGGACACCCGAGGGGGAGTGACGGGCCCACCCGCCTGCCGCACCCGAGGGGCAGAAGTTGCTGGTGTGAACCATGTGTGTCTGGGCAGGCGCGTATCCACGCACCGGATGCCGCTCTTCTGCGGAATTCCGCGCGGGTGCAAATACTGAACAGACAACGGCAAGCGAACAAGGGTGGCGTGTGGTGGATGTGACTCCCGACGGGCAGACCGGGCCGGCCGGCACGGAACGGCTGCGGGATTCCGTCGCGCACCTGCCCCGGCAGGTCCGCGAGGAACTGACGCGCAGGCTGCGCCGGAACCGGCGGGCCCTGCGCAAGGAGGACGTCCAGGTCGTCGAGCCGCCGCTGCTGCGGCGCGCGGTCGGCGCCTCCGCCCTCGGCAATTGCATGGAGTGGTTCGACTTCGGGGTCTACAGCTACCTCGCCGCGACCATCGGGAAGGTCTTCTTCCCCGGCGCCTCACCCGGCGCCCAGGTCATCTCCTCCTTCGCGACCTTCGCCGCCGCGTTCGTGGTGCGCCCCCTCGGCGGTCTCGTCTTCGGGCCCCTCGGGGACCGGCTCGGCCGGCAGAAGGTGCTCGCCACCACCATGATCATGATGGCGATCGGCACGTTCGTCATCGGCCTGATCCCCAGTTACGCCACGATCGGCATCGCCGCGCCCGTCCTGCTGCTGCTCGCCCGGATGGTCCAGGGCTTCTCCACCGGCGGCGAGTACGGCGGCGCGACCACCTTCGTGGCCGAGTACTCACCCGATCGCCGCCGCGGCTTCCTCTCCAGCTGGCTGGACTTCGGCACCTTCGTCGGGTACGCGCTGGGCTCCGCCCTGGTCACCGTGCTGAACCTCGCCCTCAGCGACGCCCAGATGCTCTCCTGGGGCTGGCGGGTGCCGTTCCTGATCGCCGGGCCGCTCGGCGCGATCGGCCTGTACATGCGGCTCAAGCTGGAGGAGTCGCCCGCCTTCCAGAAGCAGCTCGACGAACACGAGGAGAGCCTGGCCAAGAAGTCGGCGGGCAGCGAGTTCCGGACCATCGTCAAGAAGCACTGGCCGGCCCTGCTCATCTGCATGGGCCTGGTCCTGCTCTACAACGTCACCAACTACATGGTGACCGGCTACCTGCCCACCTACCAGACCGAGACCCTGCACCGCTCCAGCGGCTCCGCCGATCTCCTGGTGCTGGTGGGCATGGTGTGGATCGTGCTGCTGATCACCTTCATCGGCCGCCTCAGCGACCACGTCGGGCGCCGCCCCGTCTACGCGGTCGCGGCGGTGGCGATGATCGTCCTCGCCATCCCCTCCTTCCTGCTGCTCAAGATGGACGGCACCTGGGCGCCGGTGTGCGGTGTGCTGATCCTGTCCACGCTGCTGGCCTGCTTCGCCGCCCCGAGCGCGGCCACCCTGCCCGCGCTGTTCCCGACCGCCGTGCGGTACGCGGCCATGGGCATCGGCTTCAACTTCGCCGTCGCCGCGTTCGGCGGCACCACACCGCTGGTCACCGCGGCGCTGGTCAACGCCACCGGCGACGACCTCATGCCGGCCTACTACCTGATGCTGGCGGGCGTGATCGGCCTGATCACCGTGAAGTTCCTGCCGGAGAGCGCGCAGGTGCCGCTCAACGGCTCCCAGCCGATGGTCGGGTCCGCGGAGGAACGCCGCGAACTGGTCACCACCTCCGAGGCGCTGTACCGGGCCGGCCGGAAGGCGGGCTAGGCACAGCGCCGGTGCGGGCGGAGGCGAGGTCCCGGCGGTTGTCCGCCGGGACCTCGCCGTGTCAGCGCGTCACAGCGTCAAGGTGACACCGCACGACACCGCACGACACCGCGGCACCGCGTCACCGCTTCGTGCCCGCGGTCAGGTGGTCGCCGGGGATGCCGGCCTTCTCCGGGCGGTAGTACTCCCGGATGCCCTCCGCCCAGGTGTCCACCTTGATCCGGTCGCCGTCCACCGGGCCGAACGCGTCGAACAGCGTCTCGATGTTGGGCCGCTCGAAGCCGATGGCCGTCATCAGCGCGACGAAGACGGGCCGCGTGACATGGCCGTCGCCGTCCAGGTCCCCGAGCGTGGACAGCGCCCGGGCGAACTCGTCGATGGTCGACTCGAACCGCTCCGGCGACAGCACGCAGGCGGTGAACTCCTCCGGGCTGATCCGGCCGTCGCCGTCGGCGTCCAGTTCTGTGGCGAGCGTGGTCCAGTAGCGGCGGAGGGAGGCGAGCAGCGCGCCCTTGGCGGCCTCGTCGGCCGCCGGGACCGCCGCGACCACCCGGCTGCCCATCAGTTCGAAGTCGTCCGGGTCCAGGACGCCGTTCCCGTTGGCGTCGAACAGGGAGAAGACGAGCTGGACGCGGTCGGTCGCCTCGGGAGTACGCATGAAGCCTCACCTCTTCGCTCGGTGTACGCCACCCGGCCTGCGGACCGGGGAGCGGCTTCACTATCGGGCCGCCGCGCTCGCCCCGGCCGGGAAAGCCGACCGGCTGCACACGAACGAGGGGAAAGCGGGGCGCGGCGCATGAAAGGCGGCGATCCTGGAAAGCGGGCCGCGAGCCGGAGCGGCCCGCCGTCTTCTCTGCCTCAGCCGCGCTCCCCGCGCAGCGCCGCCTCGACGCTGTCGACGACGCCCATGGCGTCCCGGTACGACCCCGGCAGGAAGTCCGGGGTGCCGACCACCCGGTGGCCCCGCGCGGCGGGCAGCCGCTTGAACCCGTCCAGGGCGAACAGCTTGCCGATGTCGTTGGCGGGGGAGCCGTCGTTGTTCGTGTAGTAGACGAGGTGGTCGGCGTCGTGGAGCAGGTCCGTCCGCTCGTACGACACCGACTTGGTGGCCCCCTTGCCGACCGACGCGCTGGCCGAGGCGAACCCGGCGCCCAGCTGGGTGAGGATCTCACCGACGGGCGAGGCGGAGCTGTAGATCCAGTAGTTGCCGGTGTCGAACCCGCCCTGGATCACGTCCCAGTGGCTCGCCGCCAGCTTCGCGCCGTAGGTCTTGCGCACCGCGGCGATCCGGTCGCCGTACTCCTTCTTCAGCGCGGCGAGCTGCGTCGTGCGGTTCACGAACCGGGCGGTGGCCTCGGGGAACTCGGTCCACGTGGAGTTGTCCCGGAACGAGGTGAACGCGGTGGGCGCGATGGCGGAGAGCTTCTGGTACGCCTTGGAGAGGTAGGGCACGTCGACGCCCACGATCAGGTCGGGCTTGAGCGCGGCGATCTTCTCGTAGTCGATGTCGGCCCCGGTGGTCACCTTGGCGGCGGCCTTCCAGCTCGGCAGGTAGCGCGGCGGGACGTAGGTGGCGCCGCTGTTCTCCACGCCCACCGGCTTCAGGCCGAGGTCGAACAGCGACTCGGTGGTCCACGAGTGCACGGAGACGATCCGCAGCGGACGGTCGGGCACGCGGACCGTGCCGTGCGCGGTGGTGACCGCGCGGGTCGCGCTGTCCTTGCCGCCGGTGCCGTCGGCGGCGGAGGAGCCGCAGGCGGTCAGGACCGCGGCCAGCGCGGCGGCGGCCAGCACCGCGGACAGCCGGCGGCGGACCCGCCGGGCCGCGGGAGCGCCCGGGACGGCGGGAGAGGGGGCAGGGGAGGGGGTGGCGGGGGACGGTACGGCGGTCACGGGGGATCCCTGTGGGTGTGGTCTCGGATGCGAGAGGGGGGAGGGCGAAGGGAGCGCGGGCTCGGGAGGGTGGCGGCGGGGGTGTCAGGAGGCGTCGCGGGGGCCGACGCCCGCGCGGGCGGAGCCCACACGCGAGGCGAGACCGTCGAGCAGCACGGTGAAGTTCTCCCAGCTGTACGCGTACCAGGAGGCGAGTTCCGGCTTCCACACCTGTCCGGCGGCCACGGCGGGGGTGCGCTTCCACAGGGGCGCGTCGGGCATCGGGTCGGAGACCGCCCACACCAGCAGGTCGACGGGGATGGACGGGACGTTCTCCCAGCTCACCGCCTGGCTGTAGGTGTTGTCCGAGCCGGCCGGCACCGGGACCAGGCGCATACCGAGGGCGCGGACCGTCTTCAGCACGGCCCAGGTGGCCGGGTTCATCACGCCGATGGTGTTCTTGTCGATCCCGAAGACGAAGCCGACCCTGACGCCCGGGTTGGCGGCGACGGCGGACTTCAGCCGGGCGCTCGCCGCGGTGTAGCGGGCCTTGGCGCCGGCGTCGGCGAGATGGGAGCCGAGGGAGGCGGTCAGCCGGTCGGCGGTGCCCGCGATCTTCTCGATCGGCTGGTACGTGCTGAGCCCGACCACGGGGGCGATCTTGGACACTTCGGAGAGCTGCGAGGACACCTGGAGGGTGCCGTCGGGCTGGACGGCGTCGACCAGGAGGTCGGGACGGGCCTGCGCCAGCGCTTCCAGCCGCACGCCCTTGTCGGCCGAGTAGATCTTCGTGACCCCGGTCCAGTCCGGCTTGACGGCCGGCACGATGCCCTGGCCGGAGTCGGCCGCCGCCACCGGCTGCAGACCGGCCGCCCACAGCGCGGCGCCCACGGTGTCGGTGAGGAACGCGATGCGCCGGGGGCGCCGCGGGAGCCGTACGGTGCGGCCCCGGTCGTCGGTGAACGACCACGCCCCGGCGGAAGCGCCGCCGGACGCCTTCGCGGAGGAGCCGCCGGCCCCGCAGGCGGTGAGGCCGAACAGGCCGGCGGCCCCCAGCCCGCCGACGAGCAGCCCGCGCCGGGTGGGGCGGCCGATGGCGGAGGCGGTGAGGGCGGGGCGGTCGGCGAGGGGACGCAGCAGGGTCGAGCCGGTCGCGGTGGCGGTCATGGTGGTGTCCTCGGAGGTGTTCGGGCGGCGCGTCGGGCCGCGGGGACCGTACGCACGGGGACGGGCGCACGGGGGTGGGCAGGGGGTGCCGTACGGGCGGCGGGTCCGTACGGCCCGCTGCCCACCGGGGGGAGCGGTGGTGGATGAGGCCCTTGGTGGGGCGGAGGCGGCCCGGGGTGGGGGCCAGAGGTGGCGGGTGGCTCGCCGTCACCGGAGCGGGGGCGCCGGGTCCCGGAACCGTCCGGCTCCGGAGCCTGCGGGCCGGCCACCCGGTGGCGGCACCGCCCCAGGCGCCCGGCTCGGCCGGGTTCCACGGCCCCGGCCGGGAAAGCACCGGTTGCGGAAGCTGCCGGGCTCCGGAAGTACTGGCCTGGAGGCCGGTCCGCTGGAGGCCGGTCCGCGGGAGCCGTCGGGTCCGGGAGCACTGGTCCGGAGCCGGTCGGCCGGGAGCCGGGACCGAATCACGTCCCGAGCTGCCGGGCGGCCGGGCCCTGATCAGGTACCGGGCTGCCGATTTCCCCACCAGCTCCGGGCCGCCGGTTCCCCACCAGCTCCAGGCCACCGGTCCCCGATCGGGTACCGGGCCACGGTTCCCGATCAGGTCCCGGGCCGCCGGTCCCGAGTCGGTGGCCGGTCCCGGGATAACCGTTCCCGCCGCGGAGGACGGGTGCGAGGGGCGGTGGTCATGTGCTGTCCGCTCTCCGCCGGGCGACGAGCAGCCGGCACAGGTAGAGGCCGCCGAGCACGCCGGTCATGGCGCCGACGGGCAGTTCGGTGCCGGGCAGGACGCGCTGGGCGGCGAAGTCGCTCACCGCCAGCAGCAGCGCGCCCATGAAACCCGCCGGTACGACCAGGGCGCCGGGCGCGCGGACGAGCCGGCGGCACAGCTGCGGGGCCGCCAGGGCGACGAAGGCGATGGGTCCCACCGCGGCCGTGGTGACCGCGGCCAGCGCCGTGGCGGCGAGCGCCGCCACCAGCCGGGCCCGGCCCGAGGAGACACCCAGCGCGCGGGCCGTGTCCTCCCCGAGTTCCAGCCAGTTCAGGGCCCGCGCCGACAGCACGGTGACGGGCGTCAGCACGGCCAGGGCGACGGCGAGCGGGGTGACCACGGCCCAGTTGACCGAGTTCAGGCTGCCGATCAGCCAGATCTGCGCGTCCTGGGCCTCGTACAGGCTGGCCCGGGTGAGCAGGTACGCCGTGAGGGAGGTCAGCATGGAGCTGACGCCGATGCCCACCAGGATCACCCGGTAGCCGGCGGCGCCGCCCCGCTTGAGCGAGAACAGGGCGACGAGCAGGGCGGTGGCGAGGCCGCCCGCGATCGCCGCGACGGCGGTGGCGTACGGGCCGCCGTGCAGGAGCACGATCTCCACGACGGCGCCGGCCGCCGCGCCGCTGGTGAAGCCGACGATGTCGGGACTGCCCAGCGGGTTGCGCGACAGGCTCTGGAAGACGGCGCCGCTCATGCCGAGCGCCGCCCCGGCCAGCAGCGCGCACACCAGGCGCGGCAGCCGCAGGCTGACGACGATGAACGACTCGGCCCCGGTGCCCTGCCCGAGCAGGCAGGCCACCACCCGGGCCAGCGGCACCCGGAAGGCGCCGGTGGTGAGGCCGAGCGCGCCCACCACGAGGCAGGCGGCGGCCAGCAGCAGGCAGACGGTCACGGTGCGGGGCCGCCAGCGCAGCGACACCCGCCCGCCGTACAGGCGCAGCACACGTCCTTGGACGACGCTGCCGGGGCGGCCGGTGCGCGGTGCGGTGCGGGCGGCGGCGGGCGGGGCGGCCGGGAGGGTCGGGAGGGTCACAGTTCGGCGATTCTGCGGCGGCGGACGAGGGCGATGAAGACGGGCGCTCCGACGAAGGCGGTGACGATCCCGGCCTGGATCTCGCCGGGGCGGGCGAGGAGACGGCCGAGGACGTCGGAGCCGACCAGCAGGGCGGAGCCGAGGACCATGGAGTACGGCAGCAGCCAGCGGTGGTCGGGTCCGGTGACCGCGCGGGCCAGGTGCGGGACGACCAGGCCGACGAACGCGATCGGGCCGACCGCCGCCGTCGCGGCACCGCACAGCAGCGTGATGGCGAGCGTGCCCAGCAGACGGGTGCGGCCGACGCCGCTGCCGAGGGCGCGGGCGGTGTCGTCGCCGAGCGCGAGCGCGTTGAGCGAACCGGTCAGGCCCAGGGCGAGCAGGGCGCCCACGGCGAGGAACGGCAGCACCCCGGTGAGCACGGAGAGCTGGATGCCGGCCACCGAGCCGACGCCCCAGAACCGGAACTGGTCGAAGACGTCGGGCCGCAGCAGGGTGACGACGGAGATCAGCGCGCCGAGCACGGCGCTGACGGCGGTGCCGGCCAGCGCCAGGCGGACCGGTGCCGGACCCGAGCGCCCGCGCGAGCCGAGCAGGTGCACCAGCGTGGCGGCGAGGCCCGCGCCCGCGAAGGCGAACCAGACGCAGAACGCGGTGTCGGTGCGGTGCCACAGCGCGATGGCGGTGACCACGGCGGCCGAGGCGCCCATGTTGACGCCGAGGATGCCGGGGTCGGCCAGCGGATTGCGGGTCAGCGCCTGCATCAGCACCCCGGCCGCGGCCAGCGCGGCGCCGACGGCGACGCCCAGCAGCGTACGGGGCAGCCGCAGGTCCAGGACGACCGAGCCGTCCACGGAGCCGCGGCCGTGCAGCAGCGCCCGGACGACGTCGCCGGGCGGGATGGCCTTGGCGCCGACGCCGATGCTGACCACGGCGATCAGGAGCAGCAGCGCGCACGCGGCGAGCAGGCCCAGCAGCCGGGCGGCGAGGACGCCGGCCCGGCGCCGGCCGGGCGGGGCGTCGCCCTCCGGTTCCGCTTCCGTCCGCGACGCTTCCCGTCCGTGTGAGTCCTGGCCAGTCGCCACCCCACCTGCGGTGTTCATGCTGGTGGTGCTCATCCGTGCTGCTCCTCGACGACGTACAGGTGCCGATGCAAGGAACCGGCGGGGGTTGTTAGCTTAGCCTTGCCTAAGCAAGTTATAAGCCGGGCGGTGACGGCGACAAGCCGACGGACCGCCACGCCATGTCGCCCATCCGCCACCGCTCACCCCACGGCGTCCGCCCCGCTCCGGGCCCGCGCGAAGTAGGCGGCCGGCGTCTCCCCGGTGACCCGGCGGAACGCGGCCACGAACGCGCTGGGCGTCCCGTAGCCCACCCGCTCGGCCACCCGCGCCACCGGCGCCCCCTCGGCGAGATGCGCCAGGGCGGCCTGGAGCCGGGCGTGCACACGCCACTGGTTGAACGTCATCCCCGTCTCCGCCAGGAACAGCCGCAGCAGGGTCCGCGCGCTGGACCCGACCACGTGCGCGAGCTGGCCCAGGCCGCGCGGGTCCGCGGGGTCTTCGAGGAGCAGCCCGGCGACCTCGCGGGCGCGCGGGTCGGCCGGCAGCGGCAGCTCGAACACGGCCCCGGCCGCCGGGCGCAGCACGTCCAGCAGGACGATCTCGGCGCGGGCCCGGGCGCCGGGGGAGAGGTCGCCGGTCAGGTGGTCGATCAGATGGCGCGCCAGCGGCGGCACGGCCAGCACGGTCGGTGTGCTCCAGGCGAGCGGACACAGGGCCGGGTCCAGGTAGATGCCCTGGAGCACCGACTCCCGCAGCGCGGCGGTGGCGTGCCCGACCCCGGCCGGGATCCACAGCGCCAGATGGGGCGGCAGCACCCAGCAGCGGTCCTGGATGTCGACCATGAGGACACCCGTGCGGGCCCAGGCGAGCTGGTGGTCGGGGTGCGTGTGGTGCCGGAAGGTCTGCCCCCGGAGCATCTCGAACCGTTCGAGATCGATGGAGTTGTCCGGTGGCGAGTCCGGTGGCGTGTCCGGTGGTGTCATGTCGGGTGTGTCCCTGTTTTCTAAGTTTTTCTAAGTTTTTCGGATTTTTTCGGAGTTTTCCGAAGGGCTTCCCGCTCCGGTGGCTGTTGCGCGACATTCGGTGGCGCACCGCGGTGTTTACGACAAAAGTGAGGTCACCCTAACGTGACGGAGTGACCGCACCAGCCCTGGCCGCCCCGCCCACCGCCACCGCCCCGCCGGAAGACCCAGCGGACCCGGCCGACGCCGCCAGGGCCCCCGCCGCCTCCCCCCGCGCCCTGCTGTGGCGGGCGCTGGGCAGCCGTCGGCGCGATCTGGTGGCGGCCTCGCTGCTCTACAGCAGCCACCAGCTCGGCGAGTCGCTGGTGCCCGTGATCGTGGGCGCCACGGTCGGCGGGGCCGTCCGGCACGGCAGCGCGCTGTCCCTGGCCGGCTGGCTCGGCGTGCTCGCCGCGGACTTCGTGCTGCTGTCCCTGTCCTACCGGTTCGGGGCCCGCGCCTCCATGCGGGCCAAGCAGCACACCGAGCACCGGATGCGCATGTGGCTGACCGAGCGGGTGCTGCGGCCCACCGGCGGCGTCCGGCTGCTCCCCGGCGAGCTGCTCAGCCGCGCCTCGGCCGACACCGGCCGGGTCGGCGCCTTCGCCGGTGTGGTCGCCTCCACGGTGGCCGCGGCCGTCGTGCTGCTCGCCTCGACGGCGCTGCTGCTGCGGATCTCCCTCGCGCTCGGCGCGCTGGTCGTGGTCGGCACCGCCGTCCTGCTGGCCGCGCAGAACCGCCTGGCCCGCGCCCTGCGCCGGACCAGCACCGGCGAGCAGGCGCACCAGGCGCGGGCCGCCGCGCTGGCCGAGGACCTGATCCGCGGGCTGCGCGTGCTCCAGGGCATCGGCGCCGAGCGCACGGTGGCCGCCGACTACGCCCGGGTCAGCCGGGACGCCGTACGGGCCGCTCGCGGCGCCGCGTCGGCGGAGGCCGCGCTGCTGTCGGTGGGCCAGCTGTTCACCGGGCTCTATCTGACCGCCGTGGCCGCGGTCGGCGGCTGGCTCGCCCTCGACGGGCGGCTCGGCCTGGGCGAGCTGATCGCGGTGCTCGGCCTCGCCCGGTTCGTCATCGGGCCGATGCGGGTGGTCTCCGCCACGCACGCCGCGTACGCCCGCGCGATGGCCTGCGCGGCCCGCCTCCACGAGACGCTGACCGTGCCCGCGGCCGTCGAGGACCGTACGGCACCGGCGGCGCCCGGCGGCGCGGAGCCCGCGGGCCCCGGGGCGCTCGCCTTCGAGGACGTGCCCCTACCCGGCGGTCACCGCGCGCGGTGGTCCGTGCCCGGCGCTCTCATGACCGGCCTCGTCTGCGAGGACCCGGCCGACGCCGACGCCGTCGTACGCCTGCTGGCCCGCGAGGAGGACCCCGCAGGCGGCGGCCGGGTCCTGCTGGACGGCAGCGGCCTGGACGCCCTGCCGCTCGACACGCTCCGCGCGGACGTCCTGGTGTGCCCGCACGATCCCGTGCTGCTGCCCGGCACCATCGCCGACAATCTGGGCGCCCTCGCGGCGGACGGGACCGCCGTCGAGGAGGCCGCCCGCGCGTCCTTCGCCGATCAGGTCGTGCGCACCGCGCCCCGGGGCGCCGCCACCCCGGTCGGGGATCGCGGGGAGACCCTGTCCGGCGGCCAGCGGCAGCGCATCGCCCTCGGCCGCGCCCTCGCCGCCCGGCCCCGCGTGCTGGTGCTGCACGACCCCACCACCGCCGTGGACGCCGTCACGGAGGACGCCGTCGCCGACCGCGTGCACCGCCTCCGGACCGGCCGCACCACCCTCGTCGTCACCAGCAGCCCGGCCTGGCTCGCCCGCTGCGAACAGGTGATTCGCGTACCGGCGGGGGAGGGCGACGGCGACGGCACCGGGGCGGATGCGCCCGCACCGACCGGGAAGGACGGCACCGCCGAAGCGGACACGCCCGCCTCCCCTCCGGCTCCGCCCGCCCCGGACCCCCACGGCGCCACCCGCACGGACACGCCCGCCCCCGCCACCCACCCCACCACGAAGGGACGGTGACCGGGGTGAGCACCACTCCCGCCGATCTCGACCGGACCACCACGGAGCCGACCGCCACGGAGCCGACCGCCACCGGGGCGGCCACCCCCGCCCCGGGCGCCCCGACCGCAAGCACAGCCGAACCGCCCGCCCCCACCCCCCGGACCCTGCTGCCCGTCGCCTCCGCCCGGGAGACACGGGAGTGTCTGCGCGGGCTGTTGCGCGGGCGGTGGGGCCTGGCGGCCGGGGCGGTGGCCGTCCTGGTCGCGGACAGCGCGCTGACGCTGGCCGGGCCGGTGGCGACCGGGCGGATCACGCAGGCCATCGCCGACCACCGCGGGGCGGGCGCGCTGGTGGTGCCGCTCGTGCTGCTGGCCGCCGCGACGGTGGCGGGCGCCGTGACCGTGTGGGGCGCGGCCGTGCTGCTGGCCCGGGTGGTGCAGCCGATGGCCGGACGGCTGCGCGAGGACGCCGTCGCCGCCGCCGTCGCGCTGCCCGTGGACGTCGTCGAGGCGGGCGGCACCGGCGATCTCGTCTCCCGTGTCTCCGGTGACGTGGAACGCGTCTCGGCCGCCGCGTCCGAGGCGCTCGGCGACTTCGCCACGGCGGCGCTGACCATCGCCGCCACCCTCGTCGGACTGACCGCGCTGGACTGGCGCTTCGCGCTCGCCGGACTGCTGGCGGTGCCCGTGCAGGCGTACACGCTGCGCTGGTACCTGCGCACCTCGCGTCCGCTGTACGCGGCCGGCCGCACCGCCGACGGGCGCCGCGCCTCCGCCCTGCTCGGTGCCTTCACCGCGCTGCCCACCCTGCGCGCCCTGCGCCTGGGAGCGGGGCGCCGCGCCCGGGTGGCCGAGGCGTCGCGGGAGGCGATGTCGTACGAGTTCGCCGCGACCCGGGTGGCGACCCGGTTCTACGGGCGGCTCAACGCGGCCGAGTTCCTCGGCCTGAGCGCCATCCTGGTCGTCGCCTACGTCCTGGTCCACGCGGACCTGGCGGGCATCGGCGCGGCGACCACGGCCGCGCTGTTCTTCGTGGGCCTGTTCGACCCGGTCAACACCATGCTGGGCACCTTCGACAGCGTGCAGCAGGCGGGCGCGGGCCTGGCCCGGATCGTCGGCGTCACCACGTACGGCCGTACGCCGGACGGGCCGCCGCCCCCGCCGGGCCGCCCCGGCGGCACCCTCGTCCTGCGCGACGTGCGCCACCGCTACCAGGACGGCCCGGAGGTGCTGCACGGCGTCGGCCTCAAGGTGGCCGCCGGGGAGCGCCTGGCGGTCGTCGGCACCACCGGGTCGGGCAAGTCCACGCTGGCGACACTGATCGCCGGGCTGCGGACCCCGTACGCGGGCGAGGTCGCCCTCGGCGGCGTGCCCACCGCCGACCTGGCCCGCCCGGCCGCCGACGGGCGGCGCCGGATCGTCCTGGTGACCCAGGAGCACCACCTGTTCGCCGGCACCGTCGCCGACAACCTCCGCCTGGCCCGCCGTGACGCCTGTGACCAGGATCTGGCGTCCGCGCTCGCGGCCGTGGGCGCCACGGCCTGGGCCGACGCCCTGCCGGACGGACTGGACACGGTCGTCGGCACCGGCGGCGGCGATCTGACGCCGCGCCAGGCCCAGCAGCTCGCCCTGGCCCGGGTGCTGCTGCTCGATCCCGACGTGGTGGTGCTGGACGAGGCGACCGCCGAGGGCGGCAGCGACGCGGCCCAGACGCT
The DNA here is from genome assembly GCF_040644175.1 of Streptomyces sp. NPDC047017. Lineage (NCBI taxonomy): Bacteria > Bacillati > Actinomycetota > Actinomycetes > Kitasatosporales > Streptomycetaceae > Streptomyces > Streptomyces sp. NPDC047017. The sequence goes on along the minus strand of NZ_JBEYVW010000009.1, from coordinate 58,158 downwards.
CGACCGGGCGGCGCTGGCCGTCACCGAGGGACGCACCGCGGTCGTGGTCGCGCACCGGCTGTCCCAGGCGGCCGGCGCCGACACCGTGGTCGTCATGGACGACGGCCGGGTGGTCGAGCGGGGCCGGCCCGGCGACCTGTGCGCGGCGGGCGGCGTCTACGCCGGTCTCTGGGAGGCCTGGACGAACGGGCGGCGGTGAGCGAGCGCGCCCGCGCGCGGAGGGCGGTCTCCGGGGAGGTTTCCTTACCCAGTTTTGATAGGCCGCCTATATAAGAACGTGATACGAAGAACATGTGGACGAGTCGTACGCCGAGTACACCCCGCAGGACACCGCTCGGGACCTGGCCGACGCCGCCTCGGCGGTCGTCCGGGCGCTGACCGACCGCCGGGACCTGAGCTTCACCGCGGCCGCCACCCTGGGCCGCCTGGAACGGGAGGGCCCGGCCCGGCTGACCGCCCTCGCCACCGCCGAGGGCGTCACCCAGCCGTCGATGACCCAGCTCGTGCAGCGGCTCGAAGCCCAGGGCCTGGTGGCACGGGACACCGACCCCGGCGACGGACGGGTCACCCTGGTCCTGCTCACCGACGCCGGACAGGACGTGCTGGCCGAACGCCGCCGGGCGCGTGACGCCCGGCTGGCCGGCCTGCTGGCCGCCCTGCCCGACGAAGAGCAGCGGGCGCTGGGCGCCGCGCTGCGCACCGCGCTGCCGATCGTGCTGCGGATGCTCGGGGACACCACCGCCCCGCGTCCGCTCCCCGCCCACCACACCACCGGGAGCACGCCATGACCACCGTCCAGGAACGCGGCCGCAGAGCGTGGATCGGCGTCGACCACCCCCGCTACAAGTGGGTGGCGCTCACCAACACCACGGTGGGCATGCTGCTCGCCACCATCAACAGCTCGATCGTGCTGATCTCGCTGCCCGGCATCTTCACCGGCATCCGCCTCGACCCGCTCGAACCGGGCAACGTCAGCTATCTGCTGTGGATGCTGATGGGCTACATGCTCGTCACCGCCGTCCTGGTGGTCGCCCTCGGCCGGCTCGGCGACATGAAGGGCCGGGTGCGGATCTACAACGCCGGGTTCCTCGTCTTCACCCTCACCTCGGTGGTCCTCTCGCTCGACCCCTTCCAGGGCGGCAGCGGGGCGCTGTGGCTGATCGGCTGGCGCATCGTGCAGGCCGTGGGCGGCTCGATGCTGATGGCGAACTCCGCGGCGATCCTCACCGACGCCTTCCCCGCCCGCCAGCGCGGCATGGCCCTGGGCGTCAACATGGTGGCGGGCATCGCCGGTTCGTTCCTCGGCCTGGTCCTGGGCGGCGTCCTCGTCACCTGGAACTGGCGCTCCGTGTTCTGGGTCAACGTGCCCATCGGCCTGATCGGCACCGTCTGGGCGTACAAGTCGCTGCACGAGACCGGTGTGCCCAGGCCGGGGCGGATGGACTGGTGGGGCAACGTCACCTTCGCGGCCGGCCTGACGGCACTGCTCGCCGGCATCACCTACGGCATCCAGCCCTACGGCGGCCACACCATGGGCTGGACCAACCCGTGGGTGCTGGCCGGACTGATCGGCGGCCTCGTGCTGCTCGGCGTGTTCTGCTACGTCGAGACCAAGGTCCCCGAGCCGATGTTCCCGCTGCGCCTGTTCCGCGACGCCGCCTTCGCGGGCGGCAACGCGGCCACCCTGCTGGGCGCCATCGCCCGCGGCGGACTGCAGTTCATGCTCATCATCTGGCTCCAGGGCATCTGGCTGCCCCTGCACGGCTACGACTACGCCGACACCCCCCTGTGGGCCGGCGTCTACATGCTGCCGCTCACCATCGGCTTCCTGCTGGCCGGGCCCATATCCGGGGCGCTGTCCGACCGGTTCGGCGCTCGCATGTTCGCCGCGTCGGGGTTCGCGGTGATGGCGGTGTCGTTCGCCGGACTGCTCGTGGTGCCCAGCGACTTCGGCTACTGGACGTTCGCCGTGCTGATCCTGCTCAACGGGCTCGGCGGCGGCCTGTTCGCCGCCCCGAACACCTCGATCATCATGTCCAGCGTGCCCGCCGACGCCCGGGGCGCCGCCTCCGGGATGCGCGCCACCTTCCAGAACGCCGGCATGGTGCTGTCCATGGGCGTCTTCTTCTCGCTCATGGTGGCCGGCCTCTCCGGCACCCTGCCGCACACCCTGGCCTCGGGCCTGACCGCCCAGGGCGTCCCGCCGGACGCCGCCCACACGGTCGCCGGGCTGCCGCCGGTGGGCGTCCTGTTCGCCGCGTTCCTCGGCTACAACCCGATCGAGCACCTGCTCGGGCCCGGCATCCTCGGCCATCTCTCGCCCGCCGCGAACGCGCACCTCACCGGCCGGGAGTTCTTCCCCCACCTGATCTCCCAGCCGTTCCACCACGGTCTCGTCGTCGTCTTCTCCCTCGCCATCGCGATGTCCCTGGCCGCCGCGGCGGCCTCGCTGATCCGCGGCCGCGCGGTGCCGGCGCCGGCCGCGTCGCCTTCCCCGGCGCCCACGCCCTCCTCCACGACGGCCGCAGCGCGGCCGCGTCCCGGCACGCCCGGCGCGGAGCAGGCCGCCCACGGCGAGGGCCACGCCGTCCACGGCGAGGGCCGGGCCGTGCTGCGCGGCCGGGTACGGGACAGCGCGGGCGGCGGTCCCGCCCGGGCCACGCTCACCCTGGTCGACGCGCACGGCCACCAGAAGGCCCTGGCCCGCACCCAGGAGGACGGCACGTACACCCTGCCCGACCCCGGACCGGGCTCCTGGGTGCTGATCGTGTCCTCGGCCGGCCACCAGCCCCGGGCCGTACGGTTCACCGGCGAGCGGCGGCCGGACGTGTCCGACATCGTCCTCGACCCCGCCGGCGCCCTGCGCGGCACCGTCCGCCACCAGGAGACCGGCCGGCCCGTCCCCGACGCCCGCGTCACCCTGCTGAACGGCCGGGGCGAGGTCGTCGACTCGGTCACCACCGGCACCGACGGCACGTACGCCCTCACCGGCCTGGCCCCGGGCGCCTACACCGTCATCGCCGGCGGCGCCCCGCCGCACGCCACCGAGGTCGTCGTCGGCGACGGCGGGACCGTCGAGGCCGACCTGGGCCCGGACCACCGGACCGGCTGACGCCCCGGACCGGACAGGACAGGGCGGGGCCGGGAGGGCGGGGGATCGCGGCCGGGCCCGGCATGGCCGAGAGCGAGGCCGAAAGCGAGGCCGAAAGCGAGGCCCGGTCCCGGCCGCCCGGGATAGAGTCGGTGGGCCGTGCTGAGGGTGGGCCGTGCTGAGGGGGCTCCATGGACATCGTCGACCTGGCCGCGCTGGGCGAGTCGTTCACCCGCGACCCGTATCCCGTCTACGCCCGCTTACGGGCGCGGGGCCCGGTGCACCGCATCCGGATGCCCGAAGGGGGCGCGCTCGCCTGGCTCGTCGTCGGGTACGCGGCCGGACGCGCCGCGCTGGCCGACCCCCGGCTCTCCAAGGACTGGAGCAAGGTGTCGCCCTCGTTCCCGCTCGGCGCCATCTCCTCCGGTCACCACATGCTCAGGGCCGACCCGCCCGACCACACCCGGCTGCGCCGCCTGGTCGCCCGGGAGTTCACCCCGCGCCGGGTGGAGCAGCTCACCCCCGGCATCCAGAAGACCACCGACGCGCTCCTGGACCGGATGCTGGCCGCGCCGGACGGCCGGGCCGACCTCGTCGAGGCGCTGTCCTTCCCGCTGCCCATCTCGGTGATCTGCGAACTCCTCGGCGTGCCCGACCTGGAGCGCGAGAACTTCCGCACCTGGTCCCACGACGCGATCGGCGCCACCGACGTCGAGGACCGCCGGGCCGCGGCCGCCGCCATGGGGCGGTTCATCCGGGAGCTGGTGGCCGGCAAGCGGCAGCGGCCCGGCGACGACCTGATGAGCGCCCTGATCCACGGCAGCGACGAGGACGGCGACGCCCTCTCCCACGAGGAACTCGTCGGCATGGCCTGGCTGCTGCTCGTCGCCGGCCACGAGACGACGGCCAACCTCATCTCCAACGGCGTCCTCGCCCTCCTCACCCACCCCGCCCAACTGGCCGCCCTGCGCGCGGACCCCGCCCTCCTGGACGGCGCGGTCGAGGAGATGCTGCGCTACGACGGCCCCCTGGAGACCCCCACGTTCCGCTTCACCACCGAACCCGTGCCGATCGGCGACACCGTCGTCCCCGGCGGCGGCGAACTCGTCCTCATCGCCATGGGCGACGCCAACCGCGACCCCGCGCGCTTCCCCGCACCCGACCGCTTCGACATCACCCGCGACGCGCGCGGCCATGTGGCGTTCGGCCACGGCATCCACCACTGCCTGGGCGCGCCGCTGGCCCGGCTGGAGGCCCGCGTCGCCATCGGGACGCTGCTGGCGCGCTGCCCCGGCCTGGCCCTGGACATCCACCCGGCGGCGCTCACCTGGCGTCCGGGTGTCATGATCCGCGGCCCCCGGAGCCTGCCCGTACGGTTCACCGGATAGCGCGGCGGCCCCCGAGCCGGCCTCCTGGCATCCGCCTCCTCCCGCTCAGCCGCCCACCTGCCCGTCCAGCCAGTCGAAGACCCGCTGTTCGAACACCGCGCGTCCCAGCGGCTCGCAGTGCAGGGAGGCGCCCTCGGCCGCGGTGAAGCGGACCAGTTCCCGGGGGCCGGGCAGGGCGTCGTACAGGCGCTGTGCCGCGCCGGGCCAGAAGCGCTCGCCCTCCGGGTCGGTGATCAGCAGCGGGGTGGTGATCCGGCCGGCCACCGGTTCGACGGTGTAGCGGGCGACCTCGGTGAGCAGGTCGTAGGGGGAGTCGATGCCGTAGGGCTTGGCCCGCCAGCGCCAGGTCGCGGCCAGCGCCGGATCGGCCGCCAGCGCCTGGCCCAGCACGCCGTCGAAGGCCGCCCGGTCCCCGGACTCCCACAGCGCCCGCAGCTCGGGACCGAGGTGGGGCCACCAGCTCTCGGCCACGTCCACCACACCCGGGTCGGCGACCGCCGCCGCGATCCGGTGCTCGAACGCGAGCGCCCGGGGCACCCAGTAACCGCCCTGGCTGATCCCGGCCAGGACCAGGCGCCCGGCATCGACGTCCGGACGGCCGGTCAGGTAGTCCACCACCGGGGTGATCACTTGTTCCCAGTCGGGGCGGAAGGTGGTCCCGCGTTCGAACAGCATCGACTGCTGGCCGGGGCCGTCGAAGAGCAGGACACGGTAGCCGCGGGCCACGGCCGGGGCGCCCAGCAGGGTCCAGGCGGAGCTGACCGGGCCGTCGCTGCCGTTGGTCACGATCAGCGTGGGCAGCGGTTCGCGTCCCCGGGGCGGGGCGAACAGGTACCCGGGCATCGACATGCCCTCGTACGGGATCTCCACCCGCTCCGCCGCCGGCTCCCAGGCCCGCGCGAACCGGTCGAAGCACTCCCGGTGCGCCGTGAACGCCTCCGCCAGCCGCGCCCCGGGGTCGGCGCAGGCGTCCACACCGGCCAGCGCGGTACCGAAGTACCCGGCGGCCCGCAGCCACGCGTCCCGGGCGGAGACCACGCGCCCGCGCCCCGCGCACTCCTCGGCCCGCCCGCGCACCCGGTGCGCGAGTTCGGTCCAGGCGGCGAACCACGCGGCGCCGTCCCCGTCGCCCACGGCCGACGCCACCGCCAGCACCTCGCCCACGTCGGCGCCGTGCTGCCAGGCGGAGCCCAGCGCGACCCTGATCTCGTAGTCGAACTGCTCGTCCTGGTGGAAGCGGAAGGTCATCACGGCTCCAGACGGCCGGCGGCACGCCCCGGACCGGGCACTGCCCCGCCTTCACGGTAGGAGCGCGGCCGCCAGGGCGCACTCCGGCCCATGAGCACTCCGGCCCGTGCGTGCCCTGGACCATGTGTGCCCCGGCCCGTGCGTGCCCCGGCGCGGGCGCGGCAGGTGGCCGGGCGCCGGGGTCGGCATGATGGGAGGAGCGGTACCGCCCGCGTCCGAGGCGGACCGCGCGACGGGAGGCCCTCCCATGCAACAGCAGACAGCGACCAAGGCGCCGCCCCGCAAGGCCGTCGGCGCCGGAAATGTCTTCGTCTCCTTCCTGCCCTGGATCATCTTCGGGGTCGTGGCCGGACCCAGCACCTGGAAGTACGCGGCGCTGGCCGCGCTGGCCGCCTCGCTCCTCGTCTCGGGCCGCGACCTCACCCATCGGCAGTGGAACGTGCTCGACGTGACGGGCATCGTGTTCTTCGCCGTGCTCTGCGTCCTCGCCCTGGTCCTCGACCGGCACACCCTGATCTGGGTGGAGACCTACGCCCAGGTCATCGCGAGCCTGGCGGTGGCCGTCGTGGCCCTGGGATCGCTCGCCTTCGACCCCTTCACCGCGCAGTACGCCCGGCGCGGCACGCCACCGCACCTGTGGAACACGCCCGTCTTCAAGCACGTCAACGTGGTCCTGACCGCCATGTGGGGCGGTGTCTTCCTGGTCATGGCCGTGCTCAGCTGGCTCGCCATCCGCTTCCCGTCCGCGAGCGACTGGTGCAACTGGGTCGTTCCCGCCGTACTGCTGGTGTGGGCCGTCAAGTTCACCGAGCGCTACCCGGAGGCATACAAGGAGAAGGTCCTTCGCTGATCCGAGCGGGGCTCGCGTCAGCAGGGCTTGCGCCACACCCCCAGTTCCGGCTTCTTCAGCATCGACGACAGCCTGAGCTTGCGCGACTGTGCGCAGAAGCTGCTGGTGGGTTCCGCGTACTCCACGTGGAAGACCGCCTTGCCGGCCGCGACGAACGGGGTGAGCTGCGCGCACTCGTCGTACTGCGCGCACTCCTCGTTGACGGCGAAGTCGAAGTCGGGGAGGAGCTGCGGGATCTGCGGCAGGTCGTTCTTGAGGCCCACCGCGAGGCCGCGCTCGTGCGCGAGGGCGGCGATCATCCGGTTGTAGCGGAGCTGGTCACCGGCGGTGAGCGGGAAACCGCTGTGGTTGCCGTAGCCCTCCACCAGATCGGGTTCCACCGCGTCGAAGCCCTTGTCGCGGCACATGTCGAAGCGCCGTTCCATGACCGGCCGCAGCACGGACAGCCGGCGGATGTCGAGCCAGCGCTCGCCCTGCCAGCCGTTGTCCGCGCCCAGCACCGAGCGGGGGAAGGCCTTCCGGTCGGGCCGGAAGTCCTCCCAGGCGCCGACGTTGACGTAGCAGATCACCTTGCGGCCGGCCCGGTGCAGGCGGGCCACGTCCGAGGCGGTGTTCTCGAAGCCGTCGATGTCGTAGACCGGCACGTCGGCCGAGGGATCGACGGGTCCGTCCAGCTGCCACTGCCAGGCCAGCCCGGGGCGCGGCTGCCAGCGCGCCCGGTGCGGGCCGCCGGACGGCCGCCCGCTCGGGGACGGGGACGGGCGTCGCGTGCTGGGTGCGGAGGGCCGTCCGGTGCCGGGTCCGGTGCCGTCCCGTCCGCCGGGCGTGGTCCGCGCGCCGGGCGAGCGGCCGGCGTCCGCGTCCCGGTCCGGGCCCGTGCACCCGGTCAGCACCGCGAGCACGAGGGCGGCCGGCACCGCCGCGTACGCCAGTGCCCTCGCCCTCGTCCGCAGGGTCGTCCTCGTCACCTCATCGCTCCGTCCCGGTCAGCGCGGGGGTCAGCCGGGCCCACGGGTTGGGCGGCTCACCCGTGACGGGCCCGCACACCCCCGCACCGCGCTCCCGTGCCGTGCGCACGGCCAGCGGCACGAGCGCCGCGGGCACCCCGTAGACGAGATGGCAGATCCGGCCGGGCGGCTGCCGGGCCGCCCAGGACGGACGCTGGAAGGCGGACACGTACGTCGACCAGTGGCCCTCGAAGGTGACCGTCAGATCGGCCAGGCGCGCGTAGCCGGGCGCCGGGTGCACGCCCGGGTTCAGCACCACGGGCCCGGCACCGAGCCGGCGCACGGCCCGCACCAGCTTCCGGCAGGCGGGCAGGGACCCGGCCGCCGCGGTCACCCGGTCCAGGAAGCAGCCGTCCGCCCCGTACCACGCGCGGTGCCTGCGGACCTCGTCGACGACCTCGGCCGGGTCACGGGCGCCGTAGTCCGTGTCCACATAGCCGAGCAGCCGGGCACCGGCCCGCCGCAGCGCGTCGGCCACCGCCGTGAACGCGGGGTCGGGGGCCGGGCCGGGTCCGCTCGCCGGGTTCAGCACGACGCCGTACGTACGCTCCGCCGCCGTGACCAGGCGGTGCCAGGCGCCCGGGTCGTCGGCCGGGTGGACGTACAGCGGGATCAGCAGGTTCACGAGGCTCCCTCGTCTTCCCGGCCGCGCGGCTGCGGGGCGCTCGCCGCCCACAGCGCGGCCAGCGACTCCTCCAGCGTGCGCGACGGGCGCCAGCCCAGGGCCGTGGCGGCCGCGGTGATGTCGGAACACTGCCAGGACACCTGCGCCGAGCGGGCCGAACCGGCCGAACCGGTCGTGCCAGCCGGGCCGGTCGAGTTCGTCGGGGCGTTCGGGCCGGTCGTGTCGTGCGGGGCTTCCTCGACGCGGCCGCGGAAACCGGCCGCGTCCGCCAGTCGCCGGACCAGGGCGCGGACCGGGACGGCCGTCCCGCCGCTGATGTTGAGCACCGGCGGCAGCGGCCCGGCGGCCGTGACCGCGAGGACCACCGCCCGGGCCACGTCGCCCACGTCGACGAAGTCGCGGCAGGCGGACAGGTCACCGAGGCGCAGCACCGCCCCCGGGTCCGGGCCGGCCGCGCGCAGCAGCGCGCTCACCCGGCCGGGCAGCCCGGAGGCAGGCGCCCCCGGACCGACCGGGTTGCCCACGCGCAGCACCACCGCGTCCAGGCCGGAGGCCGTGACCGCGACCGTGCCCGCGAGCTTGGTGGCGCCGTACAGGCCGGCCGGAGCGGCCACGGCCGACTCGGCCGCCTTCGTGCCCGGCCGGCCCGGACCGTACTCGGCGGCCGAACCGAGGTGCACCAGACGGGCGGTGGGCGCCGCCTCGCGCAGCGCGGCGGCCAGCACGGCGGGGCCGCGGGCGTTGACCTCCGCGAGGGCGACGGCGTCACCGCCGGTGGCGCCCGCGCAGTTGACCACGGCGTCCGGCGCCACCGACGCCAGGGCCTTGGCCAGGCGTTCGGGCGGATCGGCGGCGAGGTCGACGGCGACGTCGGCGCCCGGGAAGCGGCCCGCGCCGAGCACCCGCGCGTGCGGCAGCGCGCGCAGGTGCTCGACGACATGGCGTCCCAGATAGCCGGTGCGGCCCAGGACGAGAACGCGCATACGGGGCTCAGGCCCCCTTGAGCAGCAGCGGCTTGTGGCTGGTGAACTCGGCGTTGGCCCGGTCGTAGTCGTCGGGTCGGCCGATGTCCAGCCAGTACCCGTCGAAGTCGTAGGCGTGCGGCGGGCGTTGCTCGGCCAGCAGGTCCAGGACGAGTTCGTCGAAGCCCAGCGGCAGGCCGGGTGTGTACCCCTCAAGCGTGGCCCGGGACAGGCCGTACACGCCCATGGAGACCCGGTAGTCCAGGCTGGGCTTCTCGGTGAAGGCGACCACCTTGCTCGCGTCGGTGGTCAGCACCCCGAAGTCGATGTGCACCTTGCGGGCGTAGGTGGCGATGGTCAGCGGCGCGCCCGACTCCCGGTGCCGGCGCAGTACGTCGGCGTAGTCGAGGTCGGTGAGGACGTCGCCGTTCATCACCAGGAACGTCTCGGGCAGCCGGTCGCGCATGGTCAGCAGCGGGCCCATGGTGCCCAGCGGGCTCTCCTCGGTGGAGTAGTCGACGCTCAGGCCCCACTGGGAGCCGTCGCCGACGTAGGCGCGGATGATCTCGCCCAGGTGGCCTATGGCGATGGTGCAGCGGATGAAGCCGGCCGCGGCGAGCTGGCGCAGCACGATCTCCAGGATGGCGTGCTGGTCGCCGATGGGCACGAGCGGCTTGGGCAGGGCCGTGGTGTAGGGCCGCAGCCGGACGCCCTTGCCTCCGGCCAGGATGACTGCGTGCATGGAGCCTCTCCTTCGTGGACGTGCCGGGCGGTCAGATGTTGTAGATGCCGGTCTTGTAGCGGGCCAGGTTGGCCGGGTCGCGGAAGAACTCCACGGTGCGGGCGAGCCCTTGCTCCAGGGTGTGCGCCGGCTGCCAGCCGGTGGCCGAGGCCAGCCGCGTCGCGTCGGCGACCAGCCGCATCACCTCGGAGTCGGCCGGGCGCAGCCGTGCGGCGTCCTCGCGCACGTCAAGGGCGGTGTCCATGACCTTGCCGACCAGCGCGACGAGGTCACCGACCGAGATCTCCCCGCCGGTCCCGGCGTTGAAGGTGCGCCCCACCACGTGCTCGGCGTCCGCCGTGCCCACCGCGAGGAACGCCCGCGCCGTGTCCGCGACATAGGTGAAGTCGCGGGTGGGGCGCAGGTCGCCGAGGGTGATGGTGTGCTGCCCGGCGGCCACCTGGCCGATCACGGTGGGGATCACCGCGCGCATCGACTGGCGCGGGCCGAAGGTGTTGAACGGCCGCAGTGTCACCACCGGGGTGCCGAAGCTCGCGTGGTAGCTGTCGGCCAGCCGGTCCCCGCCCGCCTTCGAAGCGGCGTACGGCGACTGGGTGTTGATGGGGTGGTCCTCGGTGATCGGCACGGTCCGCGCGGTGCCGTACGTCTCGCTGGTGGAGGTGTGCACCAGGCGCGGGGTGCCGAGGGCGCGCACCGCCTCCAGGACGTTCAGGGTGCCGGTGACGTTGGTGTCCACGTAGCTGTGCGGCGCCTGGTAGGAGTACGGGATGGCGATGAGCGCGGCCAGGTGGTAGGCGCAGTCGGCTCCCTCCAGCAGCCCGCGGACCGAGCCGGGGTCGCGGACGTCACCGAGGACGATCTCCACCTGGTCGAGCACGTCGGGGGACAGGGTCTCCAGCCAGCCGTAGGAGGAGAACGAGTTGTACTGGGCCATCGCCCTGACCCGGTGCCCCGAGGCGACCAGTGCCTCGGTCAGGTGCGAGCCGATGAAGCCCTCGGCTCCGGTGACGGCGGCGAGCGGTGCGGATGTCATGGTGGTGTCCTTTCGCAGGTGCCGGAGGTGCCGTACGAGCGGGCGGTCCGGCGAAGTGGTCTCCGGGGGCCGCGCGGTGCGGTGCGGTCCGCGCCCTGGTCTGCTCCGGTCCGGTCACAGATGGGGTGCCGGCCGGCCGAGCAGCCGCAGTGCGCACACCGCCAGGAGCAGGGCGGCGGCGCCGCAGCACAGCGGCAGCGCGGCGGCCCCCGGTGGCAGCCGCAGCAGCGTGACCGCGCCGGTACAGCCCGCCGCCAGCAGGCACAGGCCGGCCGGCGGCCAGGCCGCCCCGAACGCCTGGAGCAGCAGTGCCGTCCACAACGCGGCGGCCAGCGGAAGCAGTTCGGCGGGCCGGGCCCCGGTCAGCCAGGCCACCGGCAGCAGCGGCAGCAGGTAGGCCAGCAGACAGCCGCCGAGGATGCCGGCCGAGCGCAGCAGGAAGCCCGCGGGGGTGGCGGTGGCGCGCAGCGCCGCCACCGACCAGCCCCGGTAGCGGTACAGCAGCCACTCGGCCGGGCCCATGCTCACGGTCAGCGCGATCACCGCGTACGGGTGCCGTCGGCCCTCCAGCAGGACCAGGACCGCCGCGGCCAGCCCGAACAGGCCGTACGGGAGGGAGGCGGACAGCCGGGGCCGGACGGCGCCGGTGACCGCGGGGACGCGGCAGACCGCCCGCAGGGCGAGGGCCGTGACGGCGCAGGTGGCCGCCAGCGCCAGCAGCGGCAGCCCGGCGCGCACCCCGGGAGGCGGCTCCCACCAGGGCAGCAGCACGGCACCGGCGACGAGCGGGGCGAGCGCGGCCAGCAGCCACCGCTCCCGGGCGAGGACCAGCAGCACGCCCGCCGCGGCCAGGTACACCGACTGCCCGGCCGCCACCCACAGCACCGGGCCGCCGCCGGTGAACGGCGCCGCGGCGGCCGTCGCCAGCACCGCGCCCGGCGGAGCACCGGCGAGCAGGGTGCGGCCGGCCTCCCGGGGGCCGGTGGCCCGCCGCAGATGCGCGCGGTGGCCCAGCGCCTGGCCCCACGCCCAGGAGACGGCGCCCGCCACCACCAGCGCGCCGGCGTGCTCCCCGGCGTCCCACAGCGGCCCGGCCAGCAGATACGCGAGGCCCGGCAGCGCGAACAGGACACCGCGCAGCAGGCAGCGCACATGGTCCGGACGCCAGGGGTCGGCGGCCGGGGCGGGCTCCGGGAAGCTGCGGGGCACGCGGTCGTACAGCGCGGCCGCCAGGGAGAACAGGTTCGGGTGGCCGTACCGGTTGCGGATGACCTCGGCGGACAGGCCCTCCGCCTCCAGCAGCGCGGCCACCTCGTAGGGGTGGACCGCGGGACCTACGCGGTCGGCCAGTTCGGCGGCGAGCCGGCTGATCTCCTCCTCGTCCGGGCCCGGCCGCGGCAGCCGCAGGGTGAGGGTGTGCTCGTCGGACCGGCGCGGGCGCGGCGCGGCGAGCCGGATCGCGAGCGTGTCCTGTTCGGGGCCGCCCGGTTCGAGGGCTATCGGACCACTCATACGGCCACGCTCCCCGCGACCGGACCGACCGGACCGACCGGACCGACCGGACCGACCGGACCGACAGCCGTGGGCGCGGCGGCGGCCGGTGTCGGTGCCGGTGTCGACAGCCGCGCCGGTGCCAGCGCCGGTGCCGGTGCCGGTGCCGACAGTTCCAGGTAGACGGACCGGAACGTCTCCACGGTCCGGCGCAGGGTGAACTGCTCGATCACCCGCAGCCGGGCCGCCTCGCCCATGGCCACGCGGCGCCCGGGATCGCCCAGCAGCGCGAGCGCGGCCTTCGCCATGGCGGCCGGGTCGCGCGGCGGGACGACCAGTCCGGTGTCGCCGACGGCCTCGCGCACCCCGCCCACGTCGGTGGAGACGGTCGCCCGCCCGCACGACATGGCCTCGATCAGGGTGAACGGGAAGCCCTCGCTGATGCTGGAGAGCATGACCACGTTCCCGGCGGCGTAGGCGTCCTTGATGTCCTCCACCCGGCCCTCGAACCGGACGGCGTCCGCCTGCCCGAGGGAGGCGGCCAGCGCCTCGCAGCGCTCCCGGTACGCCTCCCCGCCGCGCGGCGTGCCGCCGAACAACCGCAGCCGGGCGGCGGGCAGTTCGGCCCGGACCAGCGCGAAGGCGCGGATCAGGGTCTCCAGGTCCTTGATCGGGTCGACCCGGCCCGCCCAGCTGAGCGTGGGCGTCTGCGGTTCGGGCCCGGCCGGCGGGAAGGCCGCTGGGTCCACGCCGTTGTAGACGGTGCGGATGGCCTCCGGGGCCGCCCCGCCCTGCTCCTCCCACAGCCGGTTGTAGCGGTTGCCGGGGGTGATCAGCGCGGCCCTGCGGTAGCTCTCCTCGGCCAGCAGCCGGAAGAAGCCCAGGACGACCGCCTTGACCGGCCAGCGGTAGGGCGCCGTGCGGTAGCCGAGGTAGCGCTCGCGCAGGTACACGCCGTGCTCGGTGAGCAGCAGCGGCACCCCGTGCTGTTCCAGCGCGGCCAGTCCGGGCAGCGCGGCGACGCCGCCGCTGACCGCGTGCGCCACCCCGCCGTGCGGCAGCGGCGCGGCCAGCGGGCGCAAGGCGTGCTCCAGCAGGCCGGTGGCGGTGAGCGCGTCGTGCAGGGTCGGCCGGGCCTCGCGCACCACGAGACCCGGCCGGTTCCACACGGAGCTGAGCACCGCGACGGCCCGGTCGCCGCGCAGGAAGGCGCTCAGCGCCCCGTCCGCGGCGGCCCGTGCCATCGTGTACAGGGCGGGTGCGAAGCCGTCCTCGGCGCCCGGGTCGAGCAGCGCGGCCAGGAACCGTTCGTAGGCGGCGGTGAGCCGGTTGCGGACGCGGCCGCGGGGCGGCCGGCCCTGCGGCGGGTCGCCCCACATCGGGACGGACAGCACGCGCGAGACGTGGGCGGGCAGGTCCCACGCGAGCGGCTCGCGGCCGGTGCCGGTGACCGCGAGGACGTCGAAGGAGAGATCGGGCATGCCACGGACGAGCTGGTCGCACCAGACGCTGACGCCGCCGTGACTGTGCGGATACGTGCCTTCGGTGAGCAGGGTGACGCGCGTCGGGTCGCTTGGGCGGCGCGCGCCGTGGTGAACGTGCATCGAGGTGCTCCACGGCCGAGGTGTGGGGTGGTCGCGCCGGTCCCGGCCGCGCGCACGCGGCCGGGACCGGACGGTCGGTGCGCCGTTCAGTGCGCGGCGGTCCGCGCGGCGGGCGGGGTCACACCCGCCGGGACCCGGGTGCGCGGCGCCGGGGCGGTGACCGCTGCGGGCGCGGCGGCGTGCGCGGCCGGGGCCGGCGCCGGGGAGGACGCCGGAAGGGCCAGGGCGAGCGGCTGCCCGGCGGACGGCGTCCAGCCGGAGAGGGTGCCCGCGTAGGCGGTGCCGAAGCCGCGCCCGGCCAGGGTGGTGCCGGCGGGCATGGTGGCGGTGACGGCCACGCCGGCGGGCGCCGTCACGGTGACCGTGCCGCCGATGCGGTACGCGGTGACCTGGTTGTTCTTCACGGCCGTCTGCCAGGCGGCGCGGCGCTGCAACTCCACGCCGATGTCCGCCATCCGCAGGTTCACCAGCGGGGCGTCGTCGGTGAACAGCGCGTGGTAGCCGTCGAGCACGCCGTCCAGGACCGGGTAGGCGATGCGTTCCTCGGCGAGGTTGGACTGGTGGATGAAGTGCGGCTTGGGGTCGTTGGAGAGCACATGGCCGAGGTCGATGCGCGTCTCCAGCGGCACGATGTAGTCGCTGTAGCCGGTGGCGGTGTCCAGCGGGGCCGGCAGGCAGGTGGTGGTGGCCGGGTTGTCCTCGCAGATGCCGCTGCCGCCCTGGGCGCGGCTGGTGTAGATCCAGTTGTACTCGTCGGCCTGCTCGCTCGCCCGCCCGGCGTTGTAGAAGACGTTCATCGGGTAGCGGGAGACGGTGGTGGCGGGGCCGACCCTGCGCTGCACGGGGTCGCGGGAGTTGTCCGAGGCGAGCCAGGTGACGCCGTTGCCGGCCAGGGCGGACGCCAGGTTGGGGTTGTCGTCCGGCTGCTGCGGCAGCACCCGCAGCCCGGAGTGCTCGCCGGTGACCAGCTCCGTGGTGTTCAGCGGCAGTCCGGCCTTCTGCCCCCAGGCGCGGTTGACGGAGATCTCGTCGGAGATGTCCTGCCGGCTGACCCACTTGGTGCTGCCGTCGGGGTTGGTGGCGCACTTCCACGGCACCACGGACACGTCCTGCTGGCAGCCGAGGAAGGCGTGCGTGTAGGTGTGGTTGACCCAGCGGAACTGGTCGCGGTCGGCGATCAGCTTGTCGGCCAGCGGGTCGGCGCCGCCGTGGTCGGCGCGCTCGTCGTCGCTGCCGACGCCGTTGTAGACGAGGTCGAGCGTGAAGCCGTGGCCGCGCTCCCAGTCGGTGGCGTGGTCGACGTCCGCGGGGGTCATCCGGATCGGGTCGGGCGTGCCCTCGCCGACCGGGCAGTCCACGTCGCCGGGCGTGCAGTTGAGCTTGGTGTCCCAGCGGTCGTCGGCGGCGAAGACGTCGTCCACGTGCACGGCGAAGTAGTTGCGCGAGGCGCCCAGGTGCACGCCGCCGGTCATCCACTCGACGATGCCGCGGGCCAGCAGCCGGAACTGCTGCTGGTACTGGTTGTAGACGAAGGTGACGACCAGCTCGCGCCGCCCGTCGTGCCGGTACTCGCCCACCAGCGAGCCGCGTCCGGACTGCCCGGGGATCGGGGCGTCCACGTACGGGGTGAAGTCCGCGCCGGCGACCGGCTGCGAGAGGTAGGCGTAACTCTCGCCCACGGTGGGGGAGTTGTCCTCGAAGGGCACGGCGCCCTTGAGGTAGCCGAAGGGGCCCGCCTTGCCCGCGGCGGTCACCTGGGCCCGGACGCCGTCGATGCTGCCGGAGTAGCCGCCGTTCACCGGGTACTGGAGCCCCGCCTCGGGCCGGGCGTAGGTGTAGGCGTCGACCTGCGGGACCGCGTAGGCCTTCTCGTACGCCGAGAGCGCCGCCATCTCGGGCGAGTTCGCCGGGAACGGGTTGTCGTTGGGCAGCACGACGGCCTGGTACTTGGCGCGCGGCCGGCCGTCCACCGTGTCCGCGAGGAAGGCCGCGTCGATCACGGGTCTGTTCGCCTGGGTGAGGTCGATCTTCGTGTACGGGGTGCCCGCGGTGTCCAACTCCGCGGCGATGGCGTCCGTGGACGGGCCGCCGTCGCTGACGATCAGCGTGCGCAGGTCCACGCGGGGCGCGGTGCCCGCGGCGGCCTGCGCGGCCCCCGCCGGCAGCCCGAGCGCGGCGACGAGCGCGCCCACCGTGAGCACGGTGGTGCGTATGGTCCGCTTCATGCGGTGTAGGTCCTCTCCCCCCGGGCAGGGGTGAGTACGGCTCCCATGGAGCGGACGCACCCCCTCGCGCGACGCCGGCACCCCCCTCGGACACCGGTCGTCACGCATCCGTCGCGTCATATGGTGAAGGGTTTGTGTGACTGATGTGGCCGTGTTACGGGTCCTGACGGAAAAACGCAGGTGACCATCGGCCGGCGCACGGCCCCCGGAGCACCCCGCCGGAGTGGGCGAGGGTGCCGGGCGCGCCGGGCCGGTGCCGCGTCCGCGCAGGTCGTGGCGGTACGCGGCACCGGCGGACCACACCGGGCCGCCGGTGCCGGTGGCGCCGGCCGGGGCGGACGGCGCCCGGCCGGCCGCCGGTCGAAATCAGGTCAGTGTGAGCGCGTCAGGCGCAGGCCACGCGGGTGTCCGGGGTGTAGACGGGCCCGCCGCTGCTGTTCGTGCTGTCGCTGAACTCGGCGTAGTAGTACGAGTAGAAGCCGATGTTCCCGTTGCAGCCCGAGTCCGGGGCGATCTGCAGGGTCAGGGTCACGGTCCGGCTCTGCCCGGGCGCTATGGTCGCGCCGTAGTTGGTGCCGAGGTTGGCCGGGCCGGTGCCGGAACAGGGGGCGCTGCCGGTCGCGGTGGCCAGCGTGCAGCCGGTGAAGCTGTACTTGAGGTCCGGGCGCTGGGTGGTCAGCCAGGTCGGGTCGATCGTCTGGTACACGAACAGCACGTCGTACGTCTTGTTGTTGGTCAGCGTCATCGACAGCTGGACCGTGCCGCCGGGCTTCACGGTGGCGGTGTCGGTGGAGAACGTCAGGGCGGCGGGCGCCGGGTCCGCGCTCGCGCTGGGCGCCAGGCCGAAGACGGCGAGGGCGAGACCGAGGACGGCGGAGAGGCCGAGGCGCCTCATCAGAGGTGATCGCATGGCCCGGGAGGCTAGGCAAACGGCACACGCCCCGTCTGCCCCACGGAGGTCTCCCGGACGCCCACTGGCCGAAGGTGCTCGTCCGGTGAAAGCACCGTGGAGAAGCCGTGAGACACCCGTGCGACGGTCGAACACGCACGGTACCGGCAGGGTGACACATGGTGCGAGGGGGGTGGCGGACGCCGGAACGCCGGAGTCCGCCGCGGCGCACTTTGGCGCGTACCGAGCGCCCGGCGCACGACGGCGGACCCGCCGCGCGGTCAGCCGCTGACGCTGGTCGCGCCCGTCTCCAGGTGCCCGGTGAACCGGCGCGACCAGCTCGCGTCGGAGTCGACGGTGACCGTGAAGTCGTACCAGCCGTTCTGGTACGCCACGGCGTTGAAGAAGTCCTCCGTCGAGCCGCCCGCCGGCACCGTGTAGGTCCAGGGGCCGTCACCGCGGTAGTGGGTGGAGGTGATGGTGAACTTCACCGCCGAGGTGCCCGAGTTGAGCATCGTGAACCAGATCGCCAGCTTCCCGGTGCCGGACTCGACGCCGTAACGCGTGTGCACCTCGGCCGACTTGCCCGCCTTGGTCGCGTCGCCCCGGAAGCGGCGCAGAAAGCGGTTGGGCCCGGCCATGGCGAAGTCGTACTTGCCGTCGCCGTACCCGGCCCCGATGTTGAAGGAGTCGGCGGCGCTGCCGCCCGCGTCCACCGTGTACTGCCAGGGCGTGGTGTCGCGGTAGGCGGCCGGGTGCAGGGAGAAGTGGGCCGCCCGGGTCGCCGCGTCGCCCTGGTTGGTCATGGTGAACCAGGCGAGGATCTGGCCGTTCGCGCCGAACTGCAGGCGGTCCAGGTGGCCGCCCGGCTGGTAGGGCAGCGCACGGGCCGGACGGGTGCCGGTCTCCTGCGCGGGCAGGGCGTTGGTGGTCGGCGCCGGGTTGGGCAGCGGACCGCAGGTGGCGTAGCCGATCACACTGGTGGCGGGCAGCTGGGCCGCGCCGTTCACCGGGTGTCCGAAGTCGAACACCCCGGTCAGGTCGCCGCTGACCTTGCGCCGCCAGTCGCTGATGTTCGGGCAGGCCGCGGGCGTGCCGAGCGCCTTCGTCCAGGTCTCCAGGAAGCGCAGCACCGAGGTGTGGTCGAAGACCTCCGAGGACACCCAGCCGCCGCGCGTCCAGGGCGAGACCACGACCATCGGCACCCGGAAGCCGAACCCGAACGGCACCCCGTTCAGGAACTCGCCCGGGGTCCCGGCGGGCGGCGACGGCGGCGGCACGTGGTCGAAGAACCCGTCGTTCTCGTCGTAGTTGAGGAACAGGACCGTCGAGTCCAGGACGTCCTGGTCGGCGGCGAGCGCCTGGTAGACGAGGTGCACGAAGTGGGCGCCGTCGCCGGGCGTGGCGTACGGGTGCTCGGAGAACGCCTGGTTGGGCACCACCCAGGACACCTGCGGCAGGGTGCCGGCGACGACGTCCGCCTTGATCGCGGCGGCGATGTCGTCCGGGGTCGAGCCGGTCGCCTTCGGCACCGACGACATGCCCCGGTCGTGCAGCGGATCGCCGGCGGCCGCCGCGGTGAACTTCTTGAAGTAGGCGCAGCCGTTGTCCCCGTAGTTGTCCAGGGCGTTCTGGTACACCTTCCAGCTCACTCCGGCCGACTGGAGCGCCTCGGCGTAGTTCTGCCAGGTCAGGCCGGACTCGTCGCCGCCGTCGAAGCTGGCCGCGTCGACCTTGCCGCTCCACAGGTAGGTGCGGTTGGGGCCGGTGGCGCTGAGCGTGGAGCAGAAGTAGGCGTCGCAGACCGTGTAGGCGTCGGCGAGCGCGTAGTGGAAGGGGATGTCGTCGCGGTCCAGGTAGCCGAGCGAGCGGACGTTGCCGACCCCGGCGACCCAGTTGTCCATCCGGCCCTTGTTCCACGCGGCGTGCTGCGAGGCCCATGAGTGCGGCAGGTCGCCGCTGCACTGGGCCAGCGTCTCGCCGTCCTTGCCGCCGGCCGCGGGGGTGGCGCTGAGCTTCCACGGGTACTGGCGGCCGGTGCCGTTGGGCTGGTTGAACACCGGGTAGCCGCCGGCCAGCGGGATGCCGCTGCGGTCGTCGAAGCCGCGCACCCCCTTCAGCCGGCCGAAGTAGTGGTCGAAGCTGCGGTTCTCCTGCATGAGGATCACCACGTGCTTGACGTCCTTGATCGTGCCGGTGGCCGTGCTCCCCGCCGCGGCCGCCGCCCGCGTGCCGATGCCCAGCGCCGCCCCCGCCGCCACGGTCGCGCCGAGCCCCACGAAGCCTCTTCGGCTGATCGGTGTCATTCGCCCCGCCTTCGTCACGGAGTGCCCCTGCGGCACGCCGCGCGCCAGCGTGCTCGCGCCAAGGGGGAAACACCAGACCGGCGCGATGAGATTCGGATGAACGAACGGTTCCGGCCCGCGGTTCCAGGAAGGGAGGGGTCCGTTTCACCGGGTCGGGACCGCGCCGCTCAGGACGCCGAGTGGGCCGGCGGGGCGCCGGTGACCGCGGCGCGGTACAGCACCCGGGTGGCGTCGCCGAAGTAGGCGCTGTAGGAGACCTGGGAGGTGTTGCCGCCGGTGTGGTAGCCGCCGATCACACCGATCACCGCCCAGCCGTCCCGCGCCGGCACGAGCATCGGGCCGCCGCTGGTGCCGCCCACGAAGGCGTCGCAGGCGATGCGCGGGAAGGTGCCGGGATCGGCCGGGTCGTCACTGGCCCACGCGGTGGTCCGGCTCCAGCACTCCAGGGGCTTGTCCGCGTGCGCCGGGTACCCGATCATCCGCACCGGGGCGTGGCGGTAGCCCGTCCCGGTGCGCAGCCGCACCCCACCGGTCACGTCCTCGATCCGCCGCCCCTGCTCGTCGGGCCCGGTGACGGCGAAGGCGAAGTCGTACGCGGCCCCGGCGTGCTCGCCGAGGTCGTAGTATCGCTGGGGGACGTAGACGCCGTCGTCCTCGACCGGGAAGACCCCGAACGGCTTGCGGCCGTCGTGGTACTGGGGCACGAAGGCCAGGCGGCGGGCGGGGGAGGGGCCGGAGTAGTCCTTCAGGCAGTGTCCGGCGCTCAGCACCAGGGTGCGGGCGGGGCTGCGCACCACCGAGCCGCTGCAGGTGCGCCCGGTGCCGGTGGCGTCGGTCCAGAAGAAGGTCCCGGCCTGGGGGATGCCGTCGAAGCTCCGGCTGGGCGGGATGCGCTCGCCCGGCTGCGGGCCGTCCACCGCGGGGGCGGCGGCGCTGGTGCTCGCGGGTAGGGCGGCCGCCATCCGGGCCGGGGTCCAGTAGGCGTCGAGGCGGGCGGCGGCCGGACCGGGCGCGGCCGGGGCCCCGGCGGCCGAGGCGGCCGGGGCGAGCCCGGCGCCGAGCAGCAGCGCCGCCGCGCAGGTGGCGGCGTAGCGCAGGGCACCGGTCGCGGACGAGACCCTACGTGCCATCAGTTCTCCTGTGGGTGGGAGGAGTTGACGGCTCACCCTACGGCCGCGCGCCGCTCACTGCCCCATGACGTACTGAACGGTCGGCCCGGTGGTCCAGCCGCCGTCCACCGCGAGTTCGGCGCCGGTGACGTAGGAGGCCGCGTCGGACAACAAGTACACGACGGCGCCCGCGATCTCGTGCGGCTCGCCGACCCGGCCCATGGGCGTGTTCGGGTACTTGCCCTCGCCCTGCTCGATGCCGACGGAGGCGGTCATCGGGGTGTACGTCATCCCCGGGTGCACCGAGTTCACCCTGATCCGGGCGGTGCCCAGCTCCACGGCGCCGATCTTCGTCAGCCCCCGCACGCCCCACTTGGAGGCGCCGTAGCCGGCGGTCAGGGCCAGTCCCATCAGGCCCGCCGCCGAGGAGATGTTGACGATGGAACCGCCGCCGCTCTCCTTCATCGCGGGGATCACGGTCTTCATACCGATGAAGACGCCGGTGAGGTTGACGTCGAGCACCTTGCGGAAGCGCTCGACGGACTCCGACTCCAGGAACTGGCCGGTGGAGATGCCCGCGTTGTTGACCAGGCCGTGCAGGCCGCCGAACTCCGCGACCGCGTGCTCGGCGACGCGCCGCCAGTCCTCCTCGGAGGTGACGTCGTGGTGGAGGAAGCGGGCGTTCGCGCCGAGTGCGGCGGCGGTGGCCTCGCCCTCGCTGTCCAGGACGTCGGTGATCACCACCCGGGCTCCGGCCGCGACGGCCTGCCGGGCCGCCTCGGCCCCCAGGCCCCGGGCGCCGCCGGTGACGACGACGATCCTGCCGGTGAGGTCGTGCATGATGCGCTCCTTGCGTGGCTGCGTGGCTGCGTGCGGACGGTGGTCGGTGCGGTCAGTAGTGGGTGCCGCCGTCGACACGGACCTCGGTGCCGGTGATGAACCGGCCGTCCTCGCTGCCGAGCATCGCCACCACGGACGCCACCGTCTCGGGCCCGGCGAAGCCCTGGCCGAGCGCCGGGGCGAGCTTCATGAACAGGCTCATGTCGGCGTCCTCGGGCAGGCCCGGGCCCGCGCTCTGCCCGCTGGCGCCGCTGCCGTCGGTCATGCCGGAGGAGATGGAGCCCGGCTGCACGGCGGTGAAGCGGATGCCCTGCTTGGCGTACTCGGCGGCCAGGGCGTGCGTCATGGACTGGATGCCGCCCTTGCTCGCCGCGTAGGCCGCCATGTACGGGTGCGCGAACATCGCGGAGGTCGAGCTGAAGTTGACGACCGCGGCGTCCCGGCCCGCCAGCAGCGCGGGCACGCACTCGCGGATCATCAGGAAGGTGCCGACCAGATTGACCTGGAGGACACGGGTGAAGGCGTCCAGGGTCGTCTCGTGGGTGTGCGAGGAGCGCAGGATCCCGGCCGCGTTGACCAGGACGTCCAGGCCGCCCAGCGCGGCGACGGCGGCGGCCGCCCCCTCGCGCACCGAAGTCTCGTCCGCGATGTCCACGACGAGCGTGGTGAGCCGGTCCGCGTGGGCGCCGGCCTTCGCGACGGTGTCCGCCAGGCCCCGTTCGCTGATGTCCGCGGCCACCACGGTGCCGCCCTCGGCGAGGATGCGCAGCACGGTGGCCTGACCGATGCCGGAGCCACCGCCCGTGATCAGCGCGCGGCGGCCTTCATAGCGGTTCATGTGTGTCTCCAACCCGGCCCGCGCCGCTCTGTGGCGCGGCCATGCGACGCCGGCCTCTTGCCTGCCGGCGCTCTCGATGCATTTCACGTTACGCCTGGATGGCACGTTTTGCCACCACGTCAAAACACGCATACGACTGCTCGCGGGGCGTAGTCTTCTGCGGGTGAGCACCAAGCCGTCCCCCTCCCTGACCGAGCGCCGCAAGGCCGCCACCCAGCTCGACATCGCGCACGCGGCGGCCGAGCTGTTCGCCACCCGGGGGCCGGACGGCACCACGGCCGAGGAGATCTCCCGGCAGGCCGGGGTCGCGCTGCGCACCTTCTACCGGTACTTCCGCTCCAAGCAGGACGCGGTGAGCCCGCTGCTGGCCACCGGCGCCGAGCGCTGGCGGGCCCTGCTGGAGGCCACGGAGCCGGGCACGGCGCTGCCCGAGGCGCTGGAGGCCGCGGTCCGCCAGGCGCTGGCGGTGCCGGACGAAGAGGCCGTCCAGGCGCTGCTGCGCACCCGCGGGCTGCTGCGGGCCGCGGCGGACGACGCCGCGCTGCGGGCCGTCTGGTACCGGGTGAACCAGGAGTCCGAGGAGCGCCTCGTCCCGGTGATCGCCCGGCTGGCGGGGGAGCGGGCCCGGCCGCTGGAGGTGCGGCTCGCCGCGGCCGCGGCCACCGACGCCATCCGGATCGCGCTGGAGACCTGGGCCGCCGGCGAGGCCGGCGCCCAGGGCCCGGACTCACCCGCCGACCTCGCGGTGCGCTGCCTGCGCCGGCTCGTCGGCGGCATGCGGACGGGGGAGGCACGGTCCGGGGACGCGTCTGCTTGAGGCGCGCGTCGGGAGGGCGCCTGTCTGGAGTGCGCGCCGGGGACGCGTCTGCCTGGAGCGTGTGCCGGGGACGCGTGCGCCTGGAGCGCGCGGGGACGTGCTCGCCCGGAGCGTATCGGGAACGCGCCCGCCTGGAGTGCGCGTCGGGCAGCGGCCGGTCCCTGCCCGGACAGCGGTCGGCCCCCGTCGGGAACCTCCCGGCGGGGGCCGTTCGCCGTCACCCACGACACGCACGGACGAACGCGCGCGCCGTCTCCCGGAGCGGGAGGCGGCGCGCGCGTGAGGCGGGCGGGCGGCCTGGGATCAGGCGGCGGCCGGGGTGGCCGGCTGCGGCTCGCTGTAGACGCTCTCCACGTCCTCGACCGGGGAGGCCGTGGCGTTGTCGTACTTCACCCGGTCGAGGATGTTCTCGCGGGCGGAGACGAGGACCGGGACGAGGGCCTGTCCGGCGACGTTGGTGGCGGTGCGCATCATGTCCAGGATCGGGTCGATCGCGAGCAGCAGGCCCACGCCCTCCATCGGCAGGCCGAGGGTGGACAGGGTGAGGGTCAGCATGACCGTGGCGCCCGTCAGGCCGGCCGTGGCCGCCGAGCCGATCACCGAGACGAAGGCGATGAGCACGTACTCCTTGACACCCATGTGGACGCCGAAGATCTGCGCCACGAAGATCGCGGAGATGGCCGGGTAGATCGCCGCGCAGCCGTCCATCTTCGTGGTCGCGCCGAACGGCACGGCGAAGGAGGCGTAGTCCTTCGGGACACCGAGGCGGATCGCCGACTGCTGGGTGACCGGCATGGTGCCGACCGAGGAGCGGGAGACGAACGCCAGCTGGATGGCGGGCCAGGCGCCCTTGAAGAACTGCAGCGGGTTCAGCTTGGCGACGGTGGCCAGCAGCAGCGGGTAGACGCCGAACAGGACCAGGGCGCAGCCGATGTAGATGTCGGCGGTGAAGGTGGCGTAGTTGCCGAGCAGGTTCCAGCCGTACTTCACGATCGCGCGGCCGATCAGGCCCGCCGAGCCGATCGGCGCGAGCAGGATCACCCACCACAGGGCCTTCTGCAGCAGCTCCAGGATGGACTCGGACAGGGTCAGGATCGGCTGCGCCTTCGAGCCGATCTTGAGGATGGCGATGCCGGCCACGACCGCCATGAAGACGATCTGCAGGACGTTCAGCTCGGTGAACGGGGTGACGACGTCGGTCGGGATGATCCCGGTCAGGAAGTCGAGCCAGCTGCCCGCGTGGTCCGGCTTGGCGCCGTCGGCCGGGGTGAGGTCGGAGCCGGAGCCCGGGTTGGAGATCAGGCCGATGGCGAGACCGATGACCACCGCGATCAGCGAGGTGATCATGAACCAGAGCAGGGTGCGGCCGGCCAGCCGGGCCGCGTTGTTGACCTTCCGCAGGTTGGTGATGGACACCATGATCGCGAAGAACACCAGCGGGGCCACGGCCAGCTTCAGCAGCTGCACGAAGATGCCGCCCACCTTGTCGAGGGTGGTGGCGAGCCAGGACACGTCGTAGGTGCGGGCGACGAAGCCGAGGACCAGGCCGACGACGAGGCCGAGCAGCACTTGGCCCCAGAAGGGGACGGGTATCCGGAAGCGGGGCTTCGCGGGCTGCGGATCGCTGGTGTTCGCGGACACGGACACACTCCAGTGGTGGCGCGCTAGGGCGGGGACGAGCGGGACGTACGGGAGCGGCGGCCGTGAGGGTGTGTCAACGGCGCCGCTGCATCGGGGAGTTCGCGATCAGGCGCGACAAGCCGCGGACATGCAGCGGCAGAGATCGACGTGCAGGCGCGCCACGAGCAGAACGCCCATGGCGGTGCGGCCGGCGCGCGGTGCGGCGTCGGCGCGGTGCGCGGCTGCTGTCTTCATGACAGGAACGTTAACACTTGAACTTTGAGAACATCAAAGCGAGTCTTTGGAAAGACGTTCCGATCCGGCCGCCGGCGCGGGCCGGGCGGGCCGGGACGGCGCTCAGCGGCGCAGGGCCTCGAACGCGTCCCGCGCCGCGGTCCCGATGGCCAGGTCGATGTCCGGCGCCAGGCCCGCCCGCCGGTCGGAGCGGGTGAGCGCGGCCATCGCCACCCGGTCGCCCGAGGCGGCCTCCACCACCCCGATCTCGTGCCGCAGGTGCAGGAACGTCCCGGTCTTGCCGCTCACCCGGAGGGTGTCGGCGCGCAGTTCGCTCGCCAGCCGGTGGGTGAAGACCTGCGCCCCCATCATCCGGCGCAGCTCCGCCGTCGCCCCGGGCCCGGCGATCTCGTCCCGCCACACGCGCTCCAGCAGGGCGACCAGGGCGGCGGCGGTGCCGGTGTTGGCGTGCGCCGGGTCCAGCGTCTCGATGGTGTGCCGCCCGGTGCTCTCGTCGCGGACGGCCAGTTCCAGGGCGAGCGAGAAGTCGTTGCCGGCCGCGCCGGCGGCGCACTCGAACATACGGTTCATCCGGTGCCGTACCCGGATGCCCGCGCACCCCCAGGCGCGCAGCCGGGCGTCGGCCTCGGCCGGCGGCACCAGCGCGAACAGCGCGTCGGCGGCGGCGTTGTCGCTCACCGAGAGCATCGACACCAGCAGATCGCCGACGGCCACGGTGACCGGGTGGCGGAACGCGGCGAGCCCGGTGGGCCCGACACTGCTCGTGGCCGGATCGAGCACCACCGGCCGCGCGGCGTCCAGGCCGCCGCTCGCGATCCGGTCCAGGACGACCAGCGCGAGCGGGACCTTGACCACCGAGGCCAGCGGCAGCGGCTCGTCGATGTCAAAACCGAGCTGCTCGCCCGTGTCGAGGTGGCGCGCGAGGAACGAGCCGCGCACCCCCAGCGCCGCCCAGTCCGCGGCGACGGCCTCGGCGGCGTCGAGCAGGCCACCGTCACCGGCGACGAGGGCCGGGCGGTGCGGGGCGCCGGCGCTCGTCCGCGCGGCGCCGGCCGGTCCGGCGCTCATCCGCGGGCCGCCAGCCGCGCCGGGGCGTCCTCGCCCTCGCCCGCCACCCCGGAACGCGCCCCGGCCGACGCCCCCGGCACGTCCGGTGCGTCCGGTGGATCCGGTACGGCTCCGACGCCGGCCGCCAGCAGCGCCACCAGCCAGCCCGGCACATCCGCCGTGCCGTGCGGGCGCCGCGCGGCGCCCGGGACGTAACCCCGGTGCAGCGACGTGTCGGCCAGCGCGGCCCAGCGGGCGCCGTGCAGCCGCGCGAACGGCTCGGCGCACAGCAGCGTCGCCCGCCCGGCCAGGGTCTCGGCGAGCGCGGTCGCCACCGGCCCGGCCGGGCGGAGCAGGTTCTCGGGCAGCCCGGCCCGGGCGGCGGCCCGGCCCAGCCGGTCGCGCGCGACGGGGACCTCCTCCTCCGCCAGGGTGAGCACCGGCAGGGCGCCGCGCGGCCCGGGCGCCGCGCCCTGTCCCCGCCGGGGCCGCAGGTCCTCCAGGTGCACCGGCCGGACGGCACCGCCCGCACCGGACCCGCGCCCGTCCCGCTCCGCCTCCGGCGCCGCCGCGCGGGCCAGGCCGAGCGGCACCCGCAGCGCAGCGCCCTCCGGGGCGACGCGGACCAGCGCGTACGCCAGCGAGCCGTCGGCCAGGCCCGACTCCCGCTCCTGCGGCGGCAGTTGCCGCACGCCGAGGGTGACGCCGCGCTCCGCGCCGGCCCGGATGACCCGGGCCAGGGCCGACGGAGCGCAGTCCGCGGGCACCCCGACCACCCGCACCGCCGACTGCCGGGCCTCGTGCGCGACACGGCGCAGCCGCTGGGCCCGCTCCAGCACGTCCTGGGCGTACGGCAGCAGCAGGACCCCCAGCTCGGTGGTGGTGACCTGCCGTCGGGAGCGGTCGAAGAGCAGGCCGCCGAAGTGCTCCTCCAGCGTCTTGACCCGGCGGCTGAGCAGGGGCTGGGCGATGCCGAGCCGGTCGGCGGCGCGCGAGAAGCTCGCCTCGTCGACGGCGGCGACGTACGCCTCCAGGTGGGCGAGGAGGTCCATCCAGCAGTCATATCAATAAGTTATGCCGCGTTCAAAGTTCACTCTTGGACATGAGTGGAGTCCGGCTGCTTCGCTGTCCCGCATGACCAGTGACGCTTCACGTGCCACCTTCATGCCCCGGCGCCGCCTGCTGCGGGCCGGCGCCGCCCTCTCCACGGCCCTGACCGCGCCCGCGGCGGCGGCCGGCGCCGCGGCGGCGGCCACGCCCGCCGGAGCGCGCCGCGCCGAGGACGGGCTGCGCGACCTCGAACAGCGCTACGCGGCCCGCCTCGGCGTGTACGCCCACAACCTCCGCACCGGCGGGACCGTCTCCTACCGGGCGGGTGAACCCTTCGCGATGTGCTCGACGTTCAAGGCGTTCGCCGCCGCGGCCGTCCTGCGCGACCACGGCGACTGCGCCCCCCTCGACAAGGTGATCCACTATCCGCCCGCCGACATCCTGTCGAACTCGGAGACCACCGCGGCACACCTTGACACCGGCATGACCGTGGGCGACCTGTGCGCCGCAGCGATCCAGCGCAGCGACAACACGGCCGGGAACCTGCTGCTGCGCCGGCTCGGCGGCCCCGCCGGCCTGACCCGGTTCTTCCGTTCGCTCGGCGACCCGGTCAGCCGCCTCGACCGCTGGGAACCCGACCTGAACGCGGCCGTCCCCGGCGACCCGCGCGACACCACCACCCCGGAGCGGATCGGCCGCGACATCGAACAGCTGGCCCTGGGACAGGCGCTGGACGGCGCCGCCCGCCGGCAGCTCGTCACCTGGCTGAAGGGCACCACCACGAGCGGCGCGCGCTTCCGCGCCGGACTGCCCCAGGGCTGGACCGTCGCGGACAAGACGGGCACCGGCGACTACGCGTCCGCCCACGACGTGGGCGTCGCCTGGACGACCCGGGGGACCCCCATCGCCCTCGCGGTGCTGACGAGGAAACCGGCCGAGGACGCCCCCGTGGACGAGAAACTGATCGCCGACGCGGCGGCGGTCGTCGCGCGCATCCTCGCACCGGGGGAGTGACCGGAGGGACCAGGCCCCCGCCGGCAGACAACCGGCGGGGCCCTCTCGACGTCTTCCCGGGTGACCGAGCGACTGGGGGACACGATGAACTGGTCCAGGCTGGCCTGGGTCGCGGTGGCCGGCCTCGTGCTGTGCGGCTGCGCCGACGAGACCGGAAGCACCGGCACGCCCCGCGATCCCGGCACCCCGGCACACGGCGCGCACCAGGCCGCGAGCACACCCGCCGCCGCCCTCCCGAGGGTCACCCTGCTGCTGGACGGCCAGATCGAGGCCCGCCCCGGGCAATTGCTCGGAGTGCGCGTCGAGGGCCTCGCCAGCGAGCAGGGCGAGGACGGGGTCACCGCCGCCTCCCCGGCCCTCGACGGACCCGTACGGCTGCGCTGGCAGCGCTACGGCGCCTTCGAGGCCGCGCCCGCGGTCGCCACGACCGCCGAGCCCGGCTGGTACCCGCTCACGGTCGCCGTCGCGGGCCGGGTCGTCGCCCGGGACCGCGTCCAGGTGGTGCGCTCCCGGCGGCCGTCCTTCACCGTGTCGGGCTCGGACCCGTCCCGGCCCGGCGAGCGGGTGTGGCTGGGCTTCGACGACCTGTTCCCCGGCGAGCGGGGCACCGGCTTCACCGTACGGTCCGCGGCGCTGTCCGGGCCGGTGCGCCTGGGCCGCGACCGGTACGAGTTCCACAACCCGCGCTCGTTCACGGCCGCGCCGATCCTGCGCACCGCCCTGCCGGACGGCTCGTACGCCTTCGACCTGTACGGCCCGCACGGCCGGCGCGTCGCGCAGAAGCGGCTGACCGTGCGCGCGGCCCGCCCCGGCGACCGCGACTACCTGGGCCGGGTGACCGGCCCCGACCTGTACGCCCCGGGCACCGGCTACCGGAGGCACGCCCCGGGCCACGGCCTCACGGTCCACCGCGGCGGGCTGGTCTCGGTCATGTGGCACGACGAGAACCCGGACCAGGGCGAGGAGGGCCGGCTGACCGCCCTCTCCCCGGCCTTCACCCGCGCGCTGCGCCTCGAAGCCGACGACAGCAAGGCGTCGGACGGCGACTCCCCGCGCTACCGCGGCACCGCCACCGTCCGTGCCCGGCTGAAGCCGGGCCGCTACCCCGTGACGGTCGTCAGCCACCACGGCCGCGTCAGGCGGACCTCCTACCTGACGGTGACCGCCCGCTGACCGCGCTCCGCCGGGGCGGCGCCCGGAGCGCCCGCACGGGGGTGACCGGCCCCGCCGCCCCGGTCAGTCCACCGGCCAGGTGTGGACCGGGGCGTTCAGATGCATGTAGTCCATGTAGAGCTGGGTCATCCGGCGCAGGGCCTCGTGGCGGCCGGCGTGCAGGGAGGCGTCCAGGCGGTGGAACATCTCCTTCTGCCAGACCGCCCCGTTGCGGCCGGTCACGCACCGCTGCTCGATGATGCCGAGCAGCGGCTCCCGCCAGGCCGCGTCCATGCCGGAGAGTTCCAGTCCCCGGTGCGCCATCGGCAGCAGCCGCCGCAGGACGAGTTCGGGCACCGGCACCTCGCCCATGCCGGGCCAGTACAGCCGCCCCTCGATGCCGTGCCGGGCCGCCGTGTGCAGGTTCTCCTCGGCCGCCGAGAAGGACATCCGCGACCACACCGGCCGGTCCTCCTCCACCAGGGCCCGGGTGATGCCGTAGTAGAAGGCCCCGTTGGCGAGGGTGTCGGCGACGGTCGGCCCGGCGGGCAGGACCCGGTTCTCCACCCGCAGGTGCGGCTTGTCCTGCGCGAGGGCGTAGACCGGGCGGTTCCAGCGGTAGATCGTGCCGTTGTGCAGGGTCAGCTCCGCCAGCTCCGGTACGTCGCCCCGGTCCAGCGTCTCCGCCGGGTCCTGCTCCTCGCACAGCGGCAGCAGCGCCGGGAAGTAGCGCAGGTTCTCCTCGAACAGGTCGAAGACGCTGTTGATCCACCGCTCCCCGAACCACACCCGGGGCCGCACCCCCTGCACCTTGATCTCCTGCGGCCGGGTGTCGGTGGCCTGCTCGAACAGCGGGATACGGGTCTCGTGCCACAGCTCCCTGCCGAACAGGAACGGCGCGTTGGCCGCCAGCGCGACCTGCACCCCGGCGACCGCCTGGGCCGCGTTCCAGTAGCCGGCGAACTCCTCCGGGGACACCTGGAGATGGAACTGCGTACTGGTGCACGCGGCCTCCGGGGTGATCGTGTCCGCGTAGGTCCGCAGCCGGTCGACGCCGTCCACCTCGATGTGCAGGTCCTCGCCGCGGGCCGCGAAGACCTGGTCGTTGAGCAGCCGGTAGCGGGGGTTCTCCGAGAGCGCCGCGTGGCCGACGTCCTCCTGCCGCAGCGTGGGCAGGATGCCGATCATGATCAGATGGGCGCCCACCGACCCGGCGCGCTCGTCCGCGTGGTTCAGCGCCGCCCGGATCTCGGACTCCCAGGCGTCGGGGCCGCCCGCCGTCAGCGTACGGGGCGGGATGTTGGTCTCCAGGTTGAACCGGCCCAGCTCGGTCGCCCAGGCGGGGTCCGCGATCGCCGCCAGCACGTCGCTGTTGCGCATCGTGGGTTCCGCCCGGTCGTCGACCAGATTCAGCTCGATCTCCAGGCCCACCTGGGGCCGCTCGGAGTCGAACCGTGACTCGCGCAGCATCAGCGCGAACGCGTCGAGGCACTCCTGCATCTTGATCCGGTACCGGCGGCGGTCCTCACGGGTGAAGACCATGGCCGGGACGTCCCGTCCCATCGGCGCTCCCGGGTTGCCTCTCCTCGGACACCTCTCCACCCCAGCGTCGCACCCCCGGGCGACCCCGACCACGCGGGGCCGGGGCGCGGGCGCCCCGGCAGCATGGGGGTCAGGCGGGGCGGTCCGGGAGGACGGGACCGGCAAGGCCGCTCCGGCCCGGCGCTCGGCCGTCCTCCATGACCGCGATCCGGTCGCGGACCGCGGCGGCCAGCGCCGGGTCGTGGGTGAGGAACAGCGTCGCCAGACCCCGCCGTGCGCGGCTCTCCTCGATGACGGCCATCACCTCCGACTGCGTGGTGACGTCGAGCGCCGTGGTGGGCTCGTCGGCCAGCAGCAGCCGGGGCCCGGTCGCCGGCGCGGCGGCGATCATGACGCGCTGGAGCAGGCCGCCGGACAGCCCCGAGGGCCGCTGGCGCAGCCTGCGGGACGCGTCGGCCACGCCCACGTCGCACAGCAGCGCGGTCGCGGTCGCCTCGGCGTCCCTCCGGCGGGCGCCGCCGGTGGTGACCAGGCCCTCGGTGAGGAAGTCCCCGACGGTGCGCACCGGGTTGATGTGGGCGCGGGGGTCCTGGAAGACCATGGCGGCTTCCCGGGAGCGCAGCCGGCGCAGCGCGGCCGGTGCCGTCGCGGGGACGCTGACACCGTCGAAGCGGATGTCGCCCGCGGTGCGCGCCCGGCGGCAGCAGCCGCTGCACCGCGCGGGCGGTCAGCGACTTCCCGGAGTCCGACTCGCCGACCAGCCCGAGCGCGGTGCCGGCCGGGACGGCCAGGTCCACCCGGTGCGGGACGGTACGGGGCTCGCCGCGCACCGGCAGGGTGAGGGCGAGGGAGTCGATCTCCAGCAGGGCGGGCGGGGCGGCGGTCATCGGTCGTCTCCCAGGAGCCGTCGGGACAGGGCGCCGCCGAGCGGATTGCAGGCGATCACGAACACGACGATCACCAGGCCCGCGTACAGCGCCTGTTCGGGCCGCCCGGCGAGGATCCCGGAGGCGCCGTTCGCCACCATCAGCCCCCACTCGGCGTCCGGGGGCCGGACGCCCAGGCCGATGAAGGAGAACGCGGCCACGTCGAGCAGGATGTACCCGAAGGACGTCGTCACCTGCACCAGGACCAGCGGCAGCAGATCGGGCACGAGATGGCGCGGGCAGACCCGCCACCCCGGAAGTCCCAGCAGCGTCAGCGCCGCGACGTACGGCAGGCGCCGCTCGCGCGGGGCCGCGCGGCCGAGGACGGCGCCGTCATCGACATCGCCGACCGCGGCTTCTGCCATCCCGCCCCCGGCAGCCCCGACCAGTACGACGGCACACTGCACGTCACGCACGCCGGTCACTACTACCGCACGTCACCGGTCTTCCGTACGGACGCCCCGGCCCACCGCCGGCTCGCGGAGACCGTGTTCGTGGGCCTGGCCCGGCCCGACGGCGACGACGTCGTCGTCATCCGCCTGTACGCGCTGCGGTAGCGGGTGCCTTCTCGTCCGCATCCGCCCGCGCATGGCCGGGCCGCGTGCCCGCCCGGTCCATCTCGCGCCACTCCGGCCGCAGTCCGGCCAGGTTGGTGGTGAGGAAGTACGCGCTGCCCCAGGCCAGGAGCATCGGCACCAGTCCGGCGGCGGCCACCGCCCACCCGGCGAGCAGTCCGCCGAGCGGGATGCCGGCCCAGGCCAGCGAGTCGCCGAGCGCGTTGACCCGGCCCAGCATGTGCCGGGGCACCCGTTCGAACAGGACGGCGCCCAGGACGGGGTTGAGGAAGCCCGCGCCGAAACCGCCGACCGCGAACACCGCCAGGACCGCCGCCATCGGCGCACCCGAGGCGAGGACCAGGAACTTCGGTGCCCCGGCCAGCAGGAAGCCGGTGAAGAACACGACCCGGCGCCGCAGCCGGTGCGCGGCCGTCGCGGCGATCAGGCTGCCGCCGACCGCCGCGGCCCCCGCCACACTGCCCATCAGGCCGATCGCACTCGGGCCGCGGCCCGACCGCTCGGCCCAGACGGGCATCAGCACCGAACTGAACCCCGCGTCCAGCAGGTTGGTGATCCCGATCATGACGATGACGGTGAGCAGCAGCGGCTCGCCCCGCAGGAAGGTGAGGCCCTCGCCGAAGCGCCGCCAGTAGGTCCGCTCCGCGGTGGCGGCCGACTCGGCGGCACCTCCCATGCCGCGGGGCAGCGACAGCGCGATCACCACCGAACCCAGCGCGAAGCAGGCCGCGTTGACGACGAGGCCCGTCATGGGGCCGAGCGCGGCCACCAGCGCGCCGCCGGCCGCCGGGCCGAGTGTGGACGCCAGCCGCTCGGTCACCCCGGCCAGCCCGGTCGCCCGCTCCAGCGGCACCCCGGCACGGTCGGCGGCCTCCGGGACCATGACCCCCTTGGCCAGGTCGCCGGGGCCGCGCGCGGCCCCGACCACCGCGACCAGGGCCAGCAGCAGCGGCAGGGAGAGCACCCCCAGGGCGTGGCACAGCGGGACGGCCGCGGCGGCGGTGGCACTGACCAGATCCGCGGTCCACGACACGGTCCGGGGTCCCAGCCGGTCCACCAGCGGACCGGTGAACGCCTTGACCAGCACATAGGGGGTCATCTCGCAGAAGGCGACCAGGCCGGTCCGGGTGGCGCTGCCTGTGGTGACCAGCACGAACCAGGGCAGCGCGACGGCCGAGATCCGCGTGCCGGTCAGCGAGACGGCGGTGGCGGTGAGCACACCCGCCAGCGGCCGCGGTGTCCGCCCGGTGGGTATGCCGCCGGTCCCGGCGACGGTTCTCCTCATGACTCCAAGAGCCCTGCCCCGGCCGCTTCCTGGCCGTCGGCGGAGTCCGCCGGGGCGGAGGGGGCGGGCGTGTCCAGCTCGGGCAGCAGATGCGTGACGAGACCGATCCGCTCGGCCCCCTCGGGGGCGTCGGCCGCCGCCTCCGGCGTGTCCGGCCGGTAGCGGGCGACGACGGCGTGCAGCTCGCGGCGCAGGGCGCCGGCCTCCTCGGGGGTGAGCCGCAGGGCCCAGTCGCTCATGTCGTAGGTGTCCCGCCAGGCGCGGGGCGTCGTCTGGAGTTCGTTCAGCGCCTGCTGCGCGCGCAGGGCGTGGGCGGCGGCGACGGACTGGAGATAGGCCAAGGTGGCCTCCGGCTCCCGCTCGGCGAGGTCCCGGTCGTTGAGTTCGGTCATCTGGTGCACCGCACGCCACCACCGCTCCCGGGCGTTGCCGCGCTCGGTGTCCTCCTCGACGAAACCGGCCGCGCCGAGCTGGCGCAGGTGGTAGCTGGCCGTACCGGAGTTCACGCCCAGCCGCTCCGCCAGGCGCGTCGCCGTCGACGGACCGTGCTTGCGCAGCAGCCCGATCAGCCGGACCCGCACCGGATGCGCCATGGCACGCAGCCCCTTGGCGTCCAGGACCACCGCGTCCACGGCGGGCCGGGGCGCGTCCTTCCCCGCATTCGTGTCCGTCATGACGCGCACTCTAGACCGCGAACAGTTCTTCGCAAAGACTTCTTCGCGAAGAACTGTTGGCGATTTCTGGCCATGTCCGCGTACCCCCGTGGGTCCCTTTCGTCAGTCACCCTCCCGCCGGTCACCCTCCCGCCGTCGTCCGGCACTCGTGGCCGTGCGCCCTACCCGGCGCGCCCTATCCGGCGTACGCGGTCAGCGGGTAGTGGTCGGAGAGGTCGGTGTACGTGTAGGAGGTGCCCCAGCTCGACACCGTCCAGGGCGCGCACTCCTGCTGGACGACCTCGTTCGTCCACCCGGCGGGCCGGGCGTGACCGGCGCGGTGCAGCACGTGGTCGAGGTCCTCGCGCGGGTCGTCCGGGTAGCGGTAGCGGGCGATCGAGTTCTCCTGGGTGTCGAAGGAGTACGGATGGCCGGTGCGCGCGTCGGCGGCCACGAGCCCGGCGTCCGCGAGCATCGAGGCGTACTCGCCGCCGTGGAAGTCGACGTTCAGGTCACCGGCGACCATCACCTCCTCGCCGGCCGGGATGTTCTCGGCCTTGAGGAAGGCGTCGATCGCCTTGAACTGCCGGCCGCGGACCGCCGCCGCCTGCCCCGCGCCGCACCCCGGGTCGGTGGACTGCGTGTGGGTGCCGACGACATGCACCTTGGTGCCGCCGACGTTCAGCACCACATACGCGAACCCCTTGTTCGACCACCGGTCCGAGCCGCACGCGTCGGGGTACACGTACTGCTCCTCACGCACGATCGGCCACTTGCTCAGCACGGTCACCCCGCCGTCCTCGGGCGTCGTCGCCGAGTACGCCCCGCCGGTCGCGTCCCAGCCGCTCCTGCTCCGGCCCACCACCGGTGTCTGGTACGGGTATTCGGCCGCGGCGCCGCTCTTCAGGGTGTCCGAGGCGGAGTTGTCGAACGCCTCCTCCAGGACGACGACGTCGTCGCCGTGGAAGAAGGGCGCCTTCGCGATCTCGGCGGCCCGGTGCTCCTGACCCCAGTTCGGGTAGAGGTTCCGGCTCATGAGGAAGGTGTTGTACGTCAGCACCCGCAGCGACGGGGCCGGGGCGACCGCCGCCGCGGGCGACGCGACCGCCACCGTGGCGGCGGGCAGGGCGAGGGCGAGCGCCAGCGCGCCCAGGGCGCGGCGCGGCACGAAGGACGTCACTGGATCTCCCGGTGGGATGAGGGGGGGCGGGGCGGCGTCGCCATCCAACCACCGGGAATTACCACCGGGTAACTCCTGTGCGGGCGGGGGATGAAGCGCCGGCCACACCCCCGCACCGCCCGCTCGGACTCAGGCCCGGTGGACGACCTCACCGCCGACCATGACGATCTCGCACACCGTCCCCGGGATGTCGGCCGGCTCGGCCGCGAGCACGTCACGGGAGAGCACGACCAGATCGGCCACCTTGCCGACGGAGAGCGAACCCCGCTCGTGCTCCAGGAAGTTCGCGTACGCCGAGCCCATCGTGTAGGCGCGCACGGCGGTCTCCACGTCCACCGTCTCCTCCGGCATCCACGGCTCGCCGCCCGCCAGCGGACGCCGGGTGACCGCCGTGTACAGGCCGATCATGGGGTCCATCTCCGCCACGTTCCAGTCACTGGAGAAGGCCAGCGTGGCCCCCGCCCGGTGCAGGCTGCGCATCGGCCACGCCTTGTGCCACCGCCCGGGACCGACGTTCCGCGCCCAGTCCTGGCCGGGACCGGCGATCTCCGGGGCGCAGTGGCGCGGCTGCATGCAGGCCACGACGCCCAGTTCCGCGAAACGCGGCACGTCCGCCGGGTCGCAGCACTCCACGTGGACCACTTGGTGCCGGGCGTCGCGCGGGCCGTTCGCCGCCCGGGCCCGGGCGACCGCGTCCAGCACGGTGCGGATGCCGCGGTCACCGGTGGCGTGCACGAAGCACTGGAAGCCGCGCTCGTCCAGCCGCGCCAGCAGCCCGGCGAACTCCTCCGGCGGGTAGAAGGTGTCCCCGCGGTGCCGGCAGCCCGTGTACGGCTCCAGCAGGGCCGCGGTGCGCGGCTCGACCACGTCGTCGATGTACAGCTTGAGCGGGCCCACCCGCATCCGCTCGTCGTCGAAGCGGCGCGCGGCCTCGGCGAACTCGTCCAGGTCGGCCTCGGTGGTGCCGCGCGGATGGAACAGCGCGGCCACCAGCCGGGAACGCAGCCGCCCCTCCTTGCGGGCACGCTCGAACAGCTCCAGGTCGTCGAGGGAGTTCTGCGGCTCCACGACGGTGGTGATGCCGAAGCGGATCGCGTCGTCCAGGCTGTTCACCAGCCGTCCGTACTGCCGCTCGGCCGAGGCCCACGGTACCCCCAGCTCGCGCAGCGCCCGGTGCCCCTCGCGGGAGAGGCCGCGCACCGCGAAGTCCTTGACGAAACCGGTGGGTTCGCCGGAGTCCGGGTCGGTCTCGGGTACGCCGAACGGGAGCGGGCCGCAGCCGCGGGTGACGCCCAGGCGGGCCATGGCCGCGCTGTTGAGCCACATGGTGTGCACGTCGTAGCTGAGGACGAAGGCGGGGGTGTCGCCGGTGAGCGCGTCCAGGTCCGCCGCCCGGGGCATCCGGCCGTCGGGCAGGACCGAGTAGTCGAAGCCCTCCGCCTCGATCCACCCGGCGCCGGGGTGCCGCTCGCGCCAGGCGGCGATACGGGCGGTGACCTCGGCGAGGGAGCGCGCCCCGGCCAGTTGCACGCACTCGGCGTCCGAGCCCAGCCGTACGTGGTTGTGCGCGTCGACGAAGCCCGGCAGGACCCGCCGCCCGCCCGCGTCGAGCACCTCGGTCCCGGGGCCGGTCCACGCCGCGGCGTCCGCGTCGGAGCCCAGCCACACGATGCGGCCGTCGCGGACGGCGAGCGCCTCGGCCGAGGGCAGCGCCGGGTCCACGGTGTGGATGCGCGCGTTGCGTAGGACCAGTTGGGCGGGGGAGGGGGCAGTCACGATCGGGTTCTCCAGTCGGTGCGGTGTGCGGTGTTGCTGTTGCTGTTGCTGTTGCTGTTGCTGTTGCTGTTGCTCTTGGGCGCGGGTCGGCGGGCGTGCGCCGTGCGGCTCAGCTGTCGTCGTCGGGAGCGGCGACCTGCCACCGGTCGTGGGGGTGGCGGCGCAGGTAGAGGGCGTAGTAGAGGGCGGCGAGGACGATGACGCCGCCGGTGATGGCCAGATCCCGTCCGGCCTGCTGGTACAGGACGTAACCGACGGAGGCGAGCACGACGACCGGTGCCAGCGGCCACAGCGGCATCCGCCAGGCGGGCCGCTCGCGCAGCGTGCCGCGGCGGGCGGCCAGGGCGGCGAGCGCGAGCAGCACGTACACCACGGCGAGGATCGCGCCGGTGGCCTCGTACAGCGTGGACAGGTCGGCGAAGGCGGCCAGCGCCGCGCCGGGCAGGCTGATGGCGAGGGTGGCGACCCACGGGGAGCCGAAGCGGGGGTGCAGCCGGGTCAGCGCCCGGTTGACCGGTGCGGGCCAGGCCCGGTCCCGGCCGGAGGCGTAGACGACCCGGGCGTTCTGCAGCACCATCACCAGCACGGCGTTGAGGATGGCGAGGGCGACGCACAGGTCGATGACGGTGGCCGTGGTGTCGCCGGCCCAGCCGCGCACCAGATCGGAGAAGGTCGCGGTGGACAGGGCCCGGGTCGAGCCGGTGCCGAGCACGGCGGCGACCGCCGGGACGACGATGACGGCGGCCCCGATGAACAGCGACCAGAAGACGGTGCGCGCCACGTTGCGGCGGGGCTGGTGGATTTCCTCGGCGAGGTAGGAGGCGGTGCCGAAGCCGTTGACCACGAACATCGCGGCGGCCAGGCCGGAGACGAGCAGCCCCAGGGTGAAGGTGGACTGCCCGGCGGTCGCCGCGTGCACCTCGGGGTGGATGAGGACGGACGGCGAGCGGTGGACATGGGTCAGCCCGAGCGCCGCCACCACCGCGGCGGCGATCAGTTCGAGGATCAGGAAGGCGCCGGTGACCAGCGCGTTCGACTTGATGTCCAGGACGGCCGTGGCGATCGCCACGAGCATCACCGCACACCCGGCGACCTGCGGGTCCACCCGGACGAGGTCGGCGAGGTAGTCGGCCATGCCCAGCGCGATCACCGGCGGGATGACCACGAGCATCGCGATGGTCATCGCGAAGGTCACCCAGCCGAGGAAACGCCCGAGCAGCGCGTCCACCATGGCGTACTCGCCGCCGGAACTCGGGGTCAGGGTGCCGAGTTCGGCGTAGCACGCGCCCACGGCGATCGAGATGACGATCCCCACCACGATGGTCAGCGGGGCGCCCGTGCCCTGTCCGGCGAACAGCTCGGGGACGAGGATGAACAGGGACGAGGCGGGGGTGATGCAGGAGAGCGTGAGCAGGACGGCGCCCACCGGGCCGAGGACCCGGGCGAGGCCGGGCGCCGCGGCGCCCTCCGCCGCACCGGCCATGTCCGCCACGTCGGCGGCGGCGGCCGACGCGACGGGGGAGACGGAGACGGGGGAGGCGGGGGCGGGCGTCGGCGGTGAGGTGCCGTGCGGTGTGTCCGCAGGAGTGTGCGTCATGGAGGTGCATCCCCGGGATCGGGCGGCGAACCGCGTGCGGAGGAGCCGAAGAGGAAGAGGTTTCTTGAACGCGATTCAAGGACTTTGAACGCCATACAAGATGTGTACGGCGGTCCTGTCCTGTCAAGAGGTCGACCGGAGGCCATCCAAAACTTGACCAGCGTTCAAAAAAATCGGGCGGTGCCGCTAGACTGGCCGGCGTGACGGCACAGGTGGCGCAGGGGGCGCAGGGGGCACGACGCAGGCGCGGCGGCGCGGTCGCCCGTGAACGCATGCTGGAAGAGGCGATGCGCGCCATCGCGCAGCACGGCCTGGCCACGCTCACCATGTCCGGACTGGCCGAGCGCCTGGGCACCTCCGGCGGCCACATCCTGTACTACTTCGGCAGCAAGGACCGGCTGCTCCTGGAAGCGCTGCGCTGGAGCGAGGACCGGCTGACCGAGGACCGCCGCGCCCTGCTCTCGCGCCGCACCACCGTCCCGCGCCGCCTGGACGCCTTCCTCGGCCTCTACCTCCCCGAGGGCCCCCGGGACTCCCGCTGGATGCTGTGGGTCGAGCTGTGGGCGCGGTCCGCGCGCGACGGCGAACTCACCGCGGCCCAGGAGGAGATCGACCGGGCCTGGCAGGAGGACCTGGAGCAACTGCTGCTCCGCGGGGTGCGCCAGGGACGCCTCGGCCTGACGGCGCAGGAGGTCCCGGCGGCCGCCGACGAACTCCTCGCCCTCCTCGACGGACTCAGCACCCGCGTCGTCCTCGGCCTGCGCGGTGCCACCCGGGAAGGGGCCCTGGAGACCGCCCGGCGCGCGGCGCGCCACGCGACGCGGCCGCTGGGCTGACCAGGATGGCCTCGGCGTGAGCGCGGCCCTTACCGGCCGGAGCCGCCCGCCGCGGGATCGGGCGCCGAGGCGAGGAACCGCTCGCGGTCGACGACCGCGCGGTCGATCTCGCCGGCCGCCACCACCTCGCCCGAACCG
This sequence comes from Streptomyces sp. NPDC047017, assembly GCF_040644175.1. NCBI lineage: Bacteria > Bacillati > Actinomycetota > Actinomycetes > Kitasatosporales > Streptomycetaceae > Streptomyces > Streptomyces sp. NPDC047017. Next base: position 18,447 of record NZ_JBEYVW010000009.1, on the reverse strand, counting down.
TCGACGGCCCGCACGGCGAAGGTGAGCCGGCGGCCCTCCGGCGCGGCGGGCGGTTCGGCCACGACCTCGACGCGGCCGCCCACCAGGGTGGCGCGCAGGTGCCGTACGCGGATCGCGGTGCCCACGGTCGTCTCGCCCGCCGCGGTGAACGGCGCGGCGGCCCGTACCGTCTCCGCCTCCAGCCACGCGATCAGCCGGGGCGTGGCCAGCACGGGCACGTCTCCGCTGCCCACCGCCGCCGCCGTGTCCTCGTCGGTCACCTCGTAGCGCATTCCCCCACGCTATCGCGGCCGGACGGTCGGGAAGCGGGCCGGTGGAGCAGGAGGCCGGCGGCGACGGGCCGGTGGCCGGAGGCCACGCTCGCGCTCTCGCGTCACCGGTGACGGTGATGCCGGGGGAGACCGTCACCGGCTCGATCCGCTGGACCGCGTCCGCCGCCGGGTAGGCGGGGCCGCCGCCCCGCGGCGTCCGCCGCCTACCCGGCGGCCCGCCCCGCAGCAGTCGGCCGGCCTGCCGGGGCGAGCGCAGGTGCCGCCGTGCCGAGCATGACGGCGGCGGCCGCGGCGGCGGCCAGGGCGCGGCCGAGAGGCGAACGGTTCCTGCGGGCCACGGGGTTCTCCGGGAGGAGCGCGGTGACGGGCGGGGCACGGGTTCAGCGCGGGGGAGGGGCGATCCGCAGCCGCGTCGGTGCGTCGGCGGCCGGTGGGGGAAGGCGCAGCGGCTCCCGGCCGGGAGTGATGCCGCCCAGCAGCGAGGCGTGCCGGGCCCCGGTGCACGAGGGCACCGTGCCGGGCAGGCCGTGCACGGTCAGGAAGCCCAGGACCGCGAAGGCGAGGGCCTCCTTGGCGGCGGCCGGCAGTCCCAGGGCGTCGCTCGGCAGGACTCGCACGCCGGGCAGTTCCTCGCCGATCACGCGCAGCAGCACCGGGTTGCGGACTCCGCCGCCGGAGACGACGAGTTCACCGACGCCGTGTGCGCGGCAGGCGTCCGCGACCGTCACCGCGGTCAGCCGGGTCAGCGTGGCCAGCACGTCGTCGGGTTCGGGTACGGGCTCGGCGGCGAGCGCGTCCAGCAGCCGGTCCAGGCGGAACAGTTCCTTGCCGGTGGTCTTCGGGGCGGGCCGCCGGTAGTAGGGCTCGGCCAGCAGCAGCGCCAGCAGCCCGGGGCTGACCCGGCCGCGCGCGGCGCCGCGGCCGTCCTCGTCGTAGTGCCGTACGCCGCCGGTGAAGTGCCGTACGGCGGCGTCGAGCAGCGCGTTGGCGGGGCCGGTGTCGAAGGCGAGGGGGCCGGTCCGCGGGTCGAGCACGGTGATGTTGGCGATGCCGCCGAGATTGAGCGCGGCGGCCACCCCCGGCCGTCCGCGCAGCAGCAGGGCATCGACCATGCTGACCAGCGGCGCCCCCTGGCCGCCCGCGGCCACGTCGCGGCCGCGCAGGCCGGAGACGACGGGCAGGCCGGTCGCCTCCGCGATCCAGGCCGGTGCGCCGAGCTGGAGGGTGCCGCGGACCCGTCCGTCCTCCACCCAGTGGTGGACGGTCTGGCCGTGCGAGACCACCAGATCCGCACCGCCGGGGCACAGCGCCTCGACGGCCCGTACGGCGGCGTCGGCGAAGACCCGGCCCACGTCGGTGTCCAGGCGGCAGACGGCCTCGGCGGTGGTGACCGCGGGCGGCAGCACGTCCTCGATGCCCCGGCGCACCTCCCCGGGCCAGGGCACGCTGATCGCGCCGAGCGGCGACATGACCAACTCGTCGCCTTCGAGACGCAGTTCGGTGGCGGCCGCGTCGACGGCGTCGTAGGAGGTGCCCGACATCAGACCGATCACGCGCAAGGCGACCGCGTCCCTTCGTAGGCGGCCGGGGAGGCCCCGGACGGGCGGCGGCGGGCTCCGGTGCGTCAGACGGACCGGGCGCCCTGCGGCGCCGCCTCCTGCGGCGGGTCCGGTACGGCGGCGGCGTCGTCATCGGCCGGTGGCCGGTGCAGGAGGCTCAGCGCGCCGCCCACGGCCAGGGTCAGGACCACACCGGCCGGTACGAGCCACTGCGCGGCGATGCCCGCGGACACGGTGGCGCCCGCGACGACCGTGTCGATCCGGACGCCCCGCACCAGATACGTCATCACCGCCACGGTCACCACGAACGCCACCAGCGAGTCCTTCTCGTCGGCCCGTTGAACCAGGCGGCCGAGCAGGAACGCGCCGAGCAGGGCGCCGTAGGTGTACCCGGCGATGGTCAGGCCGGTGAGGTAGACGTTGCCCGTGCCGGTGCTGAACGCGCAGGCGAAGACCGCCATCAGGACCGCCCACACCAGCGTCGTCCCGCGCGCCAGCCGCAGCATGGCCGCCTCGGAGGGCGTACGCCGCAGCAGGCCGCGGACCAGGTCGGAGACGGTGGAGTGGGACATCGAGTTGAGCGCCGAGGACAGCGACCCCATGGCCGCGCCCAGGATGCCGGCCACCAGCAGCCCCGAGACGCCCACCGGCAGGCCGTGGAGGATGAAGTCCGGATAGAGGTCGTCCGAGCCGCGCAGCCCGAGCCCGGTGACGGACCGGCCGCCGTGGTACGCCCACAGCAGCGCGCCGACGAGGGAGAACGCCGCGAACTGGACGGTGATGAAGATCCCCGAACCGATCAGCGCCTTCTGGCCGGCGCGCAGGTCGCGGGTGGCCAGCACGCGCTGCACGATCAGCTGGTCCGAGCCGTGGCTGGCCATGGCGAAGACGGCGCCCCCGAGGATCGCGGTGGGCAGGGCGAAGGAGCTGGTCAGGATGTGCGCGGGCGTGAAGTCCGGGTCGAAGACGCGCAGATGGCCGCTGTGCAGCGCGGCGCCGAAGCCCCGCGCCCCGACGTGCCCCGAGAGCACCGCGATCGCCAGCAGCGCGCCGCCCAGATAGAGCAGCATCTGCACGGCGTCGGTCCAGATGACCGCCTTGATGCCGCCGAGGAACGTGTACACCACGGTGACCGCGGTGATGGCCACGATGATCGTCCGGTAGTCGGCGCCGACGCCCAGCTCGTCCAGCAGGAGTTTGATCGGAATGGCGGAGGCGAACAGGCGTACGCCCTCCGCGAGCAGCCGGGTCCCCACGAAGGTGACCGACGCCAGTCCCTGGAGGCGGTGGCCGAAGCGGTCCCCGAGGTAGGCGTAGGCGCTGACGAAGCCGCCCCGCCGGTAGAGCGGGACCAGCCAGGCGGCGACGGCGACGCGCCCGATCACATAGCCCAGCGCGAGTTCCACGTTGCCGAACGCCTGGCCGCCGTAGGCGCCGCCCGGGATGCTGATCACCGTGAGCACGCTGGTCTCGGTGGCCACCACCGAGAAGCACACGGTCCACCACGGCATCCGCCCCTCGCCGGTGAAGTACTCCTCGGCCGAACCCTGCCGCCCCGACAGCCGCAGGCCGAGCCAGGCGACCGCGACCAGATACACGGCGATCACTACGAGGTCGAGGTGGCGCACGGGGCCTCCTGGGGGAGGGGACGTGGGCGGCATCGGCGCGCGGGGCGGCTGTGCCCCGGACAGCATCCCCGCCGCACCCCGTCCGCGCCAGGTCCGCCACCGGCGTTTCCCCCACCGGCGGACACCGGACGGCCCACCTCACCCGGCCGCGTGACGAAGCCTCACCCGGCTGCGGCACCGCGTCCCACCCGGCTGCGGCACCGCGCCTCATCCAGCCGCGTGACCGCGCCCCTCCCGGCCGCGTGACCGCGCCTCACCCAGTCGCCGGGCACCGCCTCGCCCAGCCGCCGGGCACCGCCTCACCCGCCCGCCCGGTCGCGGCGCGTACCGGGTGCGTCCGTCGGCGGCCGGTCCCGGTACGCGGAGGGCGCGCGGCCCAGCAGGGCGCGGAACGCCGCCGTGAACGCGGCGGGATTCTCGTACCCGAGGGAGACCGCGACCCGGGTCACCGGAGTCCCCGCGGCCAGCGCGTGCACCGACCGCAGCACGCAGGCGCGCTGCCGCCACTGCGCGAAGCTCAGCCCCGTACCGCGCCGGAACAGCCGGCCGAGGGTGCGTTCGCTGACGTTCAGGGCGGCGGCCCAGCGGGCGGGCGGGTCGTGGATGTCGGGGGCGGCCAGGAACGCGACGCACAGCCGCCGCAGCCCGGGGTCGGCGGGCAGCGGCACGTCCAGGGGGAGCGGCGCCAGGTTCCGCAGCTCGTGCAGGAGCAGGTCGACGACCGCCGCGTCCCGGCCGTGCGCGGGATAGCGGGGCGCCATGTCGACGGCCGCCAGGATCAGCGCCCGCAGCAGCGCGGACACGTCCACCACGCGGCAGCGCCCCGGGAACCACGGAACGGCGTCCGGCTCGATGTACAGGCTGCGGGTGCTGACCCCGGTCATGGTGACCTGGTGCGGGACGCGGGGCGGCACCAGGACCGCGCGGGCCGTGGGCACCGTCCAGGCGCCGTCCGCCGTCTCCACCTGCATCACCCCCGTCGCCGCGTACAGCACCTGGGCGCGGCGGTGCTCGTGGAAGGGCAGCAGATGCTCGTCCGGGTAGTCGGTGCCGATGGCGAGCACCGCGCGGTCCAGGCCGTCCACCTCGGCGACGGGAACGTTGCGCACGCGGCCGACCCTACCTCCGGCTGTCGGCTGCGCGTAAGAACCTGGCGAACGGTCGATTGCCCGCCACCCGCGCCGCTTCCTAGCGTTTCCCACGTGCTGACCTCGTTCCTCACCCTCCTCCTGTTCGGCTGCCTGACCGGCGTCACCACGGTGCTGTTCGGCTTCGGCGGCGGCTTCGTCACCGTCCCCGTCGTCTACGGCTCCCTGCTCGCCACGGCGCATGACGGCGCCGCCGACGCCATGCACGTGGCCGTCGCGACCTCGACGGCCGTCATGGTCGTCAACGCGGTGACCGCCACACTCGCGCAGCGCCGCGCCGGCCGGCTGCGGCAGGAGTACGTGTGGCCGCTGGCCGGCTTCGTCCTGCTGGGCGCGGCACTCGGCTCACTGGCCGCCACCCGGCTCAGCGGCGGCCTGCTGCACATGCTGTTCGCCGCGTACCTGCTGGTCACGATCGCGGACAGCCTGCTGCGCAAGGGGTTCCTCGCGGTCCCGGACGACGGGCCGCCGCGACCGCTCGGCCGGTTCACGACCACGTTCGGCGGCGTCGGCATCGGCACGGTCGCCGCGAGCCTGGGTGTCGGCGGCAGCGTCATGACGGTCCCGCTGCTGCGCCGCCGCGGACTGCCCATGGCGGCCGCCACCGCGCTGGCGAACCCGCTCAGCGTGCCGGTCGCCCTCGCGGGCAGCCTCGTCTACGCACTGGCACCCGCCGCCCCCGCGCACCCCGGCCGCGTCGGCTACATCGGCTACGTCGACCTCGTGGCGTGCGCCGCCCTGCTCTGCGGCTCACTGCCCACCATCGCCCTGGTCAGAAGGCTCGGCGCGCACGTCCCCGACCGGCTGCACTCCGCCGCCTACGTGGCCCTGCTCGCCCTCGTCCTGGTCGTCATGCTCGTCACCGGGACGTGACGGCGGCGGGCCCGGCTCACCGTGTCCGCCTGCCTCACCGTGTCCGTGCGGCTCACGGTCCACCCCGACACACACACATCCACCCCTACACGCAGAGCCCACCCCGACACACAGCGTTCATACGCGCGGCGGAACACCCGCGCCGGTCACGGTCGTTGGCATCTTCATGACTGTGGGAGCGACCATCGACATGACAGGTTCCGCACCGCCCCTGGACGAGGTGGTGCGCCAGGTGAGCGAGGCACGGGCGGCCGGCCTCACCTCCGTCTGGTTCGGCCAGGCCTTCGGCTACGACGCCCCGACGCTCGCCGCGATCGTCGGCCGCGAGGTGCCCGGCATCCACTTCGGCACCGCCGCGCTGCCCGTCTTCGGCCGCCATCCGCTGCTGGTCGCCGGCCAGGCCCGGACCGTCCAGGCCGCCCTCGGCGGGCGCTACCACCTCGGGCTCGCCCTCGGCACGCAGCTGTTCACGGAAGAAGCCTTCGGGCTGCCCTTCGAACGGCCCGTGGCCCGGCTGCGGGAGTTCCTCACCGCGCTGCGCCCGCTGACCGAGACGGGCAGCGCGGACTTCCGGGGCGAACTGCTCACCGCGCGCACCCTGCGGCCCGCGGCCGTGCCGGGCGCCGAGCCGCCGGTGCCGCTGCTCGTCGCCGCCATGGGGCCGCAGGCGCTGCGGGTGAGCGGCCGGCTCGCCGACGGCATCCTGCCCTACCTCGCGGGACCGCGCGCCCTCGCGGAACACATCGTCCCGGCCGTCACCCGCGCCGCCGAGGAGGCGGGCCGCCCCGCGCCCCGGGTCGTCGCGTTCGTCCCCGCCGTCGTCACCAACGAGCCCGACCGGGTCCGCGCGACCGTCCACGAGGCGCTCACCTTCTACCAGCAGATCCCGTCCTACGCCCGTGTCATCGAGCAGTCCGGCGTCGGCCACGCCGCCGAGCTGGCCGCCATCGGCGACGCGAAGCACCTCGCCGAGACGGTCCGCGCCTATCGGGACGCGGGCGCCACCGAGGTCGTCGTCTCCGGCAGCGAACTCGGTGGCCCGGACGACCGGCTGCGCACCTGGGAGGCCCTGGGCGCACTGGCCTGACCGGCCCGGCGGACGGTCCCGCGAGCCATCGCCGGCATCCGCCCGCGGTGGCTCGCGATGGCTCAGCGGCCCGTCGCCAGATTGGCGCCGCCCGTCGCGTCCAGCACCACACCGGTGATGAAACCGTTGGCCGCGAGCATGTGGATGGCGCGGGCGACCTCCTCGGGGCGGCCGACGCGGCCCACCGGGGTGGCGGCGCCGACCTTCTCGAAGAGCGCCTTGCGCTGCTCGTCCGGTACGCCGTCCCACCACGGGGTGTCGACGAGGCCCGGCGCGACGGCGTTGACCCGCAGCGGGGCCAGCTCCACGGCGAGCGGCGGGACCATCGCCTGCAGGGCGCCGTTGATCGCGGCGAGACCGGCGGTGCCGGGCAGCGCGGCGTGCGCGGAGGCCGCTGTCACCAGCGTCACCGAGCCGTCCCGGCCGAGTGTGGGCAGGGCCGCCTTCAGGACGCGGACGTGCGGCCAGAACTTGCCGTCGAAGCCCGCCGCCAGATCGGCCAGGTCCAGCTCGGCGAAGGGGCCGCCGCCCTTGGCGCCGCTGAGCGCGAGGATCAGGTGGTCGACGGCGCCGAAGCCGGCGAAGAACGCGTCGACCGCCTCCGGGTCGCCCGCGTCCACCCGGTACGCCGACACCTTGCCGCCGATCCGGGCGGCGGCCGCGTCCAGCCGCCCCTGGTCACGGCCGGTGATCACCACCTCCGCGCCGTCCGCCGCGAAGAACGCGGCCGTCGCCTCGCCTATCCCCGAGCTGCCGCCCATGACGACGACACGCCGTCCCTCCAGGGGGCTGGCGACGGGGGAGGCGGGGTTCTTCGCAGTGCTGCTCATGGGTGTGCCCTCTCTGCGTACGACCGTGCGTATCACCCGCCGTCCCGGCCGGTTGCCGGTTGCCGAGAACGGCGGTCTCGTCAAAGTGTTGTCGAGACCGTGGTTCTCGTCAAGGGATTCTGGAGAGGATGATGGCGTCATGCACGGAGAGGACGACCCCATGGGCACGGAAGAACCAGCCGCCACCCCCGGCGCGGCGCGCCGCCCCCACACCGGCCGGCGGCGCAACGAGGCCGCCCGCCGGGCCATCCTCGACGCGGCCCTCGCCCTGCTCACCGACGCCGACGGGGCTCCGGTGACCGTGGAGACCATCGCGCGGGCGGCGGGCGTCGGCAAGCAGACCCTCTACCGGTGGTGGCCGTCCAAGGGCGCCGTCCTGCTGGACGCGCTCAGCGACCGGGCCGCCCAGGACGTGCCCGCACCGGACACCGGCGGCCTGCGCGAGGACCTGCGCGCGCTCGCGGTCGCCACCTTCGAGGCGTCCCAGCGCCCGCCCACCGGGCCGGTCCTGCGCGCCCTCGTCCAGGAGGCGGCCCGCGACCCCCACCTGGCCGACCTCGTCCGCACCTTCACCCGGACCCGCCGGACCGCCGTACGCCGGCTCCTGGAACGCGGCCGCGACCGCGGCGAACTCGCCGCCGACCAGGACCTCGACCTCCTCGTAGACCAGTTCTACGGCTTCTTCTGGTACCGCTTCCTGCTCGGCCACGCCCCGTTGGACACCACCACGGCGACGGCCCTGGCGGACTCGCTGCTCGCCCGCTGAGCGCCGCGCTGCGACGGTTGCGGGCGAGGCCGGGAGCGGGGACCGGGGACCGGTGTGGGCGCTGTTGAACGGGGCGGGCCTCCGCGCGCGGCGCTCCTCCGGCGTCGGGGAGACGCCGGAGGAGCGAGCCGTGGGTCTGTGCGGTGGATCAGGGGCGCGTGGGCCGATGGACGCGCTGCCGCGCCGTTCGGCGAGAGAAGCCGGGGCGCGGGGCTGCGGTGACTGGTCGCCGGGTCGGTGATCGTGTGGATGAGGCGTTCACCGTTCGCCCGGTACGGGGCCGTATCGAACGTCGGCGCCGGGACGGCGGTGGGCAGGCTCAAGCCCGGGCGGGATCTGGGCGCCGGGGAGGAGCGGGCCGGGCGCGGTGCTCGCTCGGTGGCAGGTCGGCGCCGGAGCCGGGAGCGGCGGAATCGGGGCGCCGAGCCGGTGGACGCGCCGAGCACGCTCGACTCCGGAGCCCGAGCCCGCCCGACGCGGCCCGTGGGCGACGCCGGCACGCAACGAGCTACCGGCCTGCCCGCGTCGCCGGCCTCACCGGCGTACCGCCGCCTCCACCGCCGTATCGGCATCGGCCCCACTGACCCGCCGCGCCGACGTACAGCCGCCGGTCCCGCCGGCCCGCCCGCACCCCGCGCCGCTACCGGCCGTCCAGCCCGAACAGCGCCAGCTGGTCCTTCACCCACGGGTCGTAGATCGCCAGCCGCTGGGCGGCCGACGGGAGGAACCACGCGATCTGGTCCGCGACCCACTGGTCGATGTGCCGGTGGGTGACGGGGGCGGGGTGCCGGGCGGAGACGGCGCGGTACGCGGAGGAGTGGTGCGCGGGGGCGGCCACGGAGTGCCGGGCCGGCGTATGGCCGGCGCCGCCGCACGACGCCGACGTGGCCGCCATCGCGGAACCGCCGGTAGCGAACAGGGCGCCTCCCGCCACCGCGGCGGAAACCCCTGTCATCGCGATGCGCCGCGTCAGCTTCTTCATGATCTTCCCTCCTTGCACTGTCACCTCGCCGTGCCGCCGAGGTGTCCGATGGCCCCGCGTACCCACCGCGCACATCTCCCACACCACGACCCCTTTGGTGAGGGAAAAGGCGGCGGACGGAGATCATGTACACGGCAGACTGACCCCATGACCGCGACCGATGCCAAGTCCCACCTCCGCCACTACCTCCAGACCGCCCGGGACGCCCTGCTGTGGAAGCTCGAAGGGCTCTCGGAGTACGAGGTGCGCCGCCCGCGGACGCCGACATCCTCCGTGAACTCGCCGACGGCGCCGCCGGGATGCACAAGGACAACAGCAGCCTGCCCGGGACGACCCGGCGTGGTGGGCGGAGTGCGGGGCGGGGAGAGCTGACAGTGAAGAAGGGGACTCGGGCGTGCCCTGAGCGCCACGGTGGCCGGTGCCGCCGCCCCCTGTGCGCGGGGACGGCGGCACTTCGTCGTGCCATGAATTCACCGGCTTGGCGACTTTCCTGGCAGTTCTCCGGCGGTTCCCCCGTACCCGTATCCGGATGCTGAAATGCCGTGCCGTCCTTTGGTTGGTTTTTCATCTGGAAAACCCCAAGGGCTGGCCAAGATTACAGGTTTGAGATCAGGAAGACGGCATTCCTACCCGCACGTACCCCTTCGTCACCAGCATCGATTCCGCGTGGTGCCCATTTCGTCACCGGGCGTTGGCGTACTTTCTCCTGAAGTCCAGGCGTAGCCTTCAACAAGTTGTTGATCAAGCAGCATCTTGCCGTGAATCAGCGGGCGTTGACGCTGCGGTGCGCCGTGAACGAGGAGAAGGCATGCCTGGTGGAGGGCGGGTGCTTCGCGGAAGCCTGCTCCCCGGCGACGTGGGCCGGATGCATCTGCGGGGCATCGCCCAGGTCGCCCTGAGCGCCAGCCCGTGGACCGGTCTGCTGTTCGCCGTCGCCCTGTTCGCGGACGGCTGGCGCATCGGCCTCTACGGTCTGCTCGGCGCCGCCGCGTCCACCGGGGCCGCCGCCCTGCTGGGCGCCGACCGGGACGGCCTGGCCAAGGGCCTGGAAGGCTACTGCGGCTGCCTGACCGGCATCGCCGTCGTCGTCCGGTTCGGCGCCTCCTGGCGGACCGCGCTGCTCGCCGTGCTCGCCGGCGCCGTCTGCGCGGTCGCCGGGGCGGCGGCCGGCCGGCTCCTCGGCCGTGTCGGACTGCCCGCGCTGACCGCCCCCTTCTGCCTGGTCTCCGGAGTGCTGGCGATCGCGGTGCCGGCCGCCCCGGCCGCCCCGGCCGCGGCGCCGATCGAGGGCGACGGGTTCACCTCCCTGTCGGCCGCCGAACTCGGCCGGGCCTTCTGCGACAACATCGGCCAGGTCTTCTTCCTCGACAAGTGGTACGCGGGCCTGATCCTGCTGGCCGGGCTGCTCGTCGCCTCCCGGGCCGCCGCCCTCGCCGCCGCCTGCGGCAGTGCCGTCGCCATCGTCACCGCCTGTGCCATGGGCCTGCCCGACGACCGGATCAGCGAAGGGCTGTTCGGCTACAACGCGGTGCTCGTCGCCATCGCGCTCGGCGCCACCTTCCTCGCCCGCACGCCGTGGACCGCGGGCTACGCGACGCTCGCCGCCGTCGCCTCGGTCCCCTTCACCGCCGCCTGGCAGGCCTTCGCCCAGCCCTCCGGCGGCTCCCCCTACACCTGGCCGTTCGTCGTGACGACCTGGCTCTTCCTCGCGGCCGTTCCCGCCCTGGACCGGCCCGGCATCTCGTTGGAGAAAGCGAAGTGACGCCATGAACCTCGCACCGCGCGAAATCGACAAGCTCCACGTCTACGTGGTCGCGGACCTGGCCCGCCGCCGCAGGGCCCGGGGCACCAAGCTCAACTACAGCGAAGCGGCCGCGCTGATCACCGAGGCCGTCCTGGAGGCCGCCCGCGACGGCCACACCGTGGCCGAGTGCATGGAACTGGGCCGCAAGGTCGTCAGCGCCGACGAGGTCATGCCCGGCGTGCGCGACATGCTCACCGTCCTCCAGGTCGAGACCGCGTTCGTGGACGGCACCAAGCTCGTCACCTGCCACGACCCCATCAGCGCGACCACCGCCTGAACCACCGCCTGAAAGTAGGAGACAACGATGTCGGGTGGAGCACACTACCTCTACGGGGACGACCCCGTGGAGATCAACCCCGGCCGGGCCAAGGCAAGCGTGACCGTCGCCAACACCGGTGACCGCGCCGTCCAGATCGGCTCCCATTACCACTTCTTCGAGGCCAACCGCGCACTGCGGTTCGACCGCGAGGCCGCCTACGGCATGCACCTGGACATCCCGTCCGGCACTGCCGTGCGCTTCGAGCCCGGGGACACCCGCGAGGTCGAGCTGGTCGCCTTCGGCGGGACCCGGCGGCTCGTCGGCTTCACCGGACTCGTCAACGGCGGCCTGAACGCCGCCGACACCCGGCGCGCCGCACTGCGCCGCGCCGAACACCTGGGCTTCGCCGGCACCGCAGGGAACGCCGGCACCGAGAACGAGAGGGCCGACCACTGATGGCGCTCATCCCGCGCAAGCAGTACACGGACCTGTTCGGCCCCACCGTGGGCGACCGGTTCCACCTGGCCGACACCAATCTGGTGGTCGAGGTCGAGCACGACCACAACGCCGGTTCCTACGGGGACGAGGCCGTCTACGGCGGCGGCAAGGCGATCCGCGACGGCATGGCCCAGGACCCCGCCGCGCTCAACCGCGAGGGCGCCCTCGACCTGGTCATCACCAACGTCGTGGTCCTCGACCCGGTCCTCGGCGTCGTCAAGGGCGACATCGGCGTACGCGACGGGCTGATCGTCGGCGTCGGCAAGGCCGGCAACCCGCACGCGCAGAACGGCGTGGACCCCAAGCTGGTCATCGGCCCGGGCACCGAGGTCATCTCCGGCGAGCACCTCATCGCCACCCCCGGCGGCATCGACAGCCACATCCACTTCATCTCGCCGCAGCAGGCCCAGGAGGGCCTGTCCAACGGCATCACCACCTTCTTCGGCGGCGGCACCGGCCCCACCGACGGCAGCAACGGCACCACCTGCACCCCCGGCCCGTGGAACATCCACCGGATGCTGGAGGCCGCCGAGGACCTCCCGGTCAACGTCGGCCTGCTCGGCAAGGGCAACGGCAGCCTGCCCGAGGCGCTGCGCGAGCAGGTCGAGGCGGGCGTCGCCGGACTCAAGGTGCACGAGGACTGGGGCGCCACCCCCGCGGCCATCGACAACGCGCTGCGCGTCGCCGACGAGCACGACATCCAGCTCGCCGTGCACACCGACACCCTCAACGAGGGCGGCTTCTTCGAGGACACCCTGTCCGCGATCGACGGCCGGACCATCCACACCTTCCACACCGAGGGCGCGGGCGGCGGCCACGCCCCCGACATCATGCGGGTCTCCGGCGAGCCCAACGTGCTGCCGTCCTCCACCAACCCCACCCTGCCGTACACCATCAACTCGGTCGACGAACTGCTGGACATGGTGATGGTCTGCCACCACCTGTCCCGGGACATCCCCGAGGACGTGTCGTTCGCCGACAGCCGGGTGCGCGCCGAGACCATCGCCGCCGAGACCGTGCTGCACGACCTCGGCGTGATCAGCATCTTCTCCTCCGACTCCCAGGCCATGGGCCGGGTCGGCGAGTCCTTCGCCCGCGCCTTCCAGACCGCCCACCACTGCAAGGAGGTGCGCGGCGCGCTGGCCGAGGACAGCTCCCGCAACGACAACGCGCGGGTGCTGCGCTACCTGGCGAAGCTCACCATCAACCCGGCGATCGCCGTGGGCGCCTCGGACGTGGTCGGCTCCCTGGAGCCGGGCAAGCTCGCCGACATCGTGCTCTGGCCGATCCACTCCTTCGCCGCCAAGCCCAAGCTGATCATCAAGGGCGGCATGGTGAACTGGGCGCTCATGGGCGACCCCAACGCCTCCCTGCCGACCCCCCAGCCGGTCTACTACCGGCCGATGTTCGGCTCCTACGGCCGGGCCCGCCAGCGCACCTCCGTCACCTTCATGTCCCAGGCGTCCATCGCCGCGGGCGTCCCCGGCGAACTGGACCTGCGGCGGCGGATCGAGCCGGTGCGCCGCTGCCGCACCATCGGCAAGCAGGACATGCTCCGCAACGACGCGCTGCCGCGCATCGAGGTGGACCCGGAGACGTACAAGGTCACCGTCGACGGCGAGCCGGCCACCATCGAGCCGGCCGAACGCCTGCCGCTCAACCAGCTCTTCTACATCGCCTGACCCCTCCCACGGCCCGCGGGGCGCCCCGTGCGCCCCGCGGCCACCCACCGGCCGGCCCGCGCGGACGGCCACCCGGCAGGAACGGAAACCCGGCGTGAACGACCCGATGCCGATCCCGGCGCTGCTGACCGGACTCCAGCTCACCGACTCGGCCTTCCCCAGCGGCTACTACACCCTCTCGCACGGCCTGGAGGGCTTCCAGCAGGCCCGCGCGGTCACCCCGCGCACCCTGCCCGCCCTCCTGGCCGACCTGCTCCGCCACAGCGCGGGACCGGCCGACGCCACCGCCCTCGCCCTCACCCACCGCGCGGTGACCGAGGACGACTGGGACCAAGTGGTCGCCGTGGAACGGCGGCTGTACGCCACCAAGCTGGGCCGCGAGGCCCGGCAGGCCGCCGTACGCACCGGACGCCAGCTGCTCGACCTGGCCGGCGAGGTCTACGGCGCGCCGCAGACCGAGCGGTACCGCGCCCTGTACCGGCAGGGCGCGGTACGCGGCTGCCAGCCGGTCGTCGCCGGGGTCGTCCACGCGGGGTGCGGCCTCACCGCGCGGCAGGCGGTCACCTGCGAGCTGTTCGCCTTCGCGGCCAGCTTCGTGGGCGCCGCTCTGCGGCTGCGGCTCACCGACCACCGCCGGGCGCAGGTCGTCCTGCACGGCGCCGCCCCGGTGATCGAGGAGACCGTGGAGGAGGCGCTGCGCCGGGAGCTGCCCGACCTCGGCGGCTGCGTCCCCGTGGCCGACGTCATGGCCGGCCGGCACGAACGGGCCGAGGCCCGGCTGTTCGCGAGTTAGCGCCTGCGGGGTGCCGTGGGCCGGGTGTCTCCCGGGCCTGCGGCACCGGGCCCCGGAGGTCTCTCCCCCCCCGTGAAGTCACCCCACCACCCCTGACAAGGATCACCACCATGCACGACCCCACACAGGTCCGAGGCTCCCACCACCACGACCACGACGAGTTCGTCCAGCGGCCCAGGGACGGCGTGCTGCGCGTCGGCGTCGCCGGGCCGGTCGGCTCCGGCAAGACCGCCCTGATCGAAGCGCTCGTGCCGGTGCTGATCGAACGCGGCCGCACCCCCGCCGTGATCACCAACGACATCTACACCTCCGAGGACGCCGCCCATGTGCGGCGCACCCTGGCCGGGATCCTCGACGCGGACCGGATCGTCGGCGTCGAGACCGGTGCCTGTCCGCACACCGCGGTCCGCGACGACCCGACGATGAACCAGGCCGCCGCCGACGAGATCCTGGAACGCTTCCCCGAGGTGGACACGCTGCTCTTCGAGAGCGGCGGCGACAACCTGACGCTCACCTTCAGCCCGGCGCTCGTCGACCTCTTCCTGTTCGTCCTTGACACCGCCGAGGGCGACAAGATGCCCCGCAAGCGCGGCCCGGGCATCACCGAGTGCGAGCTGCTCGTCATCAACAAGGTCGACATCGCCCAGTACGTGCGCTGCGACCTGGACCGGATGGAGTCCGACGCCCACGAGGTGCGGCAGGGGCGGCCGGTGGTGCTCACCAACTCCCTGACCGGTCAGGGCCTGGACGCCATCGCCGACTTCGTGCTCGCCCACGAGGCCGCCCGGCCGGCCGGCCGGGCGGCGGCCTCCGCATGACCACGGCGCCCGCGCGGCTGGACCCCGCACACTACGAACCCCGGCGGGTACCGGCCCGGATGCTCGGCCTCACCGGCATTCCGGACACCCTGGCCGCCGGGCGCCCCGGCAAGGTCGGCCTGCTCGAACTGCGCTACGCGCGGGTCGGCGACCGCACCGAACTCGTCGACCGCTACCAGAAGTCGCCGCTGCAGATCATGCGCCCGCTGTACGTGGACCCCGCGCGGCCCGACATGCCGGTGACCTATCTGATGTCCACCGGCGGCGGCATCGTCCAGGCGGACCGCAACCGCGTCGACATCGACTGCGGCGCCGGCGCCGCCGTGCACCTGACCACCCAGGCCGCCACCAAGCTGCACCGGATGGAGTTCGACCACGCCACCCAGGTCGTGCACCTGACGGCCGGCGCCGACAGCTATGTCGAGTACCTGCCCGACCCGCTGATCCCGTACCGGGACGCCCGCTTCTACCAGCAGACCCTGGTGACCGCCGACCCGACGGCCACCGTGCTGCTGGGCGAGACGATCGCGGCGGGCCGGCTGGCCCGGGACGAGCGGCACGCCTACCGCCTGCTCTACAGCGACCTGGAGATCAGCCGCCCCGACGGCGAACTCCTGGTGGTGGACACCGTCCGGCTGGACCCGCACGAGTCCGGCTCGGTGACCGGCCCGGCGGTCTTCGGCGGCCACGACCTGATGGCCACGCTCTACGCCCTCACCCCGCTGGCCCCCGCCGCCGAGGTCGCCGACACCCTGCACGAGGCACTGGCCGGCACCGGACCGGCCTTCGGCGTGAGCGTGCTGCCCGACGACTGCGGGGCATGGGCCCGGATCATGGGCAGCGACCCGCCCGTGGTCGCCCGCGCCCTGCGTGCCGCCTGGGACGCCCTGCGCCGTCTGCTGATCGGCGTGCCCGCCCCCGATCTGCGCAAGAGCTGACGGAAGCGGCCCGCCTCCGCGAGAAGAACCCGGCCCGGTGCCGTCCGGCCCTGTCCCACCGACAGGGCCGGACGGCACCGGGCCGTTCGCCGTGTCCGGGGCGACCGCACCAGCATTTACGTTCGCAATGCTTGCCTTTGCCAACTTTTTAGCCCGCGCCCGCCGATTTGGGTGCCCGAGGCAACCTGGCGGGCTTATGGTTGCTCTAAGCAACGATTACCGGAGGTGTGATGGCCGAGCAGGCGCAGTACGAGGAGCTGGCCCGTCAGCTCAGCGCCGTCGGTGCCGTGAAACGGGACCTGGGCCGGATCCTGCCGGCCGACTGCCCGGCCGGCTCCGCCGCCGTGCTGACCCTGCTGGGCCATCACGGCGACATGCGCATGAGCAAGCTCGCCGAGCTGCTCGCGGTGGACATGTCCGTCGTCAGCCGGCACGTGGCGCATGTCGCGGCGCGCGGCTGGATCGACCGGCTGCCGGACCCGGTGGACAAGCGCTCGCGCATCCTGCGCCTGACACCCGCGGGCCTCGACCGGCTCGACGACCTCTCCCGGCGGACCTCGCGGCTGCTCGCCGAACGGCTGAGCGACTGGAGCGACGACGAGGTGGGACAGCTGATCCGGCTGATGACCCGGCTGCGCGTCAGCTTCGGCGACTGCCGGGCCACCGCGGTGCGCGTCCCCGGGCCCGCGGCCCACGACACCGCCCGTACACCGGCAAGCACCTGAGTACACCCGTACACCGGTACACCCGCAAACACGCAAGCATGCACGCACGTAAGCAAAGGAAGCCCATGGCAACGACCACACCGGACGGTGTGCGGGCTCACGCCAAGCACGGGGGCACGTCCCCGGACAGTGGTCCGATGACGCACCGGCAGATCATGGAGGCGCTCTCCGGGCTGCTGCTCGGCCTGTTCGCCGCCATCCTGTCCTCCACGATCGTCACCAACGCCCTGCCGACGATCATCAATGACCTGGGCGGCGGCCAGTCCGCCTACACCTGGGTCGTCACGGCCGCGCTGCTCGCCATGACGGCCTCCGTCCCCCTGTGGGGCAAGCTCGCCGACCTGCTGAGCAAGAAGGCGCTCGTCCAGATAGCCCTGATCATCTACGTCTGCGGTTCGGTCATAGCGGGGCTCGCGCAGAACCCCGCCATGCTGATCACCGCACGTGTCGTGCAGGGCCTGGGCGCGGGCGGCCTGTCCGCGCTCGTGCAGGTCATCATGGCCGCGATGATCGCCCCGCGGCAGCGCGGCCGCTACTCCGGCTACACCGGCGCCACGTTCGCGGTCGCGACCGTCGGCGGCCCGCTGCTCGGCGGTGTCATCACCGACACGAGCTGGCTCGGCTGGCGCTACTGCCTGTTCGTCGGCATCCCCTTCGCGCTGATCGCCCTGCTGGTGCTCCAGAAGACCCTGCACCTGCCGGTCGTCAAGCGCCAGGTCAAGGTCGACTGGACCGGTGCCTTCTTCATCACCGCCGCCGCGTCCCTGCTGCTGATCTGGGTCACCTTCGCCAACGACAAGTACGACTGGATGTCGTGGCAGACCGCGCTCATGGTGGGCGGCACGATCGTGCTGGCGCTGCTGTTCGTCTTCACCGAGACGAGAGCCGGCGCGCCGATCATCCCGCTGCGGCTGTTCCGCAACCGCACCATCGCGCTGGCCGCGGTGGCCTCGCTGTTCGTCGGCGTCGGCATGTACGCGGGCACCGTGTTCTTCTCGCAGTACTTCCAGCTGGCCCGGGGCAAGACGCCGACCATGTCGGGTGTCATGACGATCCCGATGATCGGCGGCCTCTTCGTCGCCTCCATGGTCTCCGGCCAGATCATCAGCCGTACCGGCCGCTGGAAGGCGTGGCTGGTCAGCGGCTGTGTGTCGCTCACCGCGGGCCTGGCCCTGCTGGGCAGCATGCGCTACGACACCCCGTACTGGCGGCTGGCCGTCTTCATGGCGCTGCTCGGGATCGGCGTCGGCATGACGATGCAGAACCTGGTCCTCTCCACCCAGAACCAGGTCGCCCCGCAGGACCTCGGCGCCGCCTCCTCCACGGTCAGCTTCTTCCGCACCCTCGGCGGCGCGGTCGGCGTCGGCGTGCTCGGCTCGGTGATGTCCACCCGGATCGCCGACCACGCCAAGGACACCATCACCTCCCTCGCCCCGCAGGCACGGGCCGCCGCCGCCAAGGCGATGGGCGGGGACGGGGCGCTGCCCGACATGAAGGCGCTGCCGCACGCGGTGCGCACCTGGCTGGAGAGCGCCTACGGCCACGGCATCGCCGATGTCTTCCTCTACGGCGCGCCCTGCGCGTTCGTCGCCCTCGTCGTCGTGCTCTTCATCAAGGAGGTTCCGTTGCGTACCAGCGGTGGGCTGGCCCAGGCCGCCCAGCAGCAGGCCGAAGACCGGATTCCCGCGCAGGCCGCGGCTCCGGTGGTGGCGGAGGCGCAGGAGCGGCAGCCGTTGGCCGGCGCGGTGGCGGCTGATCAGTTCGCGGCTCCGGCCGCGGTGGGGC